>JBKOVG010000210.1:0-17203 GCA_046723845.1 Candidatus Methylomirabilota bacterium | reverse complement strand
GTGTTCGATCCTGCGGTAGAGGTCTTCACCGGACATCCCCGGCATGTGCAAGTACCAACGCCTGGGACCCGCTATCATGAGACCTCCGGAGCAGCTCTGTAGCAAGGAGGAACTGATCCGGGAGACGACAACTGGGCTTATGTTATCTACGATCTGGCCCCCCGCTCCCCTGACATAACCTCCCACACTCAGACTCTGGCCGCTCTCTGAGCCTCTAGGAGCCGATGCCACAGCCGCTCTCGGAGCCTTTCGAGCCGATGCCACAGCGCACATGAGCGGCCCGCCCTCGGTCAATCTCGCCGCAAACACTGGAGATCGTCGAACGCGTCATGTGTCGCCTTCAGTTGGTTCGCGGGCCGAGCCCGTTCCACCGCCTTCCTGTTCGGCCCTGCCCGGTCACGGTCACGCACCGCGCCACGATGCCGGCGACGAACGACACGAGCGAGCGCTGGAACTCCCCGCCGCCCACGGATGCGGCCATCGAGTCATCTGCCAGATCGCCTTCCAGGAACTCAACGACACGGCCCGGAACGAGGTCATCCGGTTGATCGCTCTTGACGCGACCTTCGACTCGTTCACGGATGCGTGTACGTGGCCCGATCATCCCCGGAAGCGAGCGGAGGAACACTTCATCAACGTGGCCCGGTCAGTCCAGACGATCACGGTGAGCCAGTGCCCCGGGGTGCCTAAATGCCTCTTCACGGTCATCCCGGCCGATCTGGAGGTGTTGCGGACATCGAATGATGATGCCGCGAAGCTCGCGTCGCTCAAATACCTCGGGCATTGGGTAGGGGATATCCACCAGCCCCTCCACGTCTCGTTCGCGGACGATCGCGGCCAAATTCGACATTGGCTGCGAAAGCTAGAGGTGCCCGGCGTGATGGCGAGCAAGGTGATGATAATGCCATCCCATGGACGCAATCATGCATAGAGGGCGCCACCAAGCCTCGTTCGCTCGCAGGGTAATGGTTGCTCCGCGAAGAGAAAGGTGCGGGGTGTAGCCGACCTTCCTGCTTGCCTGCCCCAGGGACTACGGTGTATTGCTTGGCCCGTATGGGCAGGCAGAAAAGAGCGCGATCGGACCACCCTGGTGGCCAGGAGCCCGATCTTCCGCTCGCGACTCGACCCAAAACCCACCAGCGCGGTGCTGAGCCCGAGCAAGCCGCCAAGTCTGCCATAGCGCGTAGGGCGAAATAATCGCCCGTCCCTGAGCACGTCCGGCTCGTTTTCACGTTGGAGCTGCGCCGAGAACTCGCGGAGCGCCTCGCCGCACACGGTATCCGCGTAGGCAAGAACATCGACGGTGTGGTCATCGATCTACTCGAAGCGGGCTTGAGGCGCTGGCATGCGGATCTGCTCGGGAGGATCGATCCGCAAGCTTATCGCCTCAGACCAGTTGCCAAGTGAGCGGCCTGTGATTCAGAGCAGCGGCGAGGATGGATGGCGGGCCAGCGACCATACGCCGCGCTGCCACAGCGGAAACGTGGATGATTTGTTTCTGGAAGGACGGGCGAGTAGCGACGTTGCATGGATGCCTGCAACGCCCTCTAGGAGCAGGAGAAACGATAGCGAGAACGTGGCGGCGGGGCCCCGCGAAGAGGCATACACAAAACGGGCGTCCCTTAGGTTTCTTGCCCGCAGGGCAACAAAGGCAATAGGGACAGGAATGTGTCCGGGCATCGCTTCGGGCGATCCGGTCGGGCGGTCGAGCGGGCATCATTCCCGATGAGTCGAAGTAGCCTAGGGTCTACACCGGATGTTGCCCAGTGATTTTGCCGTCTTGCGCCACGCGGCGGGTTGAGCACGGGTACGCCGTCGCGCCTTCATCGCCGCATCGTGGTGCTGCCTCGAAGAGGTGACCGGAATCGCCCAGTTGTCATGGCCGAGCGCTCGGGTTCTGGATCCCCGAAGGCCCTCTGCTGCGAAGCGTTGCGCCCCCACTGCCTGCCGCCGATCGGTGTTTGGCCGGTTCTGGCACCGTTGTTGCTGAGCGTATCGACCAACGTGGTGGCGGTAACCTGAGGAGGTTGCCTTCGCACACGTGTCATTCCTCTAAGTAGGGAGGAGACCATGGCTAGTCTCGTCACCGTCGATTCGCCCCTGCCAGGAACCCGGCCCAGACCCGCTGCTCCGTTCCCGCTGCCCCTCAAGGTGTTCATCAGCTACAAGCAAAGCGACTTTGCTGCCGTAGATACGTCAGGGGGACTAGGCACGGGGTGGGCAAGCGGGCTCGGGCGATGGACAGCGTGCGTGGAGAGCGTTGATGTCGCCTATGCACTGGTTGTCTGATACGACTATGCGGCATGCCGGACAGCACCGATGCACACCGTAGACCAGCAGTGGTGTGAGCTTCTCGTGTGCCACGCAAAGCGCTTGCAAGGGGAAAACGTATGAGTGAACTGAGCATCTTCGTTAGCCATGGCACGAAGTACGCCGATATAGCGAAAACTTTTAAGCGATCACTGCTAGAGGTGAAATCGAGCAAGAAGCTGAGCGTTAAGCTCAGCGAGGACATGCCCGCGGGCCGAGAATGGAGACAATGGATTGACGATAACGTACGCACCGCGGACGTGTTTGTGCTGCTTTATCCACACACCACCATGGACATGGGCTGGTGCAATTATGAGTTGGGGCGTTTCTACAAAAGCGATGACAATGTCGTATGCATAAGAAACACAGACATCCCCAAGTCGCCGCCGGTGTTCGAGCCGTATCAATCTATCGAGGCCGACCAAGCGGGCTTTATCAAGTTTATGAAGGACTTGTTCGTCACCGGAGCGCTGACGAAAGGCGAGGTTCTGAACCCAGATGTTGCCAAGGTTTCCAGTGAAGATGGAACGCTTGTAAACGACCTTGCCAGCCAGGTGGCTGAAAAATTTGCCGCGGCTCGGGTGGACGAACAGCTATATGAGCGGCGGCTGATCATATCCATCAAGTACACCAGCCCAGGCAAGTTGGATCCGGACAACTCGATTATCGAAGGCAACGACAGTGGCTTGAACCTGCTCGGCTTTCACTATATGCCGGGAATGAAATGGTCAGACGTTCGTACTGTCCTTGTGACATCGTCCGAGTGGCCGCTGGAACTAGAGAGGGCGATGGCGGCCATAGCGGCTGGACAATTACCGCCACCGCTAACCCCATTTCGCTCGCCATCGGGGATCTTCATCCCAGTTATTGTCAGAGCAGAAATCGTCGACCGCGTGCTGCGCCAAGTGTTTGTTATTTTCGTCCCAGCCGACTCAGAGCGCCTCAGACCTCTGTTTGAGGGATCCGCGTTGCCGATAGGAATGCCCGCCAACCTTAAGTCTCTCATCCACGTTCTGAGGCTTATCTTTCGAGCGCGCTGGGACATTCTCGAGCCGCGCCGTGCGGAGGCAACGTACGAGACTCCGTCCAAGGAGCGGTGCGCGGAGATAGCAGGCGTTGTCCTCGCCGATTATCAGCAATTGACCCGCGACCTTGCGAGTGTAAATTTGAAGGGCGACGACGCATTTCATGAACTATTCGAAGAGGACCTCTGGAAGGATATCGATGCGTATAGTAAGGAATGGTTGGAGCTTACTCGCAGATTGAAAGAAGAGTTGCCGGACAATGCGGAAGACCTCGCTCGTGTGCTCACGGAACTACGAAGCAACAACGCGAAATGGATGAATATCAGTGCAACGCAGTTCACACGCGCGGTTGCGAGGTATTGTCCAACCTAGGAGAGGGGTACGCCCTGTGGCGTTGGCTATTGAGGAATGAGCCTGAGCGTGCTGCCGAACTATCCCGAAACTAGCACGATCTGAAAACCGGCCATTTCGGTTGCCGGGGCCCCCCGCTCGGATCCCCTACCGGCTAGGACGTGCGCAAGCATGTGTGTGCGCTTTTGACGGTTCGGCTACGATAGCCCGCCATGGACTCCGAGGAGCCAGCGGCGATCCGTCTCGCACCCAAATCATAGAGAACGCTCTATTTGCCCTGGCTCAAGGTGTCAGTGGCGCTCCGGTACGTGCTCACCTTCCCCCGGGCACCCGACGCATGGCGCGAAGTCCGGCAGCACATCCCGTGGCTCCTAGCCGAGCAGAGCCGCGTTTGCAAGGCTGGATGGTTCAATTGATGGTGGGTATGTGATGGACCGGCGCGCCTTCTTGGCGCTATCACTGGTGGCTTCCTCGCCGCGCCGTTCGCTGTCTTGGCGCGGCCCGCGGAGAAAGTCTACCGGATAGGTTATCTCTCGCGGGTAAGATCTCCGCTAACCCTCGTGTCGTCGAGGCGCTCCGGCAGGGCTGCAGGACTCTCGCGGACAACTCAACGTGACGACCGGCGTCCGCCTTAGTCTTTTATTTCAAGTCTGTGTGGCTCTGGACATCTCTTTCCTACCGGAACCGGCAATTCTGAACAAATCGTTGACGCGGGACGAGACCGCAATATACTCGGCCAAGAGCTTCGAGGAAGACGGATGCAGTATCTCAGAACTCAAGAGCGACCCAATGGTCAGCGTGTTGCGCGGTCGGGACTGTCTGCGAAAACGCAATCGTCGGAGGTGCTAGCGCACGTCCCGGCCCTGCTTGTGCTGCAGCGGCTTGTTGGAAATCAAGTGGTGAGCCGGTTCCTCGACCAGCAACTGCGCCGCACAGTGGTGAAACGCTGTGATACGACCTCGTGCAGTCGCTCTCCTGCGGGCCGCGCTCCAATGCCAATGGAGGCCCTACTGCAGCGCGCGGCGGAAGGCGAATCGAATTCCATGAATACGACCGCGACAGGTGCAACTTGCCTTACATCGCCTCGCTTTGCATCGTTCCCGCTCCTTCAGGATTGTTGCAAGGATCGAACCCGCATGACACTGGGACATTCAGGCGATGCAGTCAAGGCCATCCAGCAGGCACTCCTGGATCTCGGATATGGTCTTGGGGTCGACGCCCTGCCCGGCCCAGGTGGCATTGCCGTTAGTGGCCGCTATCGCTGGCCGACGTGGGAAGCGGTTAAGAAGTTCAAAACTGATAAGGCACTCGGCTGGGAAACAGTGGGCGATGTTGGTCCTGGCACCACGCGTTGTCTTGACGCGCTGTTCGGGGGTACGCCAGCCGGGGGTGCGCCAAGTAGTTGCAAACCTGCGCCGACGCCGACCTGCCCAGCGTGCCCGGAGGACCCTAGAACACCCGGTTGCCCGGCGTGCCCTTCCCCGGCAGTTCCCACCACTTGCGACGCTCTCAAGGGCGCTGAGCATTCGGGAGCCGGAGACAATCCGCATCTCGGTAAGGAATCGGAAGGTGAGCTCAGGGCCCTAATTGTAGGTGATTGTCTTCTCCCAATCTCGACAGGCCTGTGCTCGAACGGTTTCAAAGCTAAAAAGGCATTTGAAGAGGGGTTCGCGAAAGCCGACTCGCTTTTGGAAAGTCCGCCGATGGATCTATGCGGTCCGCCAGTGCCTGGGGGCGTGAGTTGGCCAGGCGCCCCCAATCTTCCGGGGAAGATCAATGGCCCGGATGATGCGTTCCGTCACTGCTTCGCCAGCTGCCTGCTTGCGAGCCGGACGAGTCCAGGGTGGGCTGAACGGGTCGGTACAGATCACGAGAACTCGCAGGATCCATCCAGTCTCCCCGGCCGGATGGACCTGCACAACAACTTCATGGGCCGTAGCCTGAGCAAACCGGGCGATGACTCGGGCTGCGCGTCAGGTTGTCTGGATGCAGTGCGAAGCGGAAACCTTATCACTGTCCGCGTGAAGGCCCCGAAGTGTGACGACACAGTCTGTCTAGGCCCATCTTCCCAAGTCTGGCCGTAGAACTCGTGCGCATCACCGCAATCTCAGGCGCGTGTGACCCCTGGCGAGGCGGCAGCCAGCGACAGAGAGGCCGGTGCCCTCGACCTTCTCGTCTGGCGTCCTTACCTGCAATCTCAAGACCGCGAAGGTCCTTGGCCTCACGGTTCCGCTGTCGCTGCTGGCGCGCGCGGATGAGGTGATCCAGTAGCGCCCCAACCTTGTGAGGATTATCTCGCTTCCCCGATGACCGGAATGCACCGCATCTGGCACCGGGATGAGCTCTTGGCGATGCCCGCACCAATTGATGAAGCTCGCTACCCTGTAGAGCTGCCAGCCTATGAGCCGGAGTGTCTCGTAGCGGTATCGATGTAGGGGGTATTCGCGGCCGCAGCCTGGCCGTGGACATGGTCTCGTCGAGACGCGCCGGCCGTTCTCATCGATCCAATAAGGCGAAGCCATAGCCCGCTAGGTTTACCGCGTGGGCGCGGCGAGTCACCCTGTGGCCGCCTCGCAACACGCTATGAAAGCCGCTTGACCTCCTGCTCCGCCTGCTCGAGCCAGAAGCGCATGTCCATGTCGCGGTACATCGTGGTCGCGGTGGCGAGATGCTCCTGAGCCTCTTGCCGCAGGCCCGGGCGCCGGTAGAGCTTGCCGAGGCCGAGGTGGCAGTGGGCGACGAGTGGGCGCATCTCAAGTTCGGAGGCCAGGGCAATCGCGGCGCGGTAGTGCGTTTCGGCCGCCGCCACATCGGGACGGGTATGACGCAAAGCAATCTCGCCAAGGAGGCGGAGGGCCCACGCCTCGTGGCCGCGTTCGCCGCGCTGATGGGCGAGCATCATGGCGCGCTCGGCGCAGGCGCGGGCGTCCTCGACCTGGCCCGCGAGCAGATACACCTCGCCGCCCTGCACGGCGCTGATCACGTGGAACCATCCGATCCTGGCCGATGCGTGAGCTGTCAGGGCCTGCTCCAGCCAGGAGACGCCCTCTCTGATGCGCCCCGACCAGGCGTATGTGTGCCCGAGAGACGCCATACCGAACAGGGCCAAGTAGGTGACGTTCCACTCGCGGGACTGAGCGACCGCGCGTTCGAGCAGACGGATAGCTTGGCTCAGCTCCCCTCTGAGGCTCTTTACATACGCGAGACCCAGACACGCGCAGATGAGGCTGAACGGCTGGTCGAGCGTTTCCGCAATCCGGATCGCTTCTTCACCGTGGGCCCCTCCCTCGTCAAACGCTCCACGCTCGCCGAGGATGCGCGCCAAGTAGAAACGGGCTAATACGGCAGGAAGCGCCGCGAGGCGGCGCCGCTCACGAATCTGATCGCCCTGGACCGAGTGGATCGGTCTCCGGCAGGCATCCTCCGTCCCGCGATAGTCACCCGAGATGTAGCAGACGTGGGCAAGGCTGACTTGGGCGATGGCCTGTAGCCGGTAATCGCAGAGCGTGTCAGCGATGTTTCGGACCCTCTGCGCCAGTGTGAGCATGTCGGTCGAGTGTCCGCTCCCAGTGGCCAAGTGATGCATCGTCAGATAGAACGATACCCATCCGAGTCTGCGCTGGTCGTCGAGGCTTCTGGCCAGGATCTCAGCTTCCCGTAGGTACGCCTCGATCTGTCCAGATTCCGCCAGCGGGAAGAGCGCGTTTCGCAGGTCGAAGCGGACGTCGATGGCCTGTTCCAGCGTCTCGCGCGTTTCGGAGAGATGAGTGAGCGCTGTCAGCGCCTGCTCGAAGTACGCGAGCGCCTCTCGGTTGGACGAACGGACTAAGGCCTTGGCACCGGCTTGCCGGAGGTACGTGACCGCCTTCTCCCACAGCTCACCTCGCATGGCATGATAAGCTAGCCGCTCGACGTGCTCGGTCAACCGGTCCGGATGGATGCGTTCGATGGCGCCGACGATGCGGGCGTGGAAAGGCCTGCGCTGGTCCTGGAGCAGGGTGCCGTACGCGACCTCGTTGGTGAGTGCGTGCTTAAAGCTGCATTCGGGATCCGGAAAGAGGCGCGTCTCATAGAGAAACTCGGCCGCCTGGAGATGTGCCCGCGCTGCACGGCATCCTCCGGCAGTTCGGCAATGGCGTGGAGCAGCACGAAGGGCACGTCTTTGCCGATGACCGCGGCCGTCTGGAGCAGCTGCTTGTCGTCCGCTTGGAGCCGGTCAATCCGGGCAGCCAGGACTACCTGCACCGATGCCGGGACTTCGATCGCCTGGATCGGCCGGGTGAGACGATACGCGCCCCGCTCCCCTCTGAGGGCGTGCGTCTCCACGAGCGTCCGGATGGTCTCCTCGATGAAGAAGGGGTTCCCGCGCCTGACCAGTAGGCGCTTGACGGGCTCCAGCCCCGGATCGGTGCCTAGGAGGGCCTGTAGGAGCTCGGCCGCACTCTCAGGCCGGAGCGCATCGAGCCGCAGCTGGGTGTAGTAGGTCTTGCTCACCCAGCCATGCTGGTACTCGGGCCGGTATTTGACGAGCAGGAGGAGCCTGGCCGTGGGCAGACTCTCGACCAGACCGTCGAGCAGAGCCTGCGTCTCGGCATCGATCCAGTGCAGGTCCTCGAAGACGACGAGGAGCGGTTGCCCTTGGCTCTCCCGGACGAGGAGTTGCTTGACGGCGTCGAGGGTACGCTGCCGGCGCTGCACGGAATCGAGCGCTTCCCAGTGGACGTCATCCACGGGCACATCGAGGAGCGCCAGCAAGGCGGGCAAGATCGGCTCGAGGCTCCGATCCAGCGTGAGCAGCTTGCCGGTCACCTTCTCGCGGATCTCGCGGTGCGTTTCGCGATCGTGCACCTTGAAGTAGCCTTTGAGAAGGTCGATAACTGGCAGGTAGCTGGTCGCCTTGCCGTAGGATACGGAGCGCGCTTCTAGGATGAGCCAGTCCTTCGTGCGATGGGAGTGGCTGAACTCGTAGACGAGGCGAGACTTCCCCACACCGGCCTCGCCCACGACGGCGACGAGCTGGCCGCGGCCGCCTTGCGCGAGTGCCTGCGTCCGGCAGAGCTGGTCGATCTCGGCGTCGCGGTCGACAAACCGGGTGAAGCCACGAGCGGCGGAAGCGTGGAGCCGGGACCGCAGCGCGCTCGCTCCGGTGAGCGCGTAGACTTCGACGGAGTCTGGCAGGCCCTTGACCGCGGCCGGCCCCCGGCTCGTCACTTGAACGTAGCCTTCGGCGAGCTGCAGCGTCGCGGGGGCAAGCAGGATCGTCCCGGGCGTGGCCATTTGCTCCATTCGCGCGGCCAGGTGCGTGGTCTGACCGACCGCCGTGTAATCCATGTGCAGATCGGACCCTATGGCGCGGACGACCACCTCGCCGGAGTTGAGCCCGACGCGGATCTGGATCGGCACGCCCTGCGAGCGGAAGGTACCCTCCGCATACTGCGCGACTGACTCCTGCATGCGCAACGCGGCATAGCACGCCCGCACCGCGTGGTCTTCGTGGGCCAGCGGAGCGCCGAACAGCGCCATGATCCCGTCGCCCATGACCTGGTTGACGGTGCCCTCATAGCGATGGACCGCATCCATCATGCGCTCGAGCACGGGGTCGAGGAGTTTGCGCGCCTCCTCCGGATCGCGGTCGGCCAGCAACTCCATGGATCCCTTGAGGTCGGCAAACAAGACCGTGATCTGCTTGCGTTCGCCTTCGAGGGCAGCCTTGGAGGTGAGGATTTTGTCCGCCAAGTGACGAGGGGTGTAGGACTCGGGCGAGCTGAATCGGGAGCCTGTGGTCGCTCCAGTTGCGGCCCCGAGCGACGCACCGCAGCCACCGCAGAACTTCTCGCCGGGTTCGTTCGCGAAGTTACAGGCCGGGCACGTAACCGCTAGCGAGGCTCCGCACTCCGAGCAGAAGCGTCGTCCCTCGCGGTTATCGTGCTGGCACCGAGGACACTTCACGCCGTGGCCTCCAGCCCGTCTGGCCCGGTCGGGCAGGTGGCGCGAGCTTAGTCGGGCACGGCGGGTCGGTCAAGGCCACCCCCGACAGCACTTGCAATCGCTGCCGCAGAGGGCTCCGCCCCGTTCTGATTATGTCCATCGCCTTTTTGTTTTGGCGGCCCCTGGGCATGGGATCCTGTTCGAAGCCCCATCTAGGCCTGCCTGCCCCACGCCCCCCCCCGTGTCACTCCCGGTGCGACTCGCCCGTCACCGCCCGTCCCACTAGGTCAGCATCAGGCATGAGACCCGCCCGCGAGTTCCCACTGAATAAACGCACCGTTTGGTCGCATTGATGGCGATAGGGTTAGATCGAGCAGGATGGGCGGACGCGGACCAAATCGGCCTCTTAATCAGCGGGTCGCGAGGTAGAGCCCTAAGAGGTAGAGCCCTAATAGGCGCGGTCGGGCCATGCCGCAACTCGCGTACTGAACGAGCCATCGGTGCTCTGGAAGGCTTAGTCAGGCCATCGTTCTTCACCCCGTCCCCCGGGGAGATCTGGTCACTCCCCCGTCTGCACGAGGGCGTGCGGCAATGTCGGGAGGAAGCGGCGTTTTCAGCTCGTGCCGGAGCTCATTGGCAGGGCATAGGCCCGAGATTGGGATCACAAATGAAGCCCATTCACTGATCTTCGATCCCCCTCTCCCGGCACCATTCAAATCACGCACTTGTTGGGCGGTGGGTGATCGCGTCTGCGAAAACGCGCGGCTTGAAGACGGTAAACATCGTCCGGCGGCCAGAGCTCGTGACCGAGCTCAAGGCGATCGGAGTCGATTTCGGTGGTTGCGGGCCCCCGCAACCACCTGTAGGCAACTGCCTCCTGATCCCTTAGGAGGCCCACAACGATCATCTCTGGGCAAAGCTGATTTCCGTTCAGCTGCTCCGGACCTACCCCAAAAAACTAGACCGTTTCGAGGTTGGCGATTTCGCCAGCCCAGACACCTCGGTCTACGTAGAGCTACGCACGTAGTTCTCGCAGGCTTCCTGACCGCCCGGTCCTGTTGCTACGCTCCGAGCGTTCGCCTTTGAGCGTGCTCGCGAAGGCCACCCGCTGCAAATATTGCTCGAGCGCGGTGTAGGGAAGACACTCAGGTCGCTTTTGCCGACGCGGTGAATGTCGCCGCATTCTTCCTGACGAACTCCTGCAAGCTCAGGGGTCCTTGCCCCGTTAGCGTGAGCACGTCGCTCGCCAGCGTCTGAGAATGGGCGATTATGTCGTGGGTCAGGGCCAGGCACGCGGCGATCGCCGCCGGAGGGGGCTAGTGTTGGCTACCCTCCTGTTGCAAAAGCCGTACTGGTTAGCATTACGGCAAGAATGAGAGAGAGCTGTCTCATCTATCTCGTTGCGAGGGCAAGCGCTCTCGCAGATTTCGTCCACAAGGCTCTTCGGAGAAGCGTTTGGCGAACAATGTACCTCGGGTCAGGCGTTGTCAAGCGGTTTGGGGTCAAACAGCTCCTCCTGACCCCAGACCGTCCGCGGCCAGAACGCCACGCAAGCACGGCGGCACATCCGAGAGCAAACGTGAGCACTCGTGCGGTGCCCGGGGAAGCAGGAACCCAACCGGCCATGCCGTCGCAAAGACAACAATCGCATACGGGCGTGGAGGCACAGCGCTACTGCCAGAAATGGTGCTGTGCGGGACGTCTGGAAGGTGGGGCTCGCCGGTGATGGACGCATTGCCCATGCCGTGCGCGAGGCCTACCGATGGACAGTCGTCTGCTACATGGCCTCCGTGAAGATTCACGTCCTGACCGCCAACCTGTGGGGCCTGCCGTGGCCCGTGAGCCGTGACAGGGTCGGGAGGAAGGCCAGGTTCGCCGAGCTCCTCGCGCGCATCCGTCCCGATGTCGTGGGACTACAGGAAGTGTGGTGGCCGTGGCGCGCGCGGTTCCCCGGCGTGCTCCTCCATGTTCCGCGCTCGTGGCGGGATGCCGGGCTCGCCATCTCCGGAGGTCTGGCCCGTGACAGCCGGGTAGACCTCGTGCCGTTCCGACATCACCGCGGCGCCGACCGCCTGAAGCGCAAGGGGATCTTGCACAGCGTGATCCGAGTGGGTGACGTCGACCTCAGCGTTGTCGTGACCCATTTGCAGGCCGGCCGGCGCCATGCGGCAATCCGGTTCCGCCAGGCTTCGGCCCTCCGGGCCCTCATTGAACGGATCAAGGAGCCGGTGCTGTGCATGGGTGACTTCAACTTCTACGGGGGCGATGACGGCCGCTCCGCCGAGCTCCTGGTCGCCGCCGGTCTTCGCGACGCCGCGCTCACAACCGGCAGCGCCTTGCCCACGTTCTGGTCCGGGGACACGGCCGAACGTTTCGATCGCATCTACGTCCGCGACGGGAAGTCGACCTCTATCGCGGTCCGATCGGTGACGGTGTTGAGCGGCCAGCGCAACCCGTGGTCCGACCACGCGCCCGTGTCTGCCTTCCTCGAAGTGAGCGGTTGACAGACGCCTCGCTGGTGCTGGTCCTCGACGCGATCCCCTGGGCGGTCGCGCACGAGGTGTGGAGCGAGGGACATCTTCCTGGCTTCTCCGAGCCGGTGCCCTGCGTCTCCGTGTTCCCCTCCTTCACGAATGTCGCCGTACCGGCGCTGATCGGGCAGATCCTGGGCACACGACCGCCAGGGTACGAGGCTCGCTACTACCACCCGCCCAGCGGTACGATCCGCGGCGGGCTCATCACCGCCGAGGTCGACCGACACCTGGCACAATACCGGATCCGCCCGGTGGGTCTCCTCGGGATGGTGGCGGCGTTTCTGCTCCCGCAGCTCATGGCCTGGAGCGAGGTCGTGCGACTGGTGAACGGCTTCGTGAAGGAAGGTGGCCACTGGCTCGCCTATACCGCCGCGACGGACGGCGTCGCGCATTTCAGCGGTCGAGAGGCCCTCACCGCCGCGTTCCGAAACGTGATCCGCCGCATCGTGGCCGCGCGGAGGACGCTCGAGGCGGAGCATGGCACCGCCCCCGCCGTCGTGCTCACGAGCGATCACGGAATGGCCTTTGGCCATCTCGCGAACGTGAGCGACGCCGATGTCGGTGAAGCTCTCGAGCAGGCGGGATTCGTCCGCGAGTCTGCTGGACCCGACGGCTTCTTCCTTCCGGCGATGGGCGAGGTCGCAGCCGGCGTGTGCATCGTCGCGCCCGATCGCGCGATGATGGCCGCCCGCATCCTGGCCCAGCTCGATGGGATCGACATCGTGATCGCGCGACGGAGCGAGGAATCAGCCCTGATCGTTCGCGGAGCTGACGAGGCGAACCTCGAGTGGCGCGACGGTCGATGCCGGTACCTCGCGACCCCGGCGGATCCGCTTTCGTATGCACCCCTCTTGGCCGAGCTGCAACGCGGTGGGGCCGTGGACGCCCAGGGATTCGTCGACACCGATGGGCTGCTGACCGCGAGCTTGCGCCACGACTACCCGGATGCCCTCCACCGGATCCGCCGGGCGCTCACCGATCTGGTCGACTTCCCGGCGCCGGTAGTCTTCTCGATGCTCCCCGGCTTTACCTATGGGCCGCGTCTCACCCACGTCGCTACCACGTTCCTCGGTGGCCAGGTGGGCACCCACGGGGCGCTCAGCTCGGAGCAGAGCATTGGGTTCCTCAGCGTGGCCGGGCTCCCGGCGCCGCCGCCGGTCGTGCGCGCCGAGACCGCGCTCGTCCCGTACAGAGATCTCGTGATCCAGGGAGCGATATCGTCGTGAGCGTTGTTCGAATGAGAGCGTCGTCAGCGCCATGAAGCCTTCGATCAGACTGCCCTGTGGCGCGAGTGGTCGTGGCGCCGCTGCGGAGTGCTCGCGCGTGGTTCGTCGAGCAAGCCGCCTGGGTACGCCGTGGCATCGGCTCCTGCTGGCTCCTGCGGCGTTTCGCGTCCGAGTCTGGCAGATTACGTTATAGAGACGGCGGCCACGAGCGGGGCGACCGCCGCCGGAAAGTGCTAATGTTGGCTATCCTCTCAAGACGCGCAGCCAGGCCGTGCCGATCTACTCGGTCGTGGGACCGCGTTGACATGAGCCGGCGCGAGTGGAGTAGTTCCGCGTAACGGCCCCCTCGAAGCTCCGCGGCAATCACCGCGCCACCGGTCGATCACGAAGGAGGTCTCATCCATGGCGACCTGGACACCGGACCCGACGTTCTATCCATCGCCCCGCCTGGCCGCGCAGGCTCCGCCCGAGACGCACGCCTACGTGGCCGAGTTCGATCCCGGGCGCAAGCGACCGGATCGGCTGGCCATGGTCGACGTCGATCCGAAGTCCGCGACGTATGCGCGGATCGTCGGTCGCGTGGCGGTGCCCGGGACGGGTGACGAGCTGCACCACTTCGGCTGGAACGCCTGCAGCTCGTGTCTGTCGCCGAACGCGCCCCATCCGCACGTCGAGCGCCGGTACCTCGTGGCGCCCGGCCTGCGGTCGTCGAACATCCATATCTTCGACACGAAGCCCGATCCGCGGAGCCCCACGCTGGTGCGAACCATCTCCGCCCAGGAGCTGGCGACGCGCGCCGGCTACTCCCGACCCCACACCGTGCACTGCGGACCGGACGGCGTGTACCTCACCGCGCTCGCCAACGCCGAGGGCAAAACGCCGGGCGGCGTCTTCGTCCTCGATCACCAGACCTTCGACGTGCGCGGTGCGTGGGAGGTCGACCGCGGCCCGCAGCGGTTCGGGTACGACATGTGGTGGCACCTCGGGCACGACACCGCGGTGTCGAGCGAGTGGGGCACCCCTGACATGTTCGAGGAGAACGGGCTGATCCCCGAGCTCCTGCTCGGCGCGAAGTACGGACGCAAGCTTCACTTCTGGGATCTGCAGAAGCGCAAGCACGTGCAGGAGATCGACTTCGGCCCGGACTACCAGCTCGTCTTCGAGCTGCGTCCGGCCCACGACCCGACCAAGGCCTACGGCTTCGTCAACTGCGTACTTGGCCTCAAGGATCTCGGGTCCTCGATCTGGGTGTGGCATCGCGACGGGTCGAAGTGGGCGGTCACGAAGGTGATCGACGTCCCCGCCGAAGCCGCCGATCCCGATCGGCTGCCGCCCATGCTCAAGGGCTTCAAGGCCTGCCCGCCCCTCGTCACCGATATCGATCTCTCGGTGGACGACCGGTTCCTCTACATCTCCTGCTGGGGCACGGGCGACCTCCTGCAGTACGACGTGTCGGATCCGTTCAAGCCGAAGCTCACCGGCCGTCTTCGGATCGGCGGCATCGTGGCGCGCGCGCCGCATCCGTCGAGCCCGGCCCCGCTCAACGGCGGACCCCAGATGGTCGAGGTGAGCCGCGACGGCCGGCGGGTCTACTTCACGAACTCGCTCTACGGGGTCATCGACGAGCAGTTCTATCCCGACGGCATCAAGGGCTGGATGGTCAAGGTCGACGCGAATCCGGGCGGCGGCATCGAGCTGGACCGGAAGTTCTTCCTGGAATGGCCGGACGGCTTCCGGCCGCACCAGGTGCGTCTGCAGGGCGGCGACGCCTCCTCGGACTCGTACTGCTTCCCGTGATGCGCGCGTTCTGAGGACGCAGCCCGTCTCTCCCGTGCGATGAGTGTGGGGGCGTGGGCGGCGGTGGTGGGACTGGGCGCGTTCCACGGCATCAACCCGGCCATGGGCTGGCTGTTCGCGGTCGCCCTCGGCCTGCACCGGCGCAGCCGGTCCGTGGTGCTGGGATCGCTGATCCCGATCGCGCTGGGCCACGCCCTCGCCGTCGCGGTGGTGGCGTTCGTCGTCGTGGCGCTCGGCGCGGTCGTCGACCGGCAGGCCGTGCGCATCGGGGCGGGCGTCGTGCTGATCGGCTGGGCGCTTTATCACTGGTTTCGCGGCTCGGCCCATCGCGCGCGGTTCGGGATGCGGGTCGGGATGGTGGGCCTGGCCCTGTGGTCGTTCCTGATGGCGACCGTACACGGCGCGGGCCTCATGCTGGTGCCGTTTCTCCCGGTGCTCTCCGGGGGCGCCGCGCAGCACGGTCATGAAGCCGGTCATCACGCGGTGACCGGCTCGCTGCCGGTGGTGATGGCCGCCCTCGGCGTGCACACGCTCGCGATGCTCGTCGTGACTGGCGTGATCGCCGTGCTGGTCTACGAGTGGATCGGGGTGGCGTTTCTCCGCCGGGGGTGGATCAACCTTGATCTGCTCTGGTCGGTGGCCCTGATCGCCACCGGGGCCTTCTTGCTCCTGGTCCCTGCTCCCTAGGACGATCCAGGGGCTCGCGCGAGGGCGCGGAGCTTGAAGCGCTGCACCTTGCCCGTGGCCGTGCGCGGGAGCTGCTCCATGAAGTGGATGCGCTGCGGCTATGGCATCGGGCTCCTGCGGCGTTCCGCGTCCGAGTATGGCAGATTACGTTATCGGGACGGGGGCCACGAGGGGGCGCCCGCCGCCGGGAAGTGCTAATGTTCGCTATCCTCTGACCTTCCACGCGTCGATGACCGGCGTCAGCGACCGGCCGCGCGACTGCCACGCGTAGTCGCAGATGGTGGTGATCCCGCCGCACGCCCCGCGGCGATGGCCGCCACGTGGCCCGCGCGCACGCCGATGTCCGCGGCGACCGAATCCGACGCCGTCACCACGGTGCCGCCGCGCACGACGAGGTCGAAGCTCACCGCGAGTCTCCTTGTGGTTTGGCCATCGATCTCCTCGCCGGCGAGGGGCGGTTGATTGTATAACCGCCGGCCCCTTGACAGGGCCTCGAGCCCGGGTGTAGTGATCGGCCATCCAACGACGCTCGAGGGGTTTCTTCCGCGCACCCCGAGCCACGGCTGCCTAACGCGGTTTCCCCGCAGCGCTGCGGTGCAGAAGCGATTCTCAGGCCCGAGGCCCTACACCATCGCTCAGGAGGAGACATGATGAATCGACGCGTTTTCGTGACTCGGATGGCTCTCGTCGCCCTCGTGACGATGCTCGCCGGCCTGCCGGGAGGCCTCACCGCCCAGGGCAAGATCGTGAAAATCGGTCTCTCGCTGCCGCTCACGGGGGCGGACGCCGACGGCGCCGACGCCATCCTCAAGGGCGCCCAGATGGCCATCGCCGAGATCAATGCCAAGGGCGGGGCGGGAGGCTACAAGCTCGAAGCCGTCGTCTCCGATAGCGCCACGCCGGCGGCTGGTCAGTACGATCCGGCGCAGGCCGCCACCAACTACAAGAAGTTCATCGCGGACAGCCTGGTGCTCGCTGCGGTCGGACCCGTCATGAGCGGCGAGGGCAAGGCGATCTCGCCGATCCTGTCCGAGGCCGACATGGCCACGATCACGCCGAGCTCCACCAACCCCGACATCACCGATCCGAAGTTCCAGTCCCAGTACCGGGCCAAGGGCAAGGCGGTGTACTTCCGGACCGTGACCACCGACGCCTATCAGGGTCCGAACATGGCCAACTACCTCTTCCACGCGCAGAAGGTGAAGAGCGTCTACATCCTGGACGACGGCGGGGCCTTCGGGGTGGGCATCGCGGACAGCTTCCAGAAGCGGGCGGGAGAGCTCGGGGTGAAGATCCTCGGCCGCGACCGCCTCGACCCCAAGGAAGCCGACTACAAGACCATCCT
>JBKOVG010000176.1:0-2964 GCA_046723845.1 Candidatus Methylomirabilota bacterium | reverse complement strand
GTCTTCGGGAACAGCCAGGTCAGCTCGATCGAGCTCATGCGGAGCGACCTGTTCCCCTCGGGAGCCCGTTACACCGGCATCGCCTCCGTGCCGCTGTCGCCCCCGTGACATGTCACGTATCGCAATTCGGACATTGACACTGGGCCAGAGCGCGTCAGGATGGGTCTCGGAGACGAGATTGTTTGACTATCTGAACTGGGCGCTTCTATCATGAAACTGCTCGTGGAATCGGGCGTTTATCCGCCCCGGAGGACATCATGGCTGAAGTTGTGAAGAGCGATCGCCGGCAGGCCCTCGATCTCGCCATCGCATCCATCGACCGGCAGTTCGGCAAGGGCGCCATCATGCGCCTGGGCCAGGGCGGGGTGATGGACGAGATCGCGACGATTCCCACGGGGGCCCTGTCGCTCGACGTCGCCCTCGGCATCGGCGGCATCCCGCGCGGCCGCGTGACCGAGATCTACGGCCCGGAGTCCTCCGGCAAGACCACGCTGGCCCTGCACATCATCGCCGAGGCCCAGCGACTGGGCGGCACCGCCGCCTTCATCGACGCCGAGCACGCCCTCGATCCCGTGTACGCCAAGAACCTTGGCGTCAACACGGACGAGCTCCTGATCTCGCAGCCCGACACCGGCGAGCAGGCTCTCGAGATCGCCGAGACGCTCGTGCGCTCCAACGCGGTCGACGTCATCGTCATCGACTCCGTGGCCGCCCTCGTGCCGCGCGCCGAGCTCGACGGCGACATGGGAGACTCCTTGCCCGGCCTGCAGGCGCGCCTCATGTCACAGGCCCTGCGCAAGCTGACCGCGGCCATCTCCCGCTCGGGGGGCGCAGTCATCTTCATCAATCAGATCCGCGAGAAGATCGGCGTCATGTTCGGCTCCCCGGAGACGACCACGGGCGGCCGCGCGCTCAAGTTCTACTCCTCCATCCGCCTCGACATCCGCCGGCAGGAGACCCTCAAGAACGGCACCGAGGCCATCGGGGCGCACACCAAGGTCAAGGTGGTGAAGAACAAGCTCTCCCCACCCTTCCGGGAGGCGGAGTTCGACGTGATCTACGGCGAGGGCATTTCCAAGGAAGGCTCAGTGCTGGACGCCGCCGTGGAGCAGAATCTCGTCGAGAAGTCTGGTACCTGGCACACCTACAAGAGCGAACGCATCGGGCAGGGGCGCGAGAACGCCAAGAAGTATCTCAAGGAGAACCCCAAGGTCCTGGCGGACCTGGAGGCGAAAGTGCGCGCGGCCCTCGGCCTCAAACCGGCCACCGGCGTGGGGACGCCAGCCCCCGAGCCTCAGAAGGCCGCCACCAAGTAGGAGCGTCGATGGATTTGCAACGGCTACTCACCGAGTGCGTGAAGCGGAGCGCCTCCGACCTCCACCTCAAGGCGGGCTCCCGTCCCATCGTGCGGGTGCACGGGCATCTCGAGACGCAGGACGACCTGCCCGCGGTGACGCGCGACTTCATGCGCAAGACGGCCATGAACATGCTGGGGGAGATCCGCTACAACGCCCTCATGGAAGGCGAGGAGATGGACCTGGCGCACACCGTGCCGGGGATCGGTCGCTTCCGTATCAACCTCTTCCTCTGCCAGGGCGACGTGCGCGCCGTGCTCCGTCACATTCCCGAGCACATCCCGGCCTTCGAGGGGCTGCACCTGCCCAAGGTGCTGGAGCGCCTCTCCCAGGAGCGGCGCGGCCTCATCCTCGTCACGGGCATCACGGGCTCCGGCAAGTCAACCACGCTCGCCGCCATGCTCGACTACATGAACCGCACGCGCAACGATCACATCGTCACCATCGAGGACCCCGTGGAGTTCGTCCACGAGGACAAGAAGTGCGTGATCAGCCAGCGGGAAATCGGCCAGGACTCCACGAGCTTCGCCCAGGCCCTGCGCGCCGCCCTCCGTCAGGATCCCGACATCATCCTCGTGGGTGAGATGCGCGACGCAGAGACCATGGAGGTGGCGCTCCACGCGGCGGAGACGGGCCATCTCGTGCTCTCCACCCTGCACACCCTGAACGCCACCGAGACGATCAACCGCATCATCTCGATCTTCCCGCCCCACCAGGAAGACCAGATCCGCGCTCAGCTCTCCGCGGTCGTCCAGGGGGTGGTGTCGCAGCGTCTCGTCGTGCGCGCCGATGGCAAGGGACGCGTGCCCGCCGTCGAGGTGATGATCATGACCGGCCTCGTGCGCGATTTCATCCGGGAGAAGGCCAAGACGCCGCAGATTCCCAACGTGATCGCCTCTGGCCAGGCCCAGTACGGCATGCAGACCTTCGACCAGTCCCTCCTCGGCCTCTACCGCGAGGAGCTCATCACCTACGAGACGGCGCGGGATGCCGCCACCAATCCGGACGACTTCGATCTCAAGGTCAAGGGCATCTTCTCCACGGGCGAGATGACCTGGGACGCGAACAGCGGTGGCTTCGTGACCGGCAACAACTCGCCCGCGGCCGCCATGAGCGGCAAACCGAGCCTCAAGCCGCCGCCGAGCGTGGCCAAGCGAGCCTGAGACGGTGCCGCCACCGGGCCGCGGAAAGCGCGGCGCCCGGGAGCTGGATGCGAAGGCCGCCAAGCTGGCGGCCTTCGAGCTTTTGGCGCGCAAGGCGTGGAGCGCGCGCGAGCTGACCGCCCGCCTCAAGCGCCGGGGAGCCCCCGCCGACGTCGCGCGCGACGTGGTGACGGAGCTGGCCGCGCGGGGCTACGTGGACGACGCGGCCTTCGCGCGCTTCTGGGCCGAGTCGCGCGCGCGCGGCCGCCGCATCGGTAGCCGCCGTCTCCGCCAGGAGCTGCTCCAGAAGGGCATCCCGCGCGCGCTTGCCGCCGCCGCGGTGGCCGCCGCCTTCGAGGAGAGCGGCGAGGCCGCGCGCTGTCTCGAGGCGGGCCGCCGTCGTCTGCCCGCGCTCTTGCGCGGGGGGGCCGCGCGGGTGGCGCCGCGGCTTCGCGACTATCTCCTCC
>JBKOVG010000216.1:0-7297 GCA_046723845.1 Candidatus Methylomirabilota bacterium | reverse complement strand
CCAGGAAGTTATCGGAGGTGACGGTACGCAACGAGATGTGGTCGGCGGGGTAGGTCTCCGATGTCCAGTGGAACTGCTCGCCCGCCCGGTGCAGCAGGCCTTCCTCCTCGAGGGCCTGGAGATGCGCCTGCACGTCGCCGCCGAAGACCTCCTGGCGCCCGAAGGGCAGCTCGAAGGCCGCGCACTTGAGGTGATTGACGAGGATGAAGGGATTCTCCGGGTTGATCCGGGCGTGCTCGGGCGAGGCGCCGAAGAGATAATCGGGATGCGCAGCGAGGTACTGATCCATGGGCGAGGAGCTCGCGACGAGGATCGCCGCCGAGAGCTCGCTGCGCCGCCCCGCCCGCCCTGCTTGCTGCCACATGGAGGCGATGGTGCCGGGATAGCCGGCGAGGACCGCCGCGTCGAGGTGACCGATATCGATGCCCAGCTCGAGCGCGCTCGTCGCCACCACCCCGAGCACCTCGCCGCTGCGGAGCCCCTGCTCCACCTCGCGCCGCCGCAGCGGCAGGTAGCCGCCGCGATACCCGCGCACCATGCCAGAGTCGCCCGTCTTGTCCTCGACTGCGCGCTTGATGGTGGACAGCAGGACTTCCGTGGAGAGACGGCTCTGCGCGAAGACGATCGTCGCGACCTTTTCCTTCAGGAGCTGCACGGCGAGACTGGCTGCCTCGCCGAGATAGGGCGCACGGATGCCCAGCTCGGGATTGATGACGGGCGGGTTGTAGCAAAGGAAGAGCTTCTCTCCCGTGGGGGCACCGCTCTCCGTCACGTCTCCCACCGGCTCCCCGGTGAGCCGCTCCGCGAGCTCGCGCGGGTTCGCAATGGTGGCCGAGGCCATGATGAACTGCGGCGAGGAGCCGTAGTGGCGGCAGATGCGCTTGAGCCGGCGCAGCACGTTGGCGAGATGGCTCCCGAACACTCCCCGGTAGGCGTGGAGCTCGTCGATGACGACGTAGCGGAGGTTCTGGAAGAGGTTCACCCACTTGGTGTGATGCGGCAGGATCCCCGAGTGCAGCATGTCGGGGTTGGTGAGCACGAGGTTGGCCCGTGCCCGCACCGAGCGCCGCGCGTCCTGCGGCGTGTCGCCGTCGTACGTGTACATGCGCATGTCGGGCAGTGACTTCGCGAGCTCTGTCAGCTCCGCGAGCTGATCCTGGGCGAGGGCCTTGGTGGGGAACAGGTAGAGCACGCGCGACTCGGGCTGCTGCACGAGGGCCTGCAGGACGGGCAGGTTGTAGCAGAGCGTCTTCCCGGAGGCGGTGGGCGTGACCACCACGAGGTTCTCGCCCTTGGCCACGATCTCGAAGGCCCGCGCCTGATGCGAGTACAGCCGCTGGACGCCCCGGCTCTTCAGCGCCTCGACCAGCCGTGGATCGAGCGAGGAGGGAAAAGGCGCAAAGACAGCGGGCTTGGCCTGGAAGTATCGAGTGGCGGTGATGAGAGGGCCGGTACGCGCAGAGGTCAGGAGGCTGTCCAGAATCTCCTGCAGCGACATGGCTCATCCTATGTTTAGTGTGAGAATCTTGTCAACTTCCGGCCAACGTGCCACGGTTGTAGCCATGCTCTGGTTCCTGCCCCCGCTCTGCTGGACCGGGCTCATCGCGTATCTCGGGGGCAGTCAATGGGGCGGTGAGGAGACGGCCTCGTGGATCGAGCCGATCCTTCGCGTCCTCCTCCCCTTCGCCTCGCCCCACCTCATCGACCTCCTCCACGCCCTCATCCGCAAGAGTGCGCACGTCTTCGAGTACGCCGTGCTGGCCACTCTCTGGCGGCGCGCGGTGGGCGCCTCCTGGCGCGCCCTCGGCTTGGCGGTGATCACGGCGGCGCTCGACGAGTTCCACCAGTCGTTCGAGCCGGGCCGTGGGGCGAGCATCTACGATGTGCTCCTCGACAGCTCGGCGGCAGCCGCCGCTCTCGCTCTCGTCGCCGTGTGGCGCACCCGCCGCCGGGTAGTTACGTCGTGAAGCCGGAGGTGGAATGGGCGCAGGCGGAGCTGCCGCTGCCGCCGCCCTACACGCTACGCAACGTCATTCGCGTCATCGGGCCCGGCGCCATCTTTCTCGGCCTCTCGCTGGGTTCGGGCGACTGGATGCTGGGGCCCGCCGTCACCGCGCGCTGGGGTCCGGGAATCCTCTGGATCTGCACCGTGTCCGTGCTGCTGCAGGCGCTCCTCAATACGGAAATGGCCCGTTACACCCTCGCCACGGGCGAGCCGATCTTCGCGGGCTTCATGCGTCTCCGCCCGGGCCCCCGTCTCTGGGGTCCCGTCTACGCGCTCCTTCACCTGGGCCAGGTCGGCTGGCCAGGCTGGGCATTGGCCGCCGCTTCCGCCTTGACGGCGGCCTGTCTCGGCCGCGTGCCGCGTCCCGATGATCGTCCCGTCATCATCGGGCTCGGCTACGCCATCTTCCTCGGCGCGGTGGCCGTGGTCGTGCTCGGGGCGCGGGCGCGCAAGACGGTCGAGTGGGCGGAGTGGCTCCTCATGGCGTGGACGCTCCTCTTCCTTGCCGCCCTTGCCTACGTCTTCGTGCCCGCGAGCATGTGGAGCGCCGTCGGCTCGGGCTTCGTCGTGCCCGCCCTGCCCGTCGACCGCGACGTGCGCAACTGGGTTCTCCTCGCCGCCTTCGCCGCGTATTCGGGAGCGGGCGGCACCATCAACGCCGCGCTGACCCAGTGGCTCCGCGACAAGGGCTTCGGCATGGGCGGCACGGTGGAGAGCCAGTCGGTGATGCTCGGCGGCGAGCGCATTCCCTTCGCGCGTGACGGCAAGACCTTCGCGCCCACCGAGGCGAATCTCGACAAGTGGCGGCAGTGGTGGCGCTATCTCCGCACGGACTTCTGGTTCCTCTGGCCCCTCGGCTGTCTCGTCTCCATGGCCTTGCCCGCCCTGCTCGCCGCCCACTTCGCGGGAACGGGCGAGATCTGGTCGGGCTTCGCCTCACCGACGTGGCTCGCGCAGGCGGTGGGCTGGCGCTCCGGCCTCGTCCTCTGGACGCTCGCCCTGCTCACCGGCTTCGCCGTCCTCGGTCTCACCCAGGTCGGCATTGCGGTGGGCTTCGCGCGTATCGTCACGGACATCCTCTGGACGGTCCGGGCGCGGAGCCGTCCGTCGGGGCGGAATACGTCCGCAAGCGGGCTCTACTATGCGGTGCTCATCGGCTACGTCGCGGTAGGCTGTCTCGCCATGACGGCGGGCGACCCGTTCCGGCTCATCGTGATCGGGGCGAACGTGGCCGCTCTCAACTTCGTCGCCCTGTCGCTCCACACCATCTGGCTCAATCGCGCGCTGCTGCCGGCCGAGCTGAGGCCCTCGCTCTGGCGCGAGATCGGCGCGCTGGCCTGCGGGGCGTTCTTCGCTGCGCTGCTCGCCCAGGTCCTGAAGGATCCTGCGCGGCTGCGGGCGCTCTGGGGCTAAGAATCGGAGGGGGCTTTCGCCCCCCTGCCGAACCTCCCCCGAGCTGAGCTCGCGCTCGAAGCGGGAACCTCAGACAGTAGAAGTTCTGGTCACTGCGAGGCGCCCGGCCTCCTACAGACTCGGCCTACCTAGCTCAGGTCGAACAAAAGGACTTCTGCGCAGTCTGTGGCCCTTACTTCTACCCCCGGCTCGTCGCTGAAGGCGGCGCCATCGCCCGCGGCCAGGCTCACGCCGTTGGCCGTGACGTTCCCGCGCGCGACGTGCAGCCAGGCATGGCGTCCCGCCGCGAGGGAATGCCGCACGACCTGGGCAGGCTCCAGCAATGCCGTCCAGAGATCCGCGTCCTGATGGATGGTGACGGCGCCGTCGCGACCGTCGCGCGCGGCGATGAGCCGCAAGGCCCCGCGGCGCGACTCGGGCTCGAAGCGCTTCTCCTCGTAGCCGGGGGTGAGCCCGCGCCGACTCGGGAGCAGCCAGATCTGTAGCAGGTGCACGAGGTCCTCTTGCGAGGGGTTGAACTCGCTGTGTGTCACCCCAGTGCCCGCGCTCATCCGCTGGATGTCGCCCGGCCGGATGACGGAGCCGTTGCCCATGCTGTCCTTGTGCTCGAGTGCTCCCTCGAGGACCCAGGTGAGAATCTCCATGTCGCGATGGGCATGCGTTCCAAAGCCCTCGGCCGGCTGCACGCGATCCTCGTTGATGACCCTGAGCGAGCGGAAGCCCATATACCGCGGGTCGTGATACGAGGCGAAGGAGAAGGTGTGGTAGGTGTCGAGCCAGCCGTGATCGAAGTGTCCGCGCTCGGAGCCGGGCCTGACCGTGATCATGGTGCTTTGATGATAGCCCCCCGCGCAAGGACCATCCGCACCTGGGAGAGGGCGTCGATGCGCGCGGCGGGCTCGCCCGCCACCGCGAGGAGATCCGCCACGTAGCCCTCGGCCACGCGACCGACTTCGCGTCCGAGCCCGATCGCCTCCGCCGCCACCGCGGTCGCCGAGTGGATCGCCTCGAGGGGTGTCATGCCGTGCGTGACCATCAGCGCGAGCTCGGGCAGGAGGCTGCCGTGGAAGTTGAGCGGCGTGCCCGAGTCGGCACCGGCGGCGATGCGTGCGCCCGCCTCGTGCGCCCGCTTGAAGCTGGCCACGTGCGAGGCCACCACCGCGTCGGACTTGCGGACCATGTAGTCGGGGATCCCCGCAGCGAGGCCGCCCGTCGAGATGGCCGCGGGCGCGGCCAGGGTGGGCACGAGGAAGGTGCCCTTGCGCTTCATGGCCGCGATGATCTCCTCGGTGAGGAAGATGCCGTGCTCGATGGTGGTGATGCCCGCCTCCACTGCGTCGGCGATGCCCGTGGAGCCCTGCGCGTGGGCGGCGGTGCGGCGCCCCGCCTTCACCGCCTCCTCCACCGCGGCCCGCATCTCCTCGAGGGTGAGCTGGGGCGAGCCGGGCTCCACGCCCGGGGTCATGACGCCGCCGGTGGCGATGAGCTTGATCACGTCCGCACCCGCCTTGAGCTGCTCGCGCACGGCCTTGCGCACGTCGTCGGGGCCGTCGGCCTCGCGGCCCACGAAGTGCCCGTGGCCTCCCGTCATGCAGACGGGCTTGCCCGCGCCGAGGATGCGCGGCCCCGGAAAGACGCCTTCGCCGATCCCCCGGCGCACGGCCAGCTCGACATAGTCGCGGCCGCCCAGGTCGCGCACCGTGGTCACGCCCGCCTCCAGCGTCTCCTGCGCACGCTTGAGCACCTTGAGCGCGGTCAGGGCGTGCGGCTCGTCACGAATGGCACGGACGGGGTCCGGCTCCCCGCCGAAACAGAGATGCACGTGACAGTTGATGAGGCCGGGCAGCAGCGTGCAGCCCGCGAGATCGATCTGCTGTCCGCGCGGGGCGCGCCCGGCATCCACGACCTGGATGATGCGGCCTTCCTCCACGACCACGGCACGGCCGCGCACGGGCTCGGCGCCGGTGCCGTCGATCAGCAGAGCTCCCGTCAACACGAGGGTGTCCATTTACACTTTCAATCTGGGATCGAGCGTGTCCCGCAGTCCGTCGCCGAGGAGGTTGATGCCGAGGACCGTGATCAGGATGGCCAGGCCGGGAAAGGTCGCGAGCCACCACGCAGTGGAGAGATAGACGCGCCCGTCCGCGAGCATCCCCCCCCACGTCGGGGTGGGCGGCTGGACGCCCAGGCCGAGGAAGGACAGCGCGGACTCGATCACGATGACGCGCGCCATGTCGAGGGTGGCCACCACCAGCCAGGGGGTGAAGGCGTTGGGCAGCACGTGACGAACGAGGATGCGGCCGTCGCGGCTGCCCAGCGCGATGGCGGCCTGCACGAAGTCGCGCTCGCGGATCGACAGCACCTCGCCGCGGACGACGCGCGCGTAGACGACCCACGACGACACGCCGATCACGATGATGATGTTGCGCAGGTTGGCGCCGAGCACCCCGATGACCGCGATGGCGAGCAGGATGAAGGGAAAGGCGAGCTGGATGTCGGCCAGCCGCATCAAGAAGTCGTCGACCTTGCCTCCGAAGTAGCCGGCGATGAGGCCGATGATCATGCCGAGCACGCCCGAGATGAGCACGGCGGAGAGACCGACCACGAGGGCGATGCGGGCGCCAAAGATGATCCGGGCGAGGATGTCGCGCCCGAGGTGATCCGTTCCCAGCGGATGCATCTGCCCTGTCGCGTTCCGCCACCCGGGCTCCTTCAGGCGCTGATTGATATCTTGCTCGAGGGGGTCGAAAGGAGTGATCCAGGGCGCGAAGACGGCGGAGAAGACCACGAGCGCCACCACGATGAGGCCGAAGATTGCGGTGCGCCGGCGTACGAGACGCCGGAGGGTGGTCAGCCAGTAGCGCTCTTCCTTCTCCTCGGGGACGGGCAGGGCGACGGCCACGGTGCCGTTGGGCGGGGCCATCACCGGAACCGGATGCGCGGATCGAGCCACGTGTAGGCGAGATCCACCAGGAAGTTCACCACCACGAAGGTGCTGGCGAGGATGAAGACGGCCGCCTGCACCACGGGATAGTCACGGTTGAAGATGGCCTGCACGGAGAGACGACCCACGCCGGGCCACGCGAAGATCGTCTCGGTGATGACAGAGCCGCCCAGGAGGGTGCCGAGCTCGATGCCGACGATGGTCACGATGGGAATCGACGCGTTCTTTAGCGCGTGCTTCCACACCACCGGCTGCTCACTCACGCCCTTGGCCCGCGCGGTGCGAATGTAGTCCTGCCCGAGCACCTCCAGCATGCCGGAGCGTGTCAGGCGCGTGATGCGCGCGGTGGTGAAGAGCCCGAGGGTCACCGCGGGCAGGACGAGGTGCTGGAGATCACCGCGGCCTGACGAGGGCAGCCAGTTGAGGTGCACCGAGAACACCAGGATCAACATGATACCGAGCCAGAAGGTGGGCATGGCTTGGCCGAGGAGCGCCACCACCGTGGAGAAGTAGTCGATCATGGTGTTGCGCTTGACGGCAGAGACGATGCCCGCGGGCACGGCCAGGCAGATGGCGAGGAGCAGCCCCGCTCCCGCGAGCTGGAAGGTCGCGGGCAGTCGCTCGACGACCAGACCCATGGCCGGCTCGCCGTGGCGGAGCGACTCGCCGAAGTTGCCCTGGAGCGCGCCCTTGAGGAAGCGAGCATATTGGACGATCCACGGATCATCGAAGCCCATGGCCTTGCGGAAGCGCGCCACGTCCTCGGCGGTGGCGTCGGGCGGCAGGAGGAGCCCGGCGGGATCGCCGGTGAGATGCAGGATTGCGAACACGACCACGGACACGCCGAACAGGACGAGCACAGCCTGCCACAGCCGGCGGAGAATATAGGACCTCATTCAGCTGCGGGGGCCTCGACATGGCCCCCGCACTCCCCC
>JBKOVG010000089.1:0-13314 GCA_046723845.1 Candidatus Methylomirabilota bacterium | reverse complement strand
GGTGTGGCGTGAATCCCTGCACCTTGACGCTGAAACCGGTGAAGACGCGGCGGTGCCAGAGAATGAGGCGGGGCAGGTCGCGCATCAGGATCTCCGTGGTCTGGTCGTAGAGCTTCTTCCGCTCCGCGGGATCAGCGGTCTGCCGCGCCTTGATGAGGAGCGCGTCGAGCGCGGGATTGCAGTAGTGGCTGTCGTTCTGTCCGCCGTTGCACACGTTGAAGGTGTAGATGTTGCCGTCGGGATCCGGCCGGCCGCTCCAGAAGGTGAAGTAGGCCTCGAAGTCGCCGCGCCGTCCCGCCTGGAGCATGGTGACGTTCTCCTGCGACTGGATGGTCATGGTGATCCCCGCCTCGGCAAGCAGGGCCTGGAGGACGAGGGCGGCCTCCTGGCGGTCACGCTCGGGCGGCACGATGAGGGTGAAGGCCAGGTTCGAGGCACCCGCGGCCTGCAGGAGCTGGCGGGCCTTGGTCACGTCGCGCTTTTGCACGGGAAACTTCGCGTTGTAGTAGGGGCTCGCCGGGCTCACGAACTGGTTGCCCGGGATGTACTCGTTGGCGAAGATCGTCTTCACGATGGTCTCGCGGTCGATCGCGAGATCGATGGCCTGGCGGATGCGCGGATCCGCGCCCAGCCCCTTGCCCTTCGGCCCGTTGTTCACGTTGAGCGGGATCATCTGATAGCCGAGCTCGGCGACGCCCACCACCTTGAGCTTCGCGTCCGCGCGGATCTGGGCGAGGTCGCTCGGCGAGACGCGCTCGATCATGTGGAGATCGCCCGAGCGCAGGCTGGCCAGGCGCGCCGTGGAGTCGGTGATGGGCAGGAACTCCACCCGGTCGATGTGGATGTTGCCCTTGTCCCAGTAGTCGGCGAAGCGCTCGCCCACGATCTTGCCCTGGGCCACGCGCTCCACGAACTTGTAGGGCCCCCCGCACACCGGCTTGGTCCCGAAGCGGTCGCCCAGCTCCTTGGCCGCCTTGGGCGAGATCATCATGCCCGCGCGATCGGTGAGGGCGGCGAGGAGGGGGACGAGCGGCTCGGAGAGGTTGAGGCGGACGGTGAGGTCGTTGATCACGTCCACACTCTTGATCTCGCCGATCTCCGACTTCCGGAAGGAGCCGGGCGTGTTCAGATGCCGCTCGATGTTGAAGCGCACCGCCTCCGCGTTGAAGGGCTCGCCGTCGTGGAACTTCACGCCCGGACGCAGCTTGAGCACGACGGAGCGCTGGTTGGGCCCCCACTCGTAGCTGGTGGCGAGCTGGGGAACGATCTTGAGGTCGGGCGTGACGTCGAAGAGCTTGTCGCAGAGAGCGGCGAAGACGAGGCGACCGGTGTAGGCGCGGCTGATGGTCGGGTCGAGCGCGTCGGGGTCGTCGTTGAGTCCGATGCGCAGGACGCTCTGCGCCGACGCGGGGTCGGCGGCGAGGACCATGGCCGCCATGAGCGCGAGCAGGCCGCGCGTCCAGCTCATGGGGGAGGCTCCTTGTGCAAGGTGTCGGTGAGGGTTCCGCGGCTGTCCACCGCGATCGCTCCGTCGCCCTGGGCGCGGACGATGAGCGGGTTCACTTCGAAGTCGGCGAGGCGCGGCCCGAGATCGGCGGCAATGGATCAGCTCAGTCCTCTCCTCCACCGAGGCACTCCCTGTCAGCCACGCTCGAGACCGGCGATCGACGGCGGCATGCTCGCCGTCCGAGGATCGGCGAAAGAGCGTGTCATGTCAAATCGGATGGTGCTAGTGTGCAGTGGCCATGAGCTGTCCCCTCCTCGAGCACGTGGTGAAGACGGCGCGCCACAAGACGTTCTATCTCTCCTGCGGGGCGGCTGATGCGCCGCTCATCGTCTTCGTGCACGGCTGGCCGGAGCTGTCGATCAGCTGGCGGCATCAGGTCCCCTGCTTCGCGGAGCTCGGCTTTCGCGCGATCGCCCCCGACATGCGCGGCTACGGCCGATCGAGCGTGTACTCGCGTCACGAGGACTACGCCCTGGAGCACATCGTCCGGGACATGATCGAGCTCCTCGATGCCCTCGGCCGAGACCGCGCCATCTGGGTCGGCCACGACTGGGGCAGCCCGGTGGTGTGGAGCTTGGCCAGCCACCATCCCGAGCGGTGCTTCGGGGTGGCCAATCTTTGCGTGCCGTACTTCGCCAAGGGCTTCGCCCCGAGCAATCTCATCCCCCTCGCCGATCGCTCGATCTACCCGGCGGCGGAGCATCCCGCCGCGCAGTGGGAATATCAGCTCTTCTACGAGGAGAGCTTCGACAAGGCGCGTGCGGGCTTCGAGGCCAACATCCGGAACACGGTCAAGGCGCTCTTCCGGAAGGGCAACGCCGGGGGCAAGGGCAAGCCGTCCCGCACCGCGCTCGTCCGCCGCGACGGCGGATGGTTCGGAGGGGCCGGCCAGGCGCCCGACCTGCCTCGGGACGCGGACGTGCTGACGGAAGAGGATCTGCACAAGTACGCGGCCGCCCTCGAGGGCAATGGCTTCTTCGGCCCCGACTCCTGGTATATGAACGCCGAGCGCAACGTGCGCTACGCCGCCCAGGCGGCGAACGGCGGCACGCTCCTCCTCCCCGTCCTGTTCCTCCACGGCGAGTACGACTACACCTGCGAGACCGTCACCTCGCGCCTCGCGGATCCCATGCGGCAGGATTGCCGGAACCTGACCGAGGTCGTCGTGCGGTCCGGCCACTGGATGGCCCAGGAGAATCCGCGCGCCGTGAATGCCGCCCTGACGAAGTGGCTCTCCGCCCAGTTCCCCGAGCTCTGGACCGTGTGATCGCGCTGGCGGCGGCGACGCCGAACGCTACCGGCGCCGGCGGGCCGCGTCGAGCAGGCGTCGCGCCCGTGTGACGGCCCGCGCGAGGACGCGCGCCTCGCGCACCTGCTCCTGCACATCACGTCGTGCCCGCTGCGCATCCTGCAGGAGGGCGGCGAGGCGTGCCTTCGCGGGCGCAATGCGTGCCTCGGCAGCGGCGAGCTGCTCCTGCGCGCGGGCCAGGGCCTCCTCGAGCGGCTCCAGCTGCCGGCGACGCAGCTGCTCCCGCGCCTCCCGCCCGCTCCGCCGGCCTTCGGCTCGGGGAGCGAGCCCGGCCCGGCCCGCCTTCGATGCCGTCGCGCGATCGATCCGGCGCTCGGTCTCGACCGGTCGAGCGCCGCCGAACACGTCGAAGCCCGGGGCGGCGAGCTCAGACTCGAGCTCGCCCCGGCGGAGGGCGGCGCGGGCCGTCGCGTCCACCAGCGCTGCCGTCACCGTGCGCTCTACGCGGGACAGGACCTGCTCGGCGTTGGCGGCCCCGGCCTCCTTCACGATGGTCCGGCCGTGGTCGAGGAAGCGGTCGAGGGAGGCGCGATAGAGGGCCATGACCTGGGAGAGCCCGCCGGACCCCGTTCGCCGCCCGAGCTGCGCCGCCTTCACGCGATCCGCAGCCGCTACGAGGTCATCCAGGGACTTCCGGTGCGCCCTGGCGAGGCGGTTAGCGACCCAGACGGGAATCGTGGGAGCGCGTCGGGCCTCGAGCGCGCGGGCTGCCTTCGCCTGCCCATCCTTCTTGAGGCTCTCGACGAGGGCGCGGCGCTCCCTGGTGAAGAGCTTGGGAGGCGCCGCGGCCAACCGCGAGATCGCTTCGGCCAGGGTCATGTACCCACGATCTCACGGACGGCTCGTCACGCGCTCAGCAGGGAACTCGTCCGCGCTCGATCCTTCCACGTCCAACCGCAAGACCTTCCGGGGCACGCGAGGCGAGGCCACCGCAGCCGGGCGCACCTCTTCAGGTCATCCGCACGACGACGGGGATCCGGGAGAGCTTGGCGAAGAGCTGATAGCGGTGCCAGATCGGCCGCCAGTCATAGAGGAAGATCTCCAGCGGGCGCCACATGGCGACCCAGCCCACGATGTAGAGCCCCTCGTCCACGATCTGGGAGGCGAGCCCATGGCTCACGGCGAGCGCGACCTGACGCAGGAGGATGCAGCCAAACAGGAAGACGAGGGCGACCATCAGGGCGATGCGTCCGTCCCGGAAGAAAAACTTGAGCCGTCGCCGCGTTTCGTTCATCCGGTACTCGAAGTAGTTGTGGATGGCCTGGGCCAGGCCGGGGATCGATCCGGGCGGGAGCTGGTCGGCCGGCACGTGAATGACCAGGGTCAAGGGCTTCTTCAGCGGAAACTCGTCGGCCGAGTCCACCACGTAGTCTTCCGCGTCCTGGTCCAGGTCCCGCTCGTGGAACGGTGACGGATCGAGCGAGTTGAAGAGCTGCTGGGGCCGGCTCAGCCTGATCTCGATGGTGTCGGAGGCAGGGGCCAGAGCGTGCGGCAGCGTCTCACCCATCGTCATGTCCGCCATGACCCCTCTCCGGGTCTTCGCCGTCCGTCACAGCGAGGGAGACGGCTTCCGCCCCCCGCGACGCCGATCGCGCCGATCGAGGATCTCCGCCGATCCACGGAGGGGCGCATCCGGGGACCGCTCCACTCCGAGGGCGCCCGCGAACTTGTCCACGCTGTCCTGCTCGGGCACCGCCACCGTCCCTCCCGGCAATTCGTCGCCGACCATGGACTGCGCGTCCCGCAGGGCATGCTCCGACTCCGGCTCCTCCAGGGCGGCGGCGGGAACCGACCCGACGAATAGAATGGCTGCCTCCGCGCCGCCAGCGACCCGCCGCGGACGCCTGACGCGCGAACCTTGCCCTCGGCCGCGCCCGGCTGCCGGCCGGCTCTTCGCGCTCTTCGTGCGCCGGCTCCCTGTCACGCGCCGGCTCTTCGCGCCGCTTGCGCGCTTGCTTCCCGCGCTTCGCTTCCCGCCCGCTCTCCGTCGTGTGCGAGCCATGTCGTCTCTCCTCTCATGGGTGGTTATCGCGGAAAGAACGCCTATCCGCGAGATGGCGCCTTCGCGCCGGCTGCGGCGAGGAACGGGCTGGAGGAATCGATCAGGCGCCTCCGGTCGAGCTGGCCCGTATGCGCCAACATCGCCGCGACGCGGGAGCGCGCCTCATACCCGGACGGGGCGTTCCGCGGCTTGCTGGGCGCAGTGGGTGCAGCAGAAGATTCGGCCCTTCGCCTCCACGCCGTGACCAATGACACGGCATCCGCAGTGCTCGCACTCGGGCGCCAGCGCATGAATGGCGCATTCGAAGCAGTCGTAGGTGCTGGTGGCGCCGTTGAGCCGGATCTCCATCGGGTTCGCGTACTCGCCTCCACAGACAGCGCAGCGTGCCATAGTGCTCCTCCTCCTTCTCACGTCGAGGCTGCAACCCGCATGCCCACATGCAGGCGACGACGACCGGGCCCGGGCATCCCAGGCCACGCCGTGGCATGTCGTTTGCGTCCTCTCTGTGCAGGAGCGAGAGGAAGTCATGCGCCGAATTCTCAGATCCTGGACGGTCTTGGCAGCGCTGACGCTTGCGTTGGGGACGGTCGTCGCCACGCGTCCCGTTTCCGCCCAGCCCACCCCCGAGGGGGGGGAACGCCAGATCGAGAGCCGCATCGTCAACGTGAACGGCGAGATGATCCAGCTCGACGACGGGACGGTGGTCCGGGTTCCCCACGGTCTGGCCCTCCAGGCTGATCTCCGGGAAGGCAAGCGGGTGAAGATTCGCTACGAGGTGAAGGAAGGAAAGCCGGTAGCGAAGTCGATCGAATTCCTGCAAGCGCCCTCCGGCAGCAAGCCCTAGCCAGCGACATCTCTGCCCTCCTGGAACAGGCAACCCGGTCATCGTTGCCACCCTGCCGTGGTTGACGCGGGGGGAGCGGCCGCAGGGGGCCTTCTCGGCGAACCGTGCTACCATCGCGCGCACGCACGAGGGGGGAAGAATGGTAACGCTTGAGTTCTACGATCCGTCCGGCCGGCTGGACGCGCGTCAACCGCACGCCCCGCGACTCGATGGCCTCGCGGGAAAGCGTATCGGGTTCGTGAGATCTGTACGGAGCCGAGAGCGGGAGCGGCTAGCTTGCGCGGAGCCTCAGCGGAACCGCGCGATCATTTCCTTGCCGTAGCGCAGAACGTCGTCGGGTGTCTTCACCTGCGCGGGGAGGCCTGCCGCGTTGCTCACGGGCACCGCGACGCGCGAGACGCCCTGCCGCTCCAGCGCCTCGATCTCCGCGGGATCGGTGGGCGCCGCCACGGTGATCTCTATGGTCTTGGGATCGCGGCCGGCGCCCTCCGCGGCGCGCCGCATCTCGTCGAGCAGCCCGGACGGGGGGGTGCGGGCGGGAAAGTAGCCGTCGCCGAGCCGTCCCGCGCGCCGGGCGGCGGCCGGAGTGTCGCCGCCCACGATGATGGGGATGCGCTGCTCGGGTGGCCGCGGCCGGCAGAAGACCTGGTCGAATGAAATGAAGCGCCCCTTGAACGTGGCGCGTTCCTGGCTCCACAGGGCGCGCATCGCAGCCACGTACTCGTCGGTACGCGGGCCGCGGTCGGCGAACGGCAGTCCCAGGGCGGCGAACTCCTCGGCGAGCCAGCCCACGCCGATGCCCAGCAGCACGCGGCCGCCCCCGGCGAGATGATCGAGGGTGGCCACGGCCTTCGCCGTCACCACGGGGTTGCGCTGGGGCAGGATGAGAATGGCGGTGCCGAGCTTGATCGCGCGCGTGGCTGAGGCGATGAAAGCGAGCCAGATGAGCGGATCGGGAATGGGGAAGTCCTCAAGGCCGGAGCCCATGCGTCCCGTGGGCGAGTACGGGTAGCGGGACTGATAGCCATGGGGCACCACCACGTGCTCCACCGTCCAGATCGAGTCGAATCCGGCGGCTTCGGCGGCCTGCGCCAGCTCGACCGCGGCGGGACCGCTGCTGTAGCGACCGAGGCTCGCGTATCTGAGTCCGAACTTCATGGCTCGTCTCCTCTGGCGGAAGGCCCGCGGCCGCGCTCTATCCGCGGAGCCGGGCGGCGATGCGCTGGATCGCCTCGACGCAGTCGGCGCGGGAGCCGAAAGCGGTGACACGGAAGTAGCCCTCGCCGCTCGGCCCGAAACCGGACCCGGGCACGCCCACCACCTGAGCCTCGGCGAGGAGCCGGTCGAAGAAATCCCACGACGATGTGCCGGCCGGCGTGCGGATCCAGATGTAGGGCGCGTTGCGCCCGCCGTACACCGTGAAGCCGGCCGCCTCCAGGCCCTCACGAAGGATGCGCGCGTTGTCCATGTACTGGTCGATCAGCGCGCGAACCTGTTTCTGTCCCTCCGGGGTGTAGATGGCGGCCGCGGCGCGCTGGACGACGTAGGGTGGGCCATTCGACTTGGTCGACTGCCTCCGGAGCCAGAGCTGGTTGAGGCTCACCTTGTCTCCGGCCGCAGTCCGACCCTGGGCCTCGCGCGGGACGACCGTGTAGGCCATGCGCAGGCCGGTGAAGCCCGCGTTCTTTGAGAAGCTGCGCGACTCGATGGCCACCTCCCGCGCCCCCTGGATCTCGTAGATCGAGTGCGGGATCTCCGGATCCCGGATATACGCCTCGTAGGCGGCGTCGTAGACGATCACCGCCTCGTGAGCACGCGCGAAGTCGACCCAGCGCTTCAGCATCGCCCGCGTCATCACCGCGCCCGTGGGGTTGTTGGGGTAGCACAGGTAGATGAGATCGACGCGGCGGTCGGGGAGGGCGGGCTGGAACTCATTCTCCGCGGTGCAGGGCAGGTACACGAAGCCGGGATAGCGGCCGGTCGAGTCGGCGGGGCCCGAGCGGCCCGCCATCACGTTGGCGTCGGCGTACACCGGGTACGCGGGGTCCATTAGGGCGACCACTGCATCCTGCGCGAAGAGTTCCTGGACGTTCGCCGCATCGCTCTTGCCGCCGTCGCTGACGAAGATCTCGTCGGCGCCGAGCTGGACGCCGCGGGCGCCGAAGTCGTGAGCGGCGATCTCCGCGCGGAGGAACTCGTAGCCGATATAGGGACCGTAGCCCCTGAGGGTCTCGGCTCGCGCCTGCTCCCGCGTGGCAGTCTCCAGGGCTCGCACCACCACCTCCGGCAGCGGCAGGGTGACATCACCGATCCCGAGGTCGATGAGGCGGGCGCCGGGATGCGCGTCGCGATGGGCCTGGGTGCGCCGCTTCACCTCGGCGAAGAGATAGCTCGCCCGCAGGTTGAGGAACGCCTCGTTGATCCTGGGCACGATCCCGCCTCCTTTCTCCCCGGTGCGCGGCATTCTAGTCGATCGTGGGGGGCGGCGCCACGGGTCCGCGTCGTCGCCATCCCCTCGCGAAGTCGGCTACACTACGGGCCATCATGCCCGCGCGTCCGCTCGGTGAGCGGAATTCCCCAGTCCGGGGGCGCTGCTCGATACCGTGAGCGACGCGCCCGTCGGCTCTGCGCGGAAGTGGGCCATCACCTTCTCGGTGATGCTCGTCACGGTGATGCAGGTGCTCGACACCAGCATCACCAACGTCGCCCTCCCCCACATGCAGGGATCCTTCTCCGCGAGCATCGACGAGATGTCGTGGGTCATCACCTCGTACCTGGCGGCCAACGCCATGGTCATCCCGGCCAGCGGCTGGCTGACCTCGGTGTTCGGGCGGCGCCGCTTCTTCCTCATCTGCACGGTCACCTTCACGGCGAGCTCCTTCCTCTCCGGCATCGCCCCCAACCTGGAGTTCCTCGTGCTCATGCGCATCCTGCAGGGGCTGGGCGGCGGGCCCGTGGTGCCCATGGCTCAGGCCGTGATGTGGGAGATCTTCCCTCTCGAGGAGCGCGGGACGGCCATGGCGGTGTGGGGCACCGGCATCATGCTCGCGCCGATTCTCGGCCCCACGGTGGGCGGCTACATCGCGGACAGCTGGTCGTGGCGCTGGATCTTCTACATCAACCTGCCCATCGGCGTGCTCGCCTTCTTCATGGTGAGCGCGTTCCTGTTCGACGCCCCCTTCCACCGCCGGCCCCGGCGCGTCGACGTGGCGGGCATCCTCCTCATGGTCGTGGGCTTCGGCTGCCTCCAGCTCGTCCTCGACCTCGGCGAGCGGAACGACTGGTTCGACTCGACCATGGTCCTGATGTGCGGGGTGCTCGCCGCCGTCACCCTCGTGGCCTTTGTGCTGCGGGAGCTGATGACCGCGGAGCCCATCCTCGATCTCAGCGTGTTCGGCGACCGCAACTTCAGCATCGGCACCCTCGCCATCTTCCTGGTCGGGCTCGGGTTCAACTCGAGCCTGCTCCTCCTCGCCCTCTACACGCAGACCATCCTCGGCTACGACGCGTGGACGGCGGGCCTGACCCTCGCTCCGGGGGGACTCGGCACCATGATGGCCCTCATGATCTCCGGGCGCCTCGTGTCCCGCATGGACCAGCGGCTCATGCTGGCGGGCGGCTGCTCCCTGGCCGCGGTCGCCCTCTTCTTCATGACGCGCGTCACGCCCACCATCGACTTCTGGAATCTCGCGTGGCCGCGTTTCCTACAGGGTTTTTCCCAGGGGTTCATCTTCGTTCCCCTGCAGGCCCTGACCCTGGCCACCATCCCGACGGAGCGGCTGGGCAATTCGACCGCCGCCTATAACGTGGCGCGCAATATCGGGGGAAGCATGGGCGTGGCCCTCGTCACCACGCTCCTCGCCCGGCGGAGCCAGATCCACCAGACCACCCTCACCGGCCACCTGGATCAGTGGAGCCTCGAGATGGCCGCGCGGCTCCAGACGTGGACGGATCACTTCGTGCGCCACGGCGCCGACACCTTCACCGCCGCGCGTCAGGCCATGGCGATGCTCTACCGCGAGGCGGTGACGCAGGCGAACGTCCTCTCGTACGCCGACGATTTCTGGCTGCTCCTCACCATCTACTCGTCCGTGCTGCTCCTGATCCCCTTCATGCGGCGCGTCCGCTCCCGCCCGCCCGCGCGCGGCCGGCGCGCCGGTGAGGAAACTGAGGAGACGGCGCGCGATCCGGGATTGCCCGCTCCCGCCGACTAGCCTGGATTATTCACGAGTGCCGCACGTGCGATCGGGGCGGGTGGCGTCGGGGGCGGGGGAGTACCTCGACTTCAGCTCGGGGCAGTGGAGGCAGATCACCGCGCGGCTCGACGATGGGAACAGCGCCCACCGGAACGACAGCCCCGTGCTGGTGAAGGCGCTCTACAAGGAGCGCGCCCATGTGGGCGCCCGCCGCTATCGGCGGGCCCTCCCCCCGACGACCCGGCTCGTGTCCACGGTGGCCAGCAGCTAGCGCCCGCGTGCTCGTGACCGGGCCGGGGCGCCGCCTCACCGGGCGCGCCGGCCTCGGCGACAGCGACGCGGCGGCTCATGCGTTCTGGATGACACGCTGATCCCGCAGGCGGCCGGCCAGCCATCGAACCGCGCGGGCGGTCCCCACGAACTCCTTGTGTACCGCGCCGGCATCGCACATCTTCACGCAGCAGCCGCAGTCCGCACAGGTGCCCAGATCGATCGAAAAGCCTCCGCACGTGCCCTGCCTGATGGCCCCCACGGGGCACCGGCTGGCACAGGCACCACAACCCGTGCAGCGGGCGCCCTCGATGACCGGCCGAGGCCTGAGCATCGTGTTGTTCCGGCGACGGGTGACTCGGTCAGCGTCCGACTCCGTGCGGCGGGCCACGTGCTCCGGGTAGCGGAGACGTTTTTCCCGGAAGGCTTTCCACTCGAGGCCGGTGACGGAGATACGGGCCACCTCGTTGGTGCCCAGCGAGAGCGCGACCACGATGCGTGTAGAGTCGAGCGACGAGCCGGGCGACACGACTCGCGGTTGGCCGTGGCGTCGCGGGGGCGCTTCCGGATCCCGAGGTCAGTGGCGCTTGAAGTATTGAACCTCCCGCTCGTGCTTCTCGGCGGCCTCGCGAGACTTGAAGGTGCCGAGGTTCCGTCTCTTGCCGGTCTTCGGATCCTTCTTCCGCGAGTAGAGCCGATATTCGCCGGACTTGAGCTTCTCGATCATGGGAGTCTCCTTTCGTCTGGTGACTATCTGACCTGGGAAGCAAGCAACGCCGATGCCACGGAACCGTCGCCGGGCCGGTCATTTCTTCTCACTGCGTGTGTCGATTCCGGGGCCGCTCGTTCGACTATCGCGTGAAGGATCCAGGCTCGTTCCTCATGACAGAGAGGCCAGATGCGAAGCCGGTGGCCGCTCCTCGCCAAGGTGCTTGGAGCGCTGGTGGCGGTCGCCGTCGTGCTGGCGATCGTCATCGCCATGCAGCCGTCGGAGTTCCAGGTGGAGCGGAGGGCGAGCGTGGCGGCGCCCGCGCCGGTGGTGTTCGCTCAGGTCAACGATTTTCACAAGTGGCCGGCGTGGTCGCCCTGGGCGAAGATCGATCCGGCCATGAAGCAGACCTACGAAGGGGCCCCGTCCGGCGCGGGGGCCGTCTACACCTGGGCGGGCAACCACGAAGTCGGTGAAGGGCGCATGACGATAACGGAGAGCCGGCCCAGTGACCTCGTCAGGATCAGGCTGGAGTTCTTCAAGCCCTTCGCCGGCGTCAGCACGGCCGCGTTCACCTTCACGCCTGAAGGACAGCAGACGCTCGTGCTCCCTCCCAAGGAGGCCGCGCGCGAGCAGGCCATGCGCGACGAGCTGCAGAACGAAGGCGCCCAGCGCTAGCCGCGGCGGCCTCCCGGGAGACGAAGGGACGCGACGCGGCTCAGCGCCCCACGGTGTTGCGGATGCTGTCCATGTGCTCCTGCACGTGGTTGATGAGCACGCCTTCGATGATCTGCTGCACGGACATGGGGGACATGCCCGTGAGCACGGTGCCGCTCTTGTCCAGCTCGGCGTCCGAGAGCCCGCGCACCATCTTGGCCGCATCGGCGGCGCCCTTCTTGTGGAGAGCGAGCGTCTCGGCCTTGGTGCAGCCCGCGAAGTCCTTGGCGTGCTTCGCGTTGCTCTCATCGAGCTGAGCCATGGTGAAGGGAGGCACGGACTGCCCGCTCGCCACCGTCTTCACGATACCCGCGATGGGCTCGTGCGCCCCCGCCACGTGATGGGCCGTCACGCCCACCGGCCACTTCTCCGCCGAGGTGACCTTCTTCCAGTCCGCGTCAGACAGCTTCTCGATGACGCCGCTCAGCTCGCCCGCCTTGACCTCAAACGTCTTCGCCAGCCCCTCCGCTCGCTCACTCATGATGGTCTCCTCCGGGATTGATGGTTGTCCGGCGCTGCCCTACTGCGTGAGCGCACCGTACCACCGGGCCTACCACCCCGCAATGACTTCGGAGGTAAAGGAGCGACCTCGCGGCGGAGACCGAGGCGTCAGATGCCGAGGTAGTACTGCTTCACGAGATCGTTCTCTCGGAGCTCGCGCGTGCTGTGGCCCTCGAACTCGATCTTGCCGTGCACGATGATGTAGCCGCGATCGGCGATCTTGGTCGCCTGGTTGAAGTTCTGCTCCGCCATGAGGACGGTGAGGCGGCGCTGCTCCTTGAGCTCCTTGATCTTGGCGATGACCCGGCTCACCAGGATGGGGGCGAGGCCCACCGACGGCTCGTCCACGAGGAGGATGCGCGGGGAGGACATGAGGGCGCGCGCCACCGCGAGCATCTGCTGCTCGCCTCCGCTCATGCTGCCCGCGAGCTGACGCCGGCGCTGGGCGAGGACGGGGAAGGCCTCGAAGGAGAAGTCGAGGTTGGCTGCGATCTCCGCGCGCGCCTGGGGCCGGTAGGCGCCCAGGAGCAGGTTCTCCTCCACGGTGAGCTTGGGGAAGAGGCGGCGTCCCTCCGGCACGAGGGCGATACCGAGACCCACGATCTCCTCGGTGGAGGCGCGCGTGAGATCGACGCGGCGGCCGTCCGTCTCGAGCACGATCTCTCCCGCGGTGGGCGCCACCATGCCCATGATGCACTTGATGAGGGTGCTCTTGCCGTTGCCGTTGGTGCCGAGGAGGGCCACCGTCTCGCCCTCGCGCACCTCGATGGACACGCCGTGCAGCACGCGCACCGCGCCGTAGCCCGCGTCCACGTTGCGCACGAGGATCCTACTCGCCAAGGTAGGCCTTCTCCACGGCCGGGTTCCGCACGATCTCCTCCGGGGTGCCTTCCGCGATGCGCTCGCCCGCGTCGAGGACCACGATGCGCTCGGAGAAGCGCATCACCGCGCGCATGATGTGCTCGATCATGACGATGGTGATCCCCTGGTCGCTCAGCCGGAAGAGGATGGCAAGGATGTCGTCGACCTCGGCGCTGGACAGCCCCGCCATCGCCTCGTCGGAGATGAGGAGCTTCGGGCGCGCGGCCATGGCGCGGGCCAGCTCGAGCTTTCGCATCTCGATCTGAGTCAGCCCGGCGGGGCGGAGGTGCGTCTTCGCCTGGAGGCCGATGCTTTGCAGGATCTCGTCCGCGTCGGCGCTGCCCTCGCCCCCCGCGCGCCCCGCCCCCGCGTACTCCAGCGAGATGCCGAGGTTGTCC
>JBKOVG010000222.1:0-6096 GCA_046723845.1 Candidatus Methylomirabilota bacterium | reverse complement strand
CGAAAAGGTTCAGCGCGCCGATGACCTCATTGCGCAGGCGCATGGGCAGGGCGTGTACCGCGGCGAAGCCGACTTCGGCGGCGGCGGCGGTGAAACGGGGCCAGCGGCCGGCGGAGGGCAGATCGACGACCGAGACCGGTTGACCGGTGCGGAAGCAGTCCACGCAGGGGCCCTGGTCGGTTTGCAGTTGGAACAACTCCAGCAGCCGGGTCCGTTCGGAGGACGCGGCCACCAGCTGTAACGTGTCCTGCCCGTCGGTCACGAGCAGCCCGGCCGCGGCGACGCCGAGCAACTGGACACACCGCTCGGTCAACACCTGTAGGAAGTCGATCACATCGAAGTCGTCGACGAGCGTGTCGGCCATCTCCACGAACACGTCGGCTAGCTTGGTCTCGGCCATCTGCTTCACCCTGCCACACAGTAGCCCTGACGATCCGCCGGCCGGTAGGGGCGCCCCAACCAGGCGAGCTGCCCGTATCGCGATCCTTACCTGTCGGCGCGGTTGTCGCCGCTGTCAGCGTCGGGGTCGAACCGCAGCCGTCGAGCCACCACATCGGCGGCGACATCGCGCACCCGCTGGTCATGGGCATAGGCATAGGCGCGCAACCGGACCAGAGCCACGGCCGCGGTCACGCCCAGCTGCACGATGATCATTCCGGTCGCCTGGTGGACCTCGGGGTGCTGCGGGCCGACCTGCTCGGATCGGCGTCCATCCAGGCGCTGCAGGTCCTTCTCGGCGGCGTCGAGCAGCAGGGCACACGCCGTGCCCGCCAACACCAACGCATCGGCCAGTTGGTCGCGATCGAGGTTGCCGGGCCGGGCGCGGTAGAGGCCCATCACGCCCACACGGATCGCGCCGACCTGAAGCGGCAGCGCGAACACCGCGCGGACGCCGGCCTGCCCCGCTGCCGGCGCGAACATCGGCCAGCGGACCAAGCAATCCGGCGCCGTCACATCGGCGACCAGTGCCGGGCCGCCGCGCAGGGCATCCACACCCGGACCCTCGCCGAGCATCAGGGTCAGCTCTTCCATGTCTGAGGCGAGCTGATCGCTGGCGTAGACCGTTTCACGCGGGGTTGCGGAAAGCGTCACGGTGATGGCGGCGCCGTCCACGCCGGCAGCCGAAATCACCGCGGCGCAGACATCCTCGACGGCGACTGGCCGACCCTGAGCGTGTTCCACGACCAAGCTCCACAGCCGCATCCTGCGATCGGCGTTCATCCCGCTGTCCGATCCGGGCACCGCGCTGCCACCGCTGAGACCACGACGGACGCCTCCGATACCTCAACGGTTCGTGAGGCCGCGACAAGCAGGTACGTAAGACAAAGACCGGGTCGAACGCGACAGGCTCCTCAGACGGCTTGTCTCCCACCAGCCTACGCCAGCCGGGGCCGGCTCGCGTCGGCATCGGAGCAGCTCGAAGGTCGCCGGCGGCCTATCGTCGCATTTCATCGGCAGAATAAGGGGGACCGCCGAGATCTCGCCGTGTGGACAGGGTCGCTGCACCCCAACTGCGTCGCTCGACCGATTCCGCCGGTTTGCCGAAGGCTGTACGCCGGGTGCGCTCCTACCGGAGCCTGGGCAGGCGCGGGTACCGGTCTACGAAGAAGAAGACGGCGGCCCCGACCACCAGACCAAGCACAGCGACCAGCCACAGTGGCACGGCCTTCGCGATGATGCCGCCGACCACGAAGGCGGCGAACAAGGCGACCGCGATCGCGTAGGGAGTCATAGCCACCGGCCGCCGCTCGCCAGGTGCGGGAGTATTTTGATCCGCCGAGGGGTTCGTCACCACAATGGACATCTCCTGCCAGCGTGCTTGCGCCTCGGCTGTCAGTGTACAGGATCTGACTTGAGCGCGGCCATGCCAGCGGGCGGAGCTGACCCGCACCACGCCCGGATCCCTTAGCAGGATCACGACAGCGCGAGGCAATCACAGGTCATTCGTCCGTGGAATAGGGCTACTCGGTGAGGAATCGGGTCCAGTGGTCCAGCGCCTCGCGGTGCGCGATTTGCGCCGGCGGCGTGAGGATCTTCCGCACGATGCTGGCGCATCTGGTAGACCAACTGTGACCAACTCGGCGTGGATGATGCCTCACATGTCGCCGGTGAGCTGGCCGCGGCGGTGGAGCGGATGGCTGCGCCACACATCAGCCGAGCGTGAAGTCGCTTGCTAGGTTGTCACCCGCTGTTTCGGTGTTGCGTACGAACACGACGCAGCAGCGGCCTGGCTGGACGTCGAGGACTGGCCGGATGGAGGTTGCAGCGCCAGAGCCGCGAGTTAACCCCTCGGCTATTGCCAGGTTGGTGGCGCACACCAGTGCTCGGTGCACGTCGGTAAGAGCATCGAATGGGCAGTTGCGGAGGCGGATTGCTCCCGTTTGGTCGGTCAGAGGCTCGTAGCCGCCGGCCTTCAGAGCGGCGGTCATTCGCGTGAGGGGCGCTCCGCGCCGCCGAGTAGCGCCGAGCTGCTCGCCGAGCTCGCGTGCAGCTTCTTGGACTGGCGCGGGTGCGGGCTTGTCGCCAAACGACTCCAGCGCCGAGGCGAAGAGCCGCGCGACTCGCTCGTAACGGCGGTCCGGCAGCGAGACGCTGAACTCCCGGCCGGCGCGCCAGTACACGCGCGCCGGACGACCGGCGCCAGGGCCGACGCGTCCGCTGAGGCGGCGATACCCGCCTTCCAATAATCCGGCCGCCGCAAGGCGGTCGAGATGAAAGGTTGCCAGCGAGCGGGTGATGTTGAGCGCTTTTGCCGCCTGCTCGCGACCCACCGGACGAGCCTTTCCGGTTCACAGCGATCGGAGCAACCTTCCCGATCGATCCGCCAGGACGTTACGTGAACGGGCGTGCGAACCATTGCCCTTGATCGCCAGCCGGGGGCATTCGGTCGCGAGCGCCCGGGGTGTCCGCACGACCACCTATAGATGCCACTCCGCCGCCAACCGCACGTCGTCTCTCGAGCGCAGGTCACTTTCGGCCCCACCCGCTTCCCAACCGTCTCGATGTCGAAGCGGGCGTTGGCCCGGTGAGCGTCGGCCGTGTGCCTATGTGCCCGCGTGGCCATCGAGTCCACCACGACTGTCCACTCTCGACCTTCGTCTCCGTCGCATCCCCGCCTGACGTGCTCGAGGATCTTCGGCCCACGTGCCCTCGGCCGACCAGTGCCGGTGACGGGTGTGGGCGATCTGCCACTCGCCGCGCCGCGAGGGCAGGTCGTGCCATGGCGCCGGTAGGGGTCCGTCAGCACAGGCCGTCTGGTTCGGAGGGGCTCATAGCCGGCGGCGGGACGTGAGCGCATCGACGCGATTCACAGCCACGATCGCCGCGTATCTCGAGCGTCCGAGTAGGGTTCTCCAGATCTCAGGCGCAGTCGATCTTGCGGTTTGGTGGCGTACAGCCAGGGGTATTTCCCTGTTACACCATACCAAGGAGGCTGACGTGGGCAGAGGACCGTCCATCGGAGCGATCGTCATAGTCATCTGGCTGATCATCGGCGCGATCGCCGCTGGACAGCGGGGTTATTTCGGTTCGGCAAATAGCTGCGCCAAAGCAAGCACCGTCTTCGTCACGGTCATCGCCGGGCCACTGAACTACGTCGGCGTCAACCCGAAGATCCAGTGCCTGCAGCCGTCCCGGTAGACCCAGGGACGGGCGTGCCTGTTCGTCCAACCGCGCCGGCACCTGAAGCAATCGCACGAATCGTGCTCTCGCGCAGCGACTCGATGTTGCAATACGGCATCGAAAACGTGGGTCAGCTTCATCACGGACGTTTGTACCTTTGATGCCGGAGTCTGAAGCCGCGGTTGGCCCTACCTTCCTGGTTAGGAGACCGGCAGTCGTCCAAGCAGGCGATAGCAGCTCGGCCATATGGATGAGTGGGGGTATCCCGCGCGTAGGATAGCGTCCAAATCAGCACTGTCGATCCGCTCGACGCCGGCTCTTCCCCGGGACCTCGGGTTGCGCCCTCTTCGGCATCGAACGACGTAATCGCTTCGTTCGGTCCGAAGGCCAACTGCGGTCGGGAAGACGAGGCGCGGTATGCCGTAGTCCTTGAAGACAGTTTTGTGGTGCTGCTGGCGTGCGAGCCCCGGACCAAGATCTACCTCGTTGCCACCCAGGCTGGGATCCGTCCTGTGCTTGCCAGCATCTAGCCGCACGCCCCCGGCAAGTGCCTGACACCGTGGGCAACAGCGCTGTGATTCCGATGTGCCCGCCCGCAAGAGCAGGACCGAAGACCGCTGGACCGCGGCTGCCCAGTCACAAGCTGCACCCGCGGAAACCACCGAACCAACCACTCGCGGCCGCCGCAGGCCGTTTGACGTCGCTAACGACTCAGCCGGCCCGCGCTACTGGTGGTTCGCGACGAGGACGAATGTCGTGGCCGCTAGGAGCCAACATGAGGGCGGAGGCGAGCAGGTTCTCCTGCCGGTCCAAGCGCCGCGGGGACCCGTCGCGGTTAGACGTCTTGGCTGGGGGGTGCCGATACCCGAGTTGCGCGGTCAGGTTGGAATCCATGCGATCTGGGAATACGTACCAGTAAGGAGGCAACCATGTCCACTGCTGGATTAGTCATTCTGATCGTCGTCGGCCTGGTGGTCGTCGCGCTCGCCATCGGCGCCTGGCTGACCATCCGGCGGCGCGCCCTACAGAAGAGGTTCGGCCCGGAGTACGACCGGGTGGCCGCCGCGCAGCCCAGCCGCGGCGCGGCTGAGCACGAACTGCGCGAGCGCGAACGCAAGCACGCCGAGCTGGAGTTGCGGCCGCTGACGCCTGACGCCCGGGCACGGTACGCGGCCGAGTGGGCCGAGGTGCAGGTGCGTTTCGTCGACTCACCGAGCGATGTGGTACAAGACTGCGATGCGTTGGTCACCCGACTGATCACCGACATGGGGTACCCGACCGACGGCGAGGACGAGCGGCTCGCGATGCTCTCCGTCCAATACGCCGGTACCCTCGGTCGCTACCGCGACGCGCACGAGATCTCGTTGGCCAACGCGCGTGGCGAGGCGAGCACCGAGCAATTGCGCCAGGCGTTGGTGCACTACCGCACACTGTTCGCCGAACTGCTGGGCGAACAGCCCGACTCCCAGTCTGGTGAGCCGATCGCCACGGAACCGGTCGCAAGCGGACGGGTCGGGGACGGCGCCAACAACAGCTCCAGCCACGACTCCCGTACCCGTTAGCCCTGCGAGGAGATTCTCATGACCGACCAACTCCAGAACACCAGTGACCCGTGGACGCCGCCAGCGCCTACGCTGGAACAGGCCGATCCGGACTGGACCGGACCGGCATCGTCGACTCAGGATAGTAGGACGCGGGATCGGACCGACCAGGAACACCCAGCCGAGGACGGCACGGTTTACGAGAGTGCCGCGCACGAGTCGGCCGTCGACGAACCCGTTGTCGAGGAGCCGCGTGTCGATGGAACCGCCGCCGACGAAGCCGCGGTAGGGGGGAACATCGCAGAGCAACCGATGGGCGATGGCGATGGCTTCGACACTGTGGACACGTCCGTCGCGGCGGGCGATGCCGGCTTTGATCACGCCGACCCCGGGCACGCCGTCGGTGTGGCGTCGGTGCCGGACGCCGAAGCGGAGGCTGGCAGTGTCGATCCCGGCGAGTTCGACGCGCCGGGCGTCGCCGCCCACGGCGCCGTCGAGACCGACGGAGCGGACGGGGCGTACGGCACGGATGGCCAGCCGGCCGACGCTGCGGCCGCGCCGGAGGAATCGGAGGAACCGGAGGCAGCCGAGGAGCCCGACGGCGCCGCCACGGTCACCGAAATCGGCCAGCGAGTGGACGACGTCGACGAGCGCGGCGACGTCGTAGGTGGCGAGAGCCCGATCGTGCCCGCACCGGGGGATGATGTAGCCGCGCCCGACCTCACCGGCTCCGGTCAACTGGTGCCCGGCGACGTGCCGGACGAGCCGAACGTCGCACTGTTCGACGCCGAAATGACCGATCAGTTCCGGGACCGGTGGCAGCGGCTGCAGATGGACTTCGTCGATGACCCCCAGACCGCGGTAGGTCTGGCCGGCGCGCTGGTGAACGAGGTGGTAACCGCGCTCCGGGAGGCGGTGGACCGGCAGCGTTCCG
>JBKOVG010000379.1:0-14075 GCA_046723845.1 Candidatus Methylomirabilota bacterium | reverse complement strand
GGCTGGTACTCGTCCCGGAAGCCGTGCGAGTAGTCGAATCTCATCCCGCCGTTGATGGTGACGGTCGGGAGGACTTTCCAGGCATCCTGGAGATAGACGCTGTAGATTTGGCCCAGCTTGCCGGTACTCTGGAAGATGTCGAAGGGCGTGTCGGAGCTCTGAACGCCATCGACGGTGGGCAGAACCTGCGAGTTCTGCTGGACGCTCATGTGCTCGGTGTTGATGTTGACGCCTCCTCGGAGCGTATGGGTGGGCGTCAGGACATAGCTCCCCTCGGCCTGGAGCCCGGTGGCGATGCTGCTGCGGACGAGCTTCTGGGAGATGCCGTTGAAGAGGAGATCGGGCAGGGCGTCGGGATTGAACTTGAGGGTGCTGTAGCGGGCGAAGACCGAGGTGCGAAGGGTCAGCTCCTGGACGGACTTGAGATACGACAGAACGCCGTAGTAGTTCTGCTCCAGCTGAGTCTCGTTGACCTTGCCGGAGTCGAAGTCAGAAATGCCGTTGACCGTGAACGACGGGACCTGATCCGGGTTGTTCGGGATCTCGAAGTGACCGACGAAGGTTCCGAAGATGCCGGTAAGCTTGCTCGTCGGATCCAGCAGATACTCGAGATAGGCCAAGCCGTGCCCCTGCTTGGTATCGTCATGAATGGGCTCGTTCATTTGACGCGAGGTCGCCGGGTTGATACCGACGCTGTTCTGCAAGAAATCGCCCGCGACGAAGTAGTTGAACCGTCCCACGAGGCCGCGGTATTCCGCACTTGGGTTGATCCAGGAATAGTTGCCTCCGTACATGCCCACGTATCCGCCCGGGTCGAAGGCCCCGCTCTTCGTCTGCACATCGATGATGCCGGCCGTCCGGAGGCCGAACTCGGCTGGGAGCGATCCTGTGATGAGATCGATCGAGCTAGCCAGGCGCGGGCTCAGGCCGCCGTTCTGTCCGAAGAGGCTCACGCCGTCCGGCAGCGCCACGCCATTGATCCGGTACTGCACGTTCCCGTGCTCGTTGCGGATGTGGTACGAGCCTCCCTGCGTCGAATCTTGGGTCACTCCGGGCGCCTGAAGGATGACCTGGGTGATCGAGTTGTTGTCGCCGCCGGGCTGGGCCTGAATCGCGTCCTTCGTGATCGAGTACGTCGAGGCGCCGATCCGTGGCTGAATGCCGATTCGCGCCTCTTCGAGCTTTTGATACGCTACGTTCACGTCCAGCGGTGTGATGGACGCCAAGGTCAGCTCCGCGCTCGCGCCCTCCGTCCCGGTGACGGTGACGACGGCGGTCGCGGCTTCAAATCCCGCCTTCTCGGCCACCACGGCGTAGGTGCCCGGCGGCACGCTGGTGAAGGCAAAGCGGCCTTGGTTGTCGGTCGTCGTACGCCCTGCCACTTGACCGGCGCCTGATTCGAGGCGGAGTTGCGCTCCCGAGATGGGCCGTTGCAGCGCGTCTTTGACGACCCCGTCGACGGCGCCAGCCGCCGCGGACGCCGAGGTAGGGTGACAGCAGAGCAGCAGAAGTGCGGCGCCGATAGTGATCGCACGGCCTAGGTGGGGACCGACCGGCCGAGGAGCCGTCGAATCGGCGAACCCGGCGCCGCCCCGAGGACGTCGATGAGCCCCTGTGAAGAAGTGCATCCCTTGCATAGACCCCTCCGTCTGATCCAGGGTGACCGAAGTCTGCGCGGCGGAGAGACGCCACGCGGTGCCTAGCGAGCGAGGGAACTTAGGCGAACGACTTGGTCAGATCAGGCGAGCGGTGGAGCGCGGGGAGCGGCGAGATCAAACGGCGAATCGGGCGTTGATGTTGCTGGCGTGAAGACCAGAAGCGGAGCTACCGTTCTCACCCAGCCGGCAACTGACGCCGCGGACATCGGAGCCGCGCGATGAGTGGCGGCGGCCGCGGCCAGAGGACACTCGGCATTGTAAATGCCCGGCTCACCATCACTATGGACGTGAGCCGGCAGTGACGTTTGCGCCAGAATTGCCAGTGTAGCCAGCACAAACAACGCTGTCACGCTGGCGCGACCCGAGTAGTACTGGAATCTGCGAACCAGGAACCGCATGGTTAGGAGCAGCTTATACCGCATCGAAAGCATCCGTGCAAGTTACGAGCCCGTGGCCCGCGCTCGCGGGGCCCGGGCCGAAGCCATTCGGCCGTGGACCGCGAGGAGACGCCTATTGGCCGCGAAACGGTGCCACGTTCGCCTATCGTAAGAATGCACTTCTTCCCTTTCCCTTCCCTCGGTGTCGAGGGTCCCGTTTCTTCGGGACCTTGCCCCGCGATCTGTCACGCGTGATGGCGATAATGACCCCGATGAGCAACACGATGACCGCGATGAAGGTGACGATGAGGATGAGAGGATTTTCTGGAGGCTGGGACATATGGAAGGCGGACCCGGTCGACGGCAGGGCAACGACAAGCGTGGAGGCTGACACGAGCCACCACCCGGCACGGGCGAATATGTGAGGCCGACGGACCTTCAGGCCCCTCGAATTTCTCCAAACTCTTTGGAGCCCTTGCATAGGCTCCTCCGTCTCTTCTGAAAGGACCGAAGTGTGAACGCCACGCGGTGCTCTGCGAGCGTTGAATGCTAGGCGAACAACTTGGTCAGATCAGGCGAGCGGTGGAGCGCGGGGAGCGGCGAGATCAAACGGCGAATCGAGCGTGTATGAAGCTGGAGCGAAGACCGGGATTGGAGCTACCAACGCTACCCAGCCGGCGACCGACACCGAGGGCACCAAGCCCTCACGCTGCGTGGTGGCCAACGCGGCGAGAGGACATTCGGAGTTGTAAATCCCCGGCTCACCATCGCTATGAACATGGGCCGGAAGGGAGTTTTGGGTGAGCAGAGCCAGCGCACACAAAAGGAGCAATGCAGTCAGGCTGACGCGACCCCTGCGGTGCCAGAGACGACGGGTAGGACCCAACATAAGTGGAGGCAGCTTATCCGCTTCGAAAACCTTCCGCAAATGACCGGTTAGCTGGCATCCAACGGCAGCTACGTGGCAATCGACTAGGCTCGGAGGAGACACCCATCACGAGGCTAGCTTTCTGAAGGATGCCCAGGTCGGGGCTGGGGACTAAAAGTCGCGTTCGAGTCCCACCAGCACCTGGAAACCCGGGACTCGAACCCGGCTGTCATTTTGTAGGCCGAGCCTGGCAATCGTGAACTGCTGGTTTGAATCGCAGACCCGCCAGCACCGAAATGGACTCACCTTGCCTTCGATGTGGATCGTGTCTGATCGGTTCGGTCGTGCACAAATGCTCGTGAGTGGCTATCATGGTCCGTGCACGAACGTGCGTTTGCCCCACCATCGCCTTGTTCTAGATGAGGACACCGTGTCCAAGGTATCGAACGTCACCGGCTTCTTGCTGATGGTCCTCGTGGGCGGCTGCGCGACTCCGCAGCCCTCGACATCGGTGGTCAAGGTGCCTGACAAGCTTCAGCCCGGCGCAAACGAATCCCTGGCGATGGTGGTCCCCGCAAAGGGCGTGCAAATTTACGAATGCCGCCCCGGAAAGGATCAAGCTGGCGGATACGAATGGGCATTCGTGGCTCCCGAGGCCGATCTGTTCGGCCCGGGTGAAAAGAGGATCGGCCGACACTATGCAGGCCCGCACTGGGAAGCAACCGATGGCAGCAAAATCCTCGGCACCGTGAAGGAACGTGCCGACGCGCCGGCGGCCGATGCCATCCCCTGGCTGCTCCTCAGTACGAAGTCTGTCGGTCCGGCCGGCTCGTTCAGCAAGGTCACGAGCATCCAGCGCGTGAATACCGTCGGTGGCATCGCTCCCAAGACCGGCTGCTCGCAACCCGCGGTGGGGACGCCGGCTCGAGTCAACTACACGGCGGACTACTACTTCTTCACTTCGAAATAGGCTACGCGTCACGGCGCCCGTTAGCGCCGACCTGCTGACTTTCGTGAAAGCGGCCGCGGCACCGGCCGTGAGGTCGTGGGCAGGTCGTGCTCCGCTGACCGCCCGCAGGGTTCCGAAGTGTATGCGGTGACGATCCGGTGCGACGGCGCGCTGGGACCAGCGCGACCGGAGGGCTCTGTTGAAACGGTGTCCTTGGACCATCGGAGCGACAAGCTTTGACAGTCCTGAGATACTTCTCCCCATGCCATGGGCTCGCGCCGCGAAGAGGCCTCGGGTCTGGGCCACCACCCCGTCCCGTGACCAGATCCTGGCGTTGATGCGAGAGCAGCTCAAAGTGATTCGGACGAAAGAGCCAGGCACGCGACTCGGGACGGACCCCGAAGAACTTCACAGGATGCGCGCGGCGGTCCGACGGCTCCGGGCCATCCTGGGCGCGGTGCGGGACATGTTCAATCCTAAGTGGCTCGACGGCTTGCGCAGCGAACTCGACTGGCTCGGCACCGTGCTGGGCGGCCTCCGGGATCTCGACGTCCTCCGTGGGTACCTTCGCAAGGAATTGGCCTCGCTCAAGCCTGCCGCCCGGGTGGTGGGCGACTCTCTCTTCGATCTCGTGGATGTCGAGCGCGCTCGCGCGCAGCATAGAATCCGCTCGGCTCTTGACAGCGAGCGCTACGTGAAGCTTCTGACTCGAGTTGAGAATGGTGTCCGCCGCCCCAAGGTGGTGGCGACGGACCTCTCGCTCCCAGCCGTGGCGGCGAGCCAGTTCAAGAAGCTTCGTAAGGCGGTCAAGGCTTTACGCAAGGACCCCAACGGTGATGACCTTCACGCTGTGCGAGTCCGGGTGAAGCGGGCCCGCTACGCCGCTGAGCTGGCGCAGCCGATTGTCGGCAGGCCGGCCGAGCGATTCGTCGCCCGGACGAAAAAGCTGCAGGACATTCTCGGGGAGTACCAAGATGCCGTCGTGGCAGAAGAACGCCTACGAGGCCTCGTCGACGATGACCGCCGCAGTCCGGTGGGATTGCTCGCAAGCAAGCTGGTGAAGCGGCAGCGCGCCCGTCGTCAGGCAGCTCAGATGGACTTCTTCGACCAGTGGCCGAAGCTAGAACGACGCGGCCACAAGGCGTGGAAGCGAGAATGACCCGTGCGGCCGGCCAGAGACCTGGTCTGGCGCGGCGTCTCGGGTTTGGCCGAGGGAGTGAGGTCGCGTCATGCGTCACGGAGATGAACCTCCTCTCTCAACGTGTCGGACCAAGCTACGAGACTCATCACTCTAGAGCCTCACTCGTCACGCGGCGCACAGGCCGCTCTGACTTCCTCCTGAGATAGTCATCGATCCCTAGTGGCCCAGAACCAGCGAAGACGAGCGCCGTAAGACACGCAAGATAGAGCAGGTTACATTCGAAACCGGGGGGCCCGAACTCGGCCCGGCCCGCCGTCACGCTCATCAACTTGATCGAACTGAACCCATACGGCAGATGGACAGTGAAGACTGCCACCAGGAGAAGCGCAGCCAGCGGCAGGCTCACGAGTGGGAGAAAGGCTCCGAGCAAGACGGCCAAGCCTCCGATGAGCTCGGTCAGAATGCTAAGCCACGCCATCAGATGCGGCGCGGGCACGCCGAGGGCGTGCAGGATCCCGGCGAAGGCTTCCGGCCCCTTGGACAACTTAGCGAAGGCGTGCTCCATGAAACCATAGCCAACAATCAGTCGCAGCGGGATTGGAGCCCAACGGGCGGCGAAAGGTCGGTTCAAGAATGCAAAGCCGCCTGCCCCTTTGCCGGTTGGGCGAAATTCGTTCATCGCCGCATCACCGACCGCACGGCTCTGTATTTCGAGACCAGAGCACTTCAGGCCATCTACCTCGACGAAGCGGTCCCTCGTCCTGCGCAGCTTGTCCGGCAAGGAAAATTCCACGGCTCCCTCCCGCGCGTTCTAAACGCGCCTCTGCCCACCTCCGGCTCCCGCCGCCGAAGTCCAGCTCGCCACCCGGGCCCTCACCGCGCGGGGCCCTCGGCTCAACAGATCATTCACTTGGTTTGACGCTAACTATCGAAGGTCGGTGACGAGGGCGGATCAGCGGCGCGGCAGGTTTGAGAAGAGGGGATCGAGGCCCTCCGCCATCGTCGGGTGCGCCAGAACCGCGTCGCGAAGCTGCCAATAGGGCAGGCCGGCGAGCATCGCCGTTTGCACCACGGCCACGACCTCGCCGGCCTCCGCCCCGACCATCGTGAAGCCGAGGATACGGTTGTCCTTGTCGACGAGCGCCTTCATGAATCCCTCCTTCTCGCCGGTCGTCTGCGTCCGCAGCACCGCGCTCATCGGCAGCCGCGCCACGCGGGCGCTGATGTTCAGGCGTCGCGCGTCGCCTTCGCTGAGTCCGACGTGGGCGAGGGGAGGGTCTGTGAACATGCAGTAGGGCACCAGCCGGCCACGGGTGGTCCGATTACCTCCAGCGAGGTTGTCCCGGATGATCCGGAAGTCGTCGGCCGATACGTGCGTGAACTGTGGGCTCCCGGCACATTCGCCGATCGCCCAGACGTCGGGGGCACTCGTCTGCAAGCGCTCATTCACCCGTATGTAGCCGCGGTCATCCAGCTCGACGCCGGCCCGCTCGAGCCCGATTTCGGCGGTGTTGGGCGTGCGCCCCACCGCAACCAGAATGTCGGTGCCGTCGACCTGCTCCTTTCCGGAGGGCGTGTGCACGACGAGGCTGACCTTCTCTCCGGATCGCCCCTGCACACGTCGAGTCTCAGCCGCCACCAAGACGTCGATCCCTTCGCCGACCAGAATGCGCTGGATCTCGTCGGACACGTCACGATCCTCACGGGCCATGAGCTGAGGCTGCTCCTGGATGACGGTCACCCGGCTACCGAACCGACGGTATGCCTGCGCCAATTCGAGACCGACATAGCCTCCCCCGAGAACGATCAGGTGAGACGGCAGGTAGTCGAGATCCAGTGCCTCGACGTTCGTGAGCGGTCGAGCCGCCTCGAGGCCGGGAATTCTCGGGATGGCCGCGTGCGTTCCCACGTTGATGAACACGCGTTGGGCCGTCAGGGTGCGCGTCCCGCCGTCGTTCAGGCGCACCTCGAGCGTTTTCGGCGCCACGAAGCGCCCGGCGCCCATGATCAACTCCGTTCCGCTCGCCTTGTAGTTGGCCAGATGCGCCGCGATCTGACCCTCGACCATCTCCCGCTTGCGTTGGCGAACCCTTGCCATGTCGATCGCCACGGGCCCTGTGGCGGCGCCGTACTCAGCGGCGTGGTGCACCAGATACGAAACCTTTGCGCTCCAGATCTCATTCTTGCTGGGCAGGCAGTTGACGTTAGGGCACGAGCCGCCGATCCAGCGGCGCTCCACGACCGTCGTCGATTGGCCTGATGGCGCGAGATGCCACGCCAGGAGCTTGCCACCTGCTCCACTGCCGAGGATCAGGTTTGCGAACGATTCTGCGTGAGGCATGCAGTCCTCCCCTCTGGGGCGCTCCGGGTCACAGCCCGTCACTCCCCCTCAAGTCTCGATCGATACGGGACACCGTCCGAATCGTTCAGCCCCTTTCCGCGCTCCCGCGTCGCGTCATCGCCTGCTAGCGCAAGTCCCACGCCGTCGTCACCGTTTGTGTCATTGCGTCACCTTCAGGCCTCCGCCTTCCACGAAGAGCGCGCCATGCGTCGCTGGGAGTGGCGCTCGTGTGACGTCCTGCTTCAGCAGATACACCGAGGCGGCGAAGAGGACGATGTCCTTCATGAGGAACGGGACGTTGCCAGCCATGGCCGGGAAGCCCCCGGCAGACGCCGCCCAGCCGTCCGGCATGAAGGGGATGATCGTGATGGTTCCGAGGAATGCCGCGCAGGAGCCCAGGGCTCCGAGAATCCCGAGTCGCTTGTGCCAGAATCCGAGGAACAAGAGCAGGGCGAACGACCACTCCGATAGGCCCAGGAGCCAGCTCGCTCCCCGGACGCCGAATACCGGGTACATCCACGAAAGCAGCGGGCCGTTGCTGATGTATGGAATCAGCACTTCCGCCTCGTAGGGGAACCACTTCTGGTACCCGAAGAACAAGAAGAGAACGATCATCGCCCCGCGAATGAGGTGATAGTCGAGGTCCTCTTTGAGGAGACCGAGTTTGATCAAGGCCTTGATGAGCGAGTTCATGGTCTGGGTACCTCCTTTGTGCCATTACGACGACACCCCGCGACTTCCGGTTACGATGGTCGCGAGCCCGCTGCCCGACGACCTCCATGCCTCGTTCGCGGCCATCCCCCGTGAGGCACGGGGCCCACGGGTGAACGGTCAGCCCGCCGCAGCCAGGGACACCAGATCCCGTGTCATCCGGAGGCGGGTGGGATCACCGAGGTCGTTCCAGCCGACGCCGCGGACGCGGACGACGGCGATATGAGGATGGCCGAGACGGCAGCCTGAACGGTGCTGACAGCTCCGCAGTCCAGCAACACGGCGACTGACATTGCCAGCGCCACGACGAGCGCGATTTGCCATGGCCCCATACCGATCCTGGAGATCAAGAGATCCCCGACGCCGACCCCGATGGCGACCCCGCCGATCAATTCGATGACGCGACGCAGTCTCTCGCCCAGCGAGAGGCTGAGGCACACGACGGCAGCGACCGGCGCGAAGAACGGAACACGGTGGCCGACGATATGAACGGCGATCAGCCAGGAGAGTCGAGCCGCCAGCGCGGCCTGGGCGATAGGCAGAGCAGCGCTTCGCCAGCGCCTCAGTCGGTGCTCGAGTTGCGAGCCCGGGCGTGATCGTGTCTCGAGGAGTGTGTCCACACCGTTCAGACGGCCCGGAGCCCGCCGCGGTTTCGGCCAGTGTCTCGCCAACGAGTTCGCCCGCGAGGAACACGAATTGTTTGCGCGTGAATCGAGAGCTCGGAGCCGAAGATCAGAGGCAAGGGTTGGAGTTCCACCTGTCTATGACGTCGCACCCTCGAGGCCGGTTACATGGCAGCGCCCGGTCTCGAGTTGGCGCCGGTTGACCAAAGGGCGGCGGGACTGCGACGGCGCCGCGTGCTCATGGAAATCGCAGGTGGCGGGCCGGTCGCGTTCTTGCCGAGAATGGCGGAGGTGTTACGCGATGCTTGCGGACTCGAGCAGCGCCTTCGCGGCCTCGAGGTCGGCGGTAGCGAACCCCTCGGTAAAGCGGGCGTGGATCGGGGCCAGGAGGTCACGCGCGGCGGCGGTCCGTCCTTGCCGATGCCATAACCGGGCGAGGTCGGTGGCGCATCGCAGCTCCAAGGACAAGGCGCCTTGGCGGCGCGTCCACGAGAGGGCCTCCTGCAGGTGGGCCTCGGCCGCCGCCGCGGCATCCGCGCCCTCCGCTGACAACATCACCTGAGCCTTGATACGCAAGAGCTCGGCGATCCACCAACGCTCCTCGTCCCTTTCGCATTTGGCGAGCGTCTCATCGATCGTCGCGAGCGCCTGAGCGACGTGCCCCGCCTCGCTCAGACCTTGCGCCAGCGCGCCGAGCATGACCGGGTAATATGGGACGAAGCTCGCCCTCCGAAGCTCGTCCAGCGCAGTACGGAGCAGCTCGAGTCCCTCACGCACCTTCCCGCGCTTGATGAGTCGGACTCCGTCGTAGCACCGAGCCGGTCGATGCCAGGCGGCCAGCTCGTGTCGTGCCGAATAGTCGAGCAGCGCCGTCACGTAGCGTTCGGTGGCCACCAGATCGCTGCTCCAGATGGAGACCAGGGATGCAGTCTCCAGCGCATAGCACACCCCCACTGCAAGATCGATCGTCCTCGCGTCCTCGACGTTGCGCTCGGCGAGCCGCAGGCCCTGATCGGGGAATCCCTGCAGCCAGAGGATCCGCGACAGAATCAAGCGGGCACTCGGCCGGCCATATTGAAAGGGGACCGCGCGCGATTGGGGCAGTGGGGCGACGTAACGGCTGAGTATGCCCTCGAGGATCTGCCGCGCGTTCGCCTGGTCCCCGAGGTAGTGCAACGAGGCGCCCATCATCCTCTCGCCGCGGAGCCGATCGGCCGGATTGGTCACCAGGCCGCGAAATCTGTCCACCAGCACCAGCGCCGTGCGGGCCTCGCCGCGGGTGATGTGGACGAGCCACAAGCCCCAGAGGGCAGCCAGCTGATACTCGGTGTCGGCGAGGCCTTTGGCGATGTGGAGGACGGTGGTCCAGGCCGCGATGGTGTCGGGAGGTGCTCCCCTCGTCTCCATGAGCGCCACCAGGTGCGCTGTCCGGAGCTGCATCTCGCGGCGCCTGTCCCACCCCGGGCGCTCCGCGAGGCTGGCCAGCGCGCGCTCGACCCGGCCGCCGCACTCGAGCAAGAGCGACTGGTGGAACCAGAGTGGAAGCGCCGAGGTCGTGAGCGCTACCCCGATCGACCCGTCACCGCTCGGGGAGAAGGCCCAGTCCAGCGCCGTCCGCACGTTGTCGATATGACGGCCGTATACGGCCAACCACTCGAGCGTGGGCCGGTCCCACTCGGCCTCGGCTCGCTCGAAGAGCACTTGGTAGTGTTGGGCATGGCGTCGGGCCACCTGGTCGAGCTCCCCGCTGTCGGCGAGCTTCTCGAGCGCGTAGACCCTCGTGGTCTCGAGCAAGCGGTATTGCGCGTCGGCATCCGCGATCTCGACGACGATCAGCGACTTCGCCGCCAGGTTCGTCACGATGTCTACCACTTCCGGCGCGTCGCGGTCGTCGGCCGTGACGACGGCGCTGGCCGCCTCCAGCGTGAAACCCCCGGCAAAAACGGCGAGACGGCGTAGGACGGTTTGCTCGATCGCCGGGAGGAGCTCGTAGCTCCAGTCGAGAGTCGCCCGCAACGTCTGCTGGCGCGGAAGCGCCGTGCGGTGGCCCCCGGTGAGGAGTCGAAACCGATCGTCGAGACGCGCAGCGAGTTCGTCTAACCCGAGCGTGGCGGTCCGAGCCGCCGCCAGCTCGATGGCGAGCGGGATCCCATCGAGGCGTCGACAGACCGCGCCTGTGATCGCCGCGGCTCGCGCGTCCGGTGAGAAGCGAGCTTCCACCGCTCGCACCCGGGCGACGAACAAGCTGACGGCGGCGGTCTGGAGCAGCTCCTCGCGATCGTCGGTGTACTCGCGGGGGACTTCGAGCGAAGGAACCCGATACACGTACTCCCCAGGCGCGCGCAACGGCTCGCGGCTGGTCGCCACCACGCGCGCGTGCGGCGCGGCACGCAGCACCGCTTCGGCCATGCGCGCCGCAGCCTCGATCACGTGTTCGCAATTGTCCAGAACGAGCAGAAGGTGCTTGCCACCGAGCGCGGCCGCCACCCGCTCAGGCGACTCCGCGCGGTCGGGCAGGGCAAGCTTGAGCGCAACCCCGACGCTGACCGGCACGAGGCTAGGGTCGGAGAGCGGCGCGAGCTCGGCTAACCATACGCCGTCGACGAAGTCCGGCAACAGGTGTCGCGCGACCTCCACGCCGAGCCGCGTCTTTCCGACGCCCCCGGCACCGGTCAGCGTGATAAGCCGGTGCCGCGTCACCAAATCCAACACATCGCGCGTCTCGGCTTCGCGGCCGATCAGCTCCGAGCTCGACGCGGGCAGATTCGTCGGGGGTGTCACCGGTGGCGGGGCCGCCGCGCCGCTGGCCGGCCGGGACTCCTCTGGGCGGCCGGGAGAGATGGGAGGTGTCTTCAAGAGTTGCTGACAGAGGTGGATGGTTTCCGCCTCAGGCTGCGCGTTGAGCTCGCGCTTGAGCGCATCCATGCAGAGCTGGTACTGGCGGAGTGCCGCCTGCCGTCGACCAAGCCGCGCATAGAGCGACATGACGGCGCGGTGCACAGGCTCCTGGAGAGGGTCCAGCGCGAGGAGACGAAGACCGGACTGAACGGCCACCTCGTGATCGCCAGCCTGCTGCTGATACGCGAACAGACGGCCCAGGCCCTGGATCGCCAGCTCGTGCAGGCGCATGCGCTCCGCCGTGAGCCACTCCTCGAACGGGCGCTCGGACAGCACCAATCCGGCCAGGAGGTCACCTCGATAGAGAGCAGCGATTTGTCCGAGTGCGTCCGTGCTGCCATTGGCGAGCAGCTGCTCGAACCGCGCCACATCCACGTTCACGGCCGTGGGGTCGAGAGACACGCTCGCGCCGTCGACGACCAGGCTCGCGCGCACGGCCTTTGGCAGCATCTTCTTGATTCTCGACAGGGCGTTGCGGAGGTTGCCCCTGGCTTGCGTGTGCTGCATGTCTCCCCACAGAAGAGTTGCAAGCTTTTCGCGGGGATGTGATTGGCCGAGGGGCAGGGCGAGATAGGCTAGGAGTGCCTGGGTCTTTTGGGTCGGGAAGACGAGCGCAACACCCGCTTGCAGGCGGGCTTCAAATCCGCCAAGAAGCTTGAGCTCCAGGTGCGCCTCGGACGTCACTGCCCCTCCACCGGTCCCAGATTACGCCATTTTCCACGGTGCTGGCGACGATCCGGATACGGTCACCCGGTACAAGTGAGGAAGAGGCAGCACCATTCCGCACGGGAGGGAGCCGAAATGAGAGAGTTGACGCTCGATGACGCTCGACGGAGTGCGGATCGCGACGAAGATCTGGTGGAAGCGCTGCGCCGGCAGGAGACCGGGGCCATCGAGGCGCTGATCGCTCAGTACGGAGATCGCGTCTACCGCTTGGCAATGCGTATCACCGGCAACCGCCCGGATGCCGAGGAGGTCGTCCAGGACGCCTTCTGGACAGTGGTCCGGAGGATCGAGACGTTCAGAGGTGATGCGGCCTTGGGCTCCTGGCTCTATCGCATCACCGCAAACTGCGCGTACACGAAACTTCGCGTTCGACGTGCGCGGCATCATGAGAGTTGGATGGACGAAGGTTCGGTGATGCTCGACGAGCACGTTCCGACCTTTCAGGACTGGTCGGCGCGTATTGAGGATCCGGCGCTTCAATCCGAGCTGCGAAACGTGTTGATCGCAGCCGTCGACAGCCTGCCGGAAGACTACCGCACGATCGTGGTGTTACGCGACGTCGAGGGCCTGTCGCCCCCGGATGTCAGCCAGATCACAGGGCTGAGTATCGCTGCGGTGAAGACCCGCACCCACCGTGCGCGGCTGGTGCTGCGTAAGCGGCTCGGGGAGTACCTCTCGGATCGGCCGTTGTCGCTCTCTCCGCCCTTGCCACGTCGCGGCGATGGTCGAGCCGGGCGACGCGGGCCCCAGCCGCGGTCCGGGCGCCGTATCTCTTCCGGGCGCAGAATCTCGTCGGTGCGATCGCGTTTGGCACCCTGCGGCCGCCCTGCCGCGGAACCGGATCGTAGAGATCTGTAAGAGCTACTCAGAAAAATCTTTGCGGGCTTTCTAAACCAGGCCACTTACCGGCCCTTACCCCGGTAACCAATCTCGGATAGTCAGCATCAAAACGAGAAAGTGTCCTGAATGACCTGCTCGGGTGATGCAAGGGACGGTGAGACCGATCAGCGGGCTCGACTTGCTGCGTAGGGAGCCCGACGATGCAGCGTCTAAGACGCGGGAGGGCAGTCATGGAAGTTCCCCTGCTGGACAAGCTGCGCAGGACGAGCCACCGTTTCGCCGACGTGCATGGCCTGAAGATGTTTTACCGAGAGGCGGGGGCCGACACGTCCCCGACGCTGCTCCTGCTTCACGGATTTCCGACGTCGTCCCACATGTTTCGCGACCTGATCCCGGCCTTGGCCGACGACTACCATGTGGTCGCCCCCGACCTCCCCGGCTTCGGATTCTCCGAGGCCCCCGACCGGGCGCAGTTCAGGTACACGTTCGATCATCTGGCCGACGTCATCGACCGGTTTGCGGCCGTGGCTCGACTCACCCGTTATGCCATCTACGTCTTCGACTACGGCGCCCCGGTGGGCTTCCGCCTCGCGATGGGCCACCCGGAGCGAATCACCGCGATCATCTCGCAGAATGGCAACGCCTATGAGGAGGGGCTGAGCGAGGGCTGGAACCCGATCCAGCGCTACTGGAAGGAGCCCACGCCCCAGAATCGCGCGGCGCTCCGCAGCTTCCTCACGCCCGAGGCGACCAAGTGGCAGTACACGCATGGCGTACCAGAGGAGTCACTGGTCGCGCCCGAGAGCTACACGCTCGACTCGGCGCTGCTCGCTCGGCCCGGCAACGACGAGATCCAGCTCGACCTGTTCCTCGACTACGCCAGCAATGTCGCGCTGTACCCGAAGTTCCAGGAATACTTCCGCACGCGGCGGCCGCCGCTCCT
>JBKOVG010000059.1:0-19413 GCA_046723845.1 Candidatus Methylomirabilota bacterium | reverse complement strand
GAACTCGACCATGACGGTGGGGGAGCTGCTGGTGTTTCTCGCCTACGTCGCCCAGCTCTTCGAGCCGCTCAATCAGCTCTCGCAGGTCGGGGCCACGCTGTCGAGCGCGCGCGCGAGCACGCGTCGGGTGTTCGAGATCCTGGACACGCCTGAAGAGGTGAAGAGCCGGCCGGAGGCGCGTCCGCTCTGCCTGGGACGCGACCTGGACGGATCGGCGGAACTACCCACCACGGCGGAGAACATGTTCGTCTCCGACGGGGGCGCGCCCGCCGGGTCTCCGCCCCCGCCGCTTCCCGTCTACGGCAACGTCACCTACGACGACGTCTCCTTCGCCTATGAGAGCTCGCGCCCGGTGCTGCGCCATATCAGCTTCAAGCTCCTGGCAGGCACGTCGGCGGCCATCATCGGCCCGAGCGGCGCGGGCAAGACGACGCTGTTGAACCTACTCCCGCGGTTCTTCGACCCCGAGAGCGGCGCGGTGCTCCTGGAAGGCGTGGACCTGCGCGACCTCCGCGTGGAGGACCTGCGAGCGCAGGTCGCCCTGGTCCTGCAGGAGCCCATCATCCTGCCCACCACCGTGGCCGAAAATATCTCCTACGGGAAGCCCGGCGCGACCATGGAGCAGATCGAGGCCGCCGCGCACGCCGCCCGCGCCGACGAGCTCATCGAGAAGCTGCCCGATCACTATCGAACGGTCGTCGGGGACGGGGGCGCGAGACTGAGCGTCGGGGAGAAGCAGCGGATCAATCTGGCTCGGGCCTTCCTGAAGGACGCGCCGATCCTGCTCATGGACGAGCCGACGAGCGCCCTCGACGTGGAGAGCGAAGCCCAGGTCGTGGCCAGCCTCTTCGCGCTGATGCGTGGGCGCACGACGCTGATGGTCGCCCACCGGCTCACCACCATCCGGCGCGTCGACAAGATCCTGGTAGTGGACAACGGCCGCCTGACCGAGATGGGCGCTCCCGAGGATCTCCTCGCCGAGCAGGGCTACTACGCACGGGTCGTCGGTGGCCAGCTCGCTCTGTAGGCCTTTACCGCACGCCCCGCTCGCGCTCAGCGGCTTCGCGTTCCTTCTGCTGGCGCTCGCGATCTCGCGCCACCTGCTCGTACCGGCGAGGAACGTGCGACGGTCGATCACTGGATTTCCTCGCAAACGGTCTGCGACTCCAGCGGGAGATTGGGTGCGCCGTGATGCAGACCGCGGAGTGGAAGGCCGCCGCCGAGTACGGGCGCTGGCCGAAGGAGGGACGGCCGAACACGATGAACCGGCTCATCGCCACCTACGAGTGGGTGGGGAGCGCGGCCGGGCTGACCCACCGGACCCCGTACGTGTTCTGGGTGATGATGGACGTCGAGCCCCACCGCGAGGCGCTGTTCAACGAGCTCTACGACACCGAGCACGTGCCCCTGCTGCTGAAGCTGCCCGGCTCGGTGAGCGTGGCACGGTACCGGACGGACGCCCCGGGCGTCCCGCGCTATCTGGCCGCGTACGAGGTGGAGCGGACGGACCTGCCGATGTCCAAGGCGTGGAACGACACGTCGGACATCGGCCGGTGGAAGCCCGAGGTGCGGCCCTACACGTACAACAAGCGCTACATCTCAATCCGCGCGAATAGGGCTCGAGTCGGACCAGTAGTCTCACCGGCTCTTCAGCTCGGCGTCGAATGGGCTCGTGGGGTCGCCGGCATCGCCCAGGGGCAGCGCGGCGAGGGCGACCAGGGCCAGCAGGGGAGAACAGAGGAGAGAAGTGAGCATCCAGCGGACGCCTGACCGCCGCTTCTCGATGGCGACGAAGGGAACGAGCCCAAGAGTGGCGAGAATGTAGACGGCCACGCAACCCAGAGCCAGAGCGGTCGACGCTTCTTGGATCATTGACTATCTCCTATTGGCCATCATTTCCCTCGTCGTCGCAGGGCAGGCGTTCAACAATCATGGACACGTCGACGGCGTCACCTACGGCCGTCGATGAATCTCGAGTCTGACCGGGCCGCCGACGGTGGTGCCTGTCCCACTCATGTCGTCGCCGTTCACCTGGAGCTCGGCGGTCACCGATCCACTGCGGCTACGAAATCGCAAGACGTCACCGCTGATCGTTCCCTCGAGAGGGACGTCCTTCGTGGGGCCCGGGCTGAACGAGAAGGTGCCCTTCACCTTGGGTCCGCTCTGCTGAAGGCTGAGCTGGATCAGGCCGGGGCCATACGATCCGCCTAGCCTCGTCACGTTGCCCTGCCACTCCCCACTGACATCGACCGTGACGAGCGTCGACTGGATCCAGTCGGGACGTGTGCAGCTCAGCGTTGCGGACACGAGCAGCCCCGCCACCATCCAGGCGATCCCCCGTCCGGCCACGATACGCATGGCGGGATGATACGCCAGCCAGGGCGTGCCACGCGCCGTCCGTCCCGCGTTCGATGGGCGGAACGACTATCATGACCACAAGGACATCTCGCATGAGGGCCACGTGAAGGAATCGCGGAGTCTCCGCAAGCGGCGCCAGCCGCGCGGCCGCCGTCGCTTCGCGCTGCTGGCGATGCTCTGCCTTCTCTGGCTGCTTGATGCCGCGCCCGCGTCGGCCCAGGAAGTTCACTGCAGTGACTACAGCAGCCTCGATCAGACGCAGCGGGCGTATCTCGCCTACGGTTATCTGGAAGGCGTGCAGGGCGCTCTCGACAAGGAGCGAACGGACGTTCTGGTGCCCCCCTCCGATCCGAGACATCCCATCTGGTGGGTCTTGCCTGACGGGCTCGCCGACAAGCCGTTCATCGGCCTCGCCGAGAAGGTGGCCGCCTACTGCCAGGTGCCCGACAACCGACGCGACGGCTTGCTGCGCGCCTTCCTGTCCCGGAGCGTCCACCACAACGGATCGCCGTGGCTCGGCGCCTCCACCATCAAGAAGGAATCGGAAGCGTGGAAGAACTTCCTGGGCGGCCAGGAGACCTCGCTCAGCTGTCCCGACTACCTGGCGAATCCCGACGTGACGAGGCAGGCCATCGTCTACGGCTATTATCTGGGCACGGAGGCGCTCCGGATTCGCCTCGGGCGAGCCGTGAGTACCGCGACGGTGTGGCCAGCGCCGCTAGGCCCGCAGGACGTCCGGCTGGACGTGGATCGGCGTTGCCAGCAGGACAAGGGAGGAACCGTGCGGGGCATGCTCTCGCTATCCACCACCGAGCTGGCCAACTGGAAGCCCTAGGCGACGACGCTCGAAACCTGGCTCTGTGCGCATGGAAGGCCTGCTCCAGGAGTATCCGTGGTCCGGGCGTGAAACTTGAAGGTAGGTGGCGGGAGAGAGCCGCGCTGGCCCTCATCCTTCTGCTCGCCACCGGCTGCGCGAACATGACGCCCGGCCAGCGGATCGCGCTCTACTGCAACCCGCTCTCGACGGGCTTGAACCTCGCGGTCCTCACCCTCGGGCTCAGTGTCGCGTGGTTCGGCGGGGTAGAGCAGATGGACAAGACGGCGAGGCTCTTCCCCGCTTAGCACTGTGTGGATGCCATCCAGGACAATGCACGCCAGCCGGAGCCCGCGAAAACCCCGCCCGCCACGGCTGCGGGGGCGCCGCCGGGCCCGGGGCCGGTGCGCTCGAGCGAAGACTAGCTAGCTTCCCGCTCGGGCCTTCTTCCGCTTCGTCCGCCTCGCCTGAACGGTTTTCTTAGCCGGCGACGCCTTCTTGATGCCATGAGATGCGCTCAGGTGACGCGACAGGGGCAAGCGATGGGCGAAGCGGCGATCACACTTCGGACACTTGATGTGCTTCCGGCCGGGGATGCGGGCGGCTCCCATCGCCGACCCGCTCGGGCCCTGGCCATTGCCGCTGGGCCGGAGCGTATAGCCGATGTCGTGCAGCATCGCGTTGAGATCCTTGATCAGCTGCTGTTGCCGGTGCTCGAGCTGCTGCTCCTTCCGTTGCAGGGCCTGACGATCGCGCGCCAGGGCGCCGAGCGACTTGACGAGTCTATCGACCATACGCTTGGGTCCTCCGTCGTGGTTACTGTGCTGCGCCACAGTGTACCCACCCCGGGCTCGGGGTCACAACCCAAATGACGTTCTGCCGCAATGATCACCACTGCGTCAGTTGTTCCTACTTGTCCTATGACGGACGTATATCACTGCGCGACGCTGTCGCCGTCGCGCAGATAGTCCACTGCCACAGGGAAAACTCGTCCTAGGTCGGCCCCTGCCGGGCTACCTGGGCTTGGTGAGGAAGTCGTCCCGGCGATTCCTCGCCCAGCAGCTCTCGTTGTGCTCGGTGCAGACCGGACGCTCCTTGCCGTAGGACACCACGATAATCCGATCCGCGGCGATGCCCTTGGACACGAGGTAGCTCATGGCCGCCTTGGCGCGGCGCTCGCCGAGGGCCAAGTTGTACTCGTTGGTGCCGCGCTCGTCACAGTTGCCGTCGATCCGCACGAGCTGGTTTGGATTGGCCTTGAGCCAGTCCACGCTGGCATCGAGCGTCTTCGCATCACCCGGGCGAACCCGGTTCGAGTCGAAGGCGAAATACACCGACTTGAGGGCAGGGTTCGGCTGATAGTCCGGGGCCGGAGGCGTGGGAGCCGGGGCCGGAGGCGCCGGAGTGGCCACGGGCGGAGGTGGGGCGGGCGGCGGCGGCGCGGGTGCTGGCGGGGCGGGAGTGGGGGCGGCAGGGGGCGGGGCCGCCACCTGAGTCATCGCCGGACGCTTCGGACAGCCCGTCAGCAGGAGCGCCAGTCCGAGGAAGATGAAGACCGTAACGTGCGAGCGCGACCGACGGTGCATGGGAGCCTCCTCTCGGTTCTCGGTGACCTCACCAGGCTTCGACCCCGACAGTTCTAACCGCTGACGCGCTGCATGTCCAGCCCCCCGGTCGCCGCGGGGGGCGGCGGCCCGTGCGCCGGGATTTACGCCGATGAGCGCACGCTTGTCCTCAGTCGCACATGAGATAGATGCGGAGGCGCACGTCCTCCTCGGGGGTGGACTCCCAGTAGCGCACGAGGATGGCGTAGACCATGAGGCCGGTCTCCCCTTCGCCGAGGAGCAGATAGCGGAACGCCTGGCGCACCTGGTTCCGCCGGCTGAGGCCGAGGAAGATGCTGATGGGATCGGTCATCTCGCTGAGGTAGGCGAGGGTGTTGGCGATGGCGATGGCCCCGTGGATCTCCGCCACGTAGTCGCGCCCCTCCCGCCGCCCCTCTACCTCGAGGGGAGCGACGAACTCGCTCCGGTTGTCGAGCAGGTTCACGTGCACGCAGGCCAGCGGCTCCTCCACGTTGTAGATGCGGCGGATCTCCTCCGCCTTGCGCCGGCGCTCGGCGAGGGAACTGGTCTTCACGCGTTCTGCATCGCCACCGAAGCTCGCGGGGATTCAACTCAGTGGCCGCGCCCGCGTGTGTACGGCCCGCCGGAGTCATGGTGGTAGAATCGGGCCACGAGAAGGGTGCGGATGCGCCGCTCGGAGGGAAGGCAGCAGAAGGGGATGGACCGACGAGGGCAGGGCAGGGTGAGGGAGGGGTGGAGGCCGTGAAGAGGTTCGTGTCCCGCTATGTTCCTCTTCTCTGGCTGCTCGCCGTCCTGAGCCTCGTGGGCTGGTTCATCTGGAATGGCGACCTCGCCGGCTGGATCCTCCTCGCCCTCGTGATCGGGCTCATGGCCTGGCAGCTCGCCGGGCGCGAGGGCCGGCCCCGCCGCCCGGGCGCCAACGGCCGCGGCGTGCGCGACGAGTCGGCGCCATGATGCGCCGAGCCTCCTCGCTGCTGCTCCTCGCCTGGATGACCGTCGCTCCGCTCACCCTGGCCGACACGCTCTCGCCCATGCACTGCACGAGCTACACGGTGGGCACGGACACGCACACGGAGTGTACGCCGGGGCCGTCGTCGCCGCCCGGGGCGAGCTTCCGCTGCCTGAACTACATGGTAGGCACCGACACCTACGCCGAGTGCAGCCCCGTGCCGGCCACGCGGCTCGGCACGTTACGCGGCCGCGTCCCCAGCCCGCCGCCCGCCAGCGCGCCGCGCTGCTACACGTATCACATCGGCACCTCGACCTACACCGAGTGTCGCTGACCGCCGCGCGGCCACGCTGTCACTGGGCCCGGAGCGCGCCCGACATCGCGTATCACGACCGCGAGTGGGGTGTGCCCCTGCGCTCCGACCGGCGGCTCTTCGAGTTCCTCGTGCTGGAAGGCGCGCAGGCGGGGCTGAGCTGGTCGACCATCCTCGCTCGGCGCGGTGGCTATCGCGCCGCCTTCGCGGCCTTCGATCCTGCGCGGGTCGCGCGCTTCACCGCGGCCGACGTGCGGCGCCTCTTGCGCGATCCGGGCATCATTCGCCATCGCGGCAAGATCGAGGGCACCATCGCCAACGCCAAGGCCTTCCTCGCCGTGCAGCGCGAGCACGGGAGCTTCGCCGCGTATGTGTGGGGCTTCGTGCAGGGTCGCTCGCTCCAGAATCGCTGGCGCCAGCCGGGGCAGGTGCCGGCGGAGACCGCCGTCTCGCAGGCGCTCAGCCGCGATCTCAAACGGCGCGGCTTCACCTTCGTCGGGCCCACCATCTGCTACGCCTTCATGCAGGCGACGGGGCTCGTGAACGATCACCTCACGTCGTGCTTCCGCTACGCGGAGGTCGCGCGTCTCGCCGCGCCCGTCCGCCACGCTTCCGGTGCGCGCAGGGGCAAAAGCGCCTTGAGATCGAGACGCGGGGGGACGTAAACTGCGAGGCGTGGCTCCTCAACGCAACGGCGGCGGCATCGGTGGCGTGTGGCGGTTTCTCGGACTCTCGAACGCGCCGGAGGACCTGACCCCGACGCGCCCCGCGGTGACGGCGGCTGCCGCGCCGCCGGCGGATTCCGCCCGCGCGGTGGTGGGTGCCCACATGGCGCTCCGGGGCGAGATCAGCGGCGAGGGCGATTTCCACATCTACGGCCGCTTCGAGGGCGAGATCGACGTGTCCGGCCGCGTGATTGTCGCGGAGGCCGCGCAGGTCGACGCCAACATCAACGCCGCCGCCATCGTCATCGCCGGCAAGGTGCGCGGCAATCTCTCCGCCACCACGCATCTCGACATCCTGCCCAGCGGTGTCCTCACGGGCACCCTCAAGGCGGTCAGCTTCTCTGCGGCGGAGGGCTCGTCGGTCAAGGGCGAGATCTGGCTCGAGCGCGCGGAACCCGCGCGCGTGGCCGAGACTGCGCCTCGCGACGTCGAGGAGTCGCGGTGACGCTGCTCGAGTGGCTCCGCTCCCGTCTCGCCGTGAAGTGGGCGGTGGCCGGGGGCCTGGTCGTCCTCGTGATCGGGCTCATCTGGGGCGGCTGGGCGCTCTGGAAGACGCGCTACGAGGCTCAAGGCTCCATCGCCCTCACGCAGGCCCGGGCCCTCGCCGCGCAGTCCCAGGCCCCGGGCGCCTCTCCGGAGACGCGCCAGCGCGCCGAGAAGGCCCTCCAGGACGTGATCGCGGAGTATCCGCGGCTGTCCTCGGTCGGCCAGGCCGCGTACCTGCTCGGCAGCCTCCGCTTCGCCAACGCCCAGTACGCGAGCGCGCGGGCGGCCTTCGAGATCGCCCGGGACAAGGCGGGCTCGCCGACCCTGGCCGCGCTGGCCGCGCTCGACGTCGGCTACTCGTGGGAGGCAGAGAAGAACTATCCCGAGGCCGAAAAGGCCTATCAATCAGCCATTGGCAGTGTCGGCACTAAGAGCTTCCTCTACGAGGAGGCCATGCTCGACATCGCGCGCGTCCAGGACCTGGGCGGCAAGCGCGAGGCTGCCGTCGAGACGTATCAGCGCCTGCTGAAGGACCTGCCGGACAGCCGCCGCGCGGAGGAGTTCCGTTCCCGCATGGCGAGCCTCCAGACCATGCCGAAGCCGCGGTAGCTCCGGCCACCCGGCCGCCTGTCGTCAGTCTCGGACGTTGGGCAGCACTTCCTCGGTGCACCCAGCGCCGCGAAGTGCACAGAGCGCCGTGTCAGGCCCGTGCTGGCCTCCAGGCTGCACCAGCCTTGGCGCCGAGGATCCTCGCCCAACTCGCCCAAAGTCGTCATCTCGGCGTGTGCCAGTAAATGGGCGGATCGGAAGTGGCCTGTCGATCAACAGGTCGAATGTCTGATAAGAAGGATTATGTCAACCACACCGGACGGCCGATGCGATGGGCGATGGCGTGAACCTGGGCGACGAGCGTGCCCGCCTCCATCGGTCACCGTGACGTCGAAGAACCCGGCCCGCCTGCCCTGCTTCACCTCACGTGCTTCGGCGACGAGACGCGCAGCCGCGGGCGCCGCCGTCAAGTAGGCGATCGACATGTGGAGCCCCAGGGCGAGCCCGCCGCGGGAGTTGCGCGCAGCGCCCGAAGGCGATGTCGGCGATGGAGAAAATGACGCCGCCGTGGGGCAGCCCCTGAACGTTCACCATGAGCGGGCGAAGCGTGAGGGCGAGCCGGCAGTAGCCGCGACGCAGCTCGAGGTACTCGACGCCGAGGGCCCGCGGATCGTCCTGGAGCCGGGCCGCCAGCTCACCCGGTATCGGCTCGCCGGAGGCCTCGCTCACAGGATGGTGGCGGTGAGAATGAAGCTCGACTCGCTCGACGACTGCTCCTGGCGATAGCCCAGGATCTGCCGCGTGACCTGGTTGATGCCGCGCGTGCCGCCGCCGATCCGCATGGCACGTCCGTTGGGCACGATCACCTCGGTGGCCGCCTCGTTGAACTCCACGGTGCCGGTGCTGTCCGCCGTGAAGTAGCTGACCTGGGGCACGAGGCGCACGCGGATCTGGCCGCCGGGCAGGATGGTCGGGCTGACCACGAGCACGGTGCCCACGCGCTGCCAGGCCGTGCCCTGCACGAGGTAGCCCTGCCCCGTCGCGTAGTCCCGGAACCAGGCGGCCACGGTGTACGGCACATCGCTCGCCACGAGCATGGACCCCGTGCCGCCGTCCTGAACCACGGTGAAGACACCGCTCGTGCGCGTGGTGCGGGTGGTGGTGTCCTCGACGGCTACTCCGCCGCGGCCGCGCGCCTTGCCGTCCTGGATCACCACCGCGCCTCGACCCTGGGCGCCCTGCCGCGCCTCCTGGGCGCGCTGCTCGAACTCGAGGACGACCTTGACCTGGCGGCCCGTCTGCCCGCTCGCGCCGACAGCGCCGGCGAGAAGGACGGGGAGCAGGACGGCGGCTAGGGTGAGGCGCACGCCCCTACCCCGGGATCTGCGCCTCTTCGGGCAGGCGGTCCCACACGGGCTTCCACTCAGGGAGATGCAGGCCCACGGCCTCCGCCTTCTCCTTCACCTCATCGGCGAAGGCCTGGCGGACCTCGTCGTTGTCGCGAAGCTTGAGCTTGTAGCGCCGGTACACGGCGTTCCGAGCCGAGCCCGGGCGGCCGAAGATATTCATGGTGCGGATGTACCACTTCTCGAGAGTGGCCTGGGCCTCGTCGTGCGTCTTCGTATCCTCGGCGAGCTTCTTGACCCAGAACTCGCCGTGGCGGATGTGGAACTTTTCCTCCTTGAAGATGCCCTCGATGGCCCGGGCCCACGGGCCGTAGGAGCTTTGCCGCACGTCCTCGAGCTGGTGGCCGGCTCCCCGGTCCATGCAGAAGTTGAAGAAGATGAAGTCCGCCCAGGTGTCGATGGGGTAGTAGAAGATGTTCACCCGCTTGTCGGCGGTGATGCGCGCGGTGCCGATGTCCGCGGTGGCCTCGATGCGCATGGCGAAGGCCTCGTCGTGGGCGCGCACGTGGGCCTCCACGTCCACTCCGAGGTCGGCGAGGAGGCCGTACATGACGGAGGCGTGGCGGTGCTCGTCCTTCACGATCTGCGCCACCACGTGCTTCTCGTCGACGCCAGGGGCCTTCATGATCCACGGCACGTAGCCGTAGCCTCCGGCCAGCTCCGAGTCGGCCTGCATGGTCATGAGGTGGATCAGGTTCTCGCGGTACTCCTCCGTCATCTCCTCGGCGGACTCGATGCGCTCGCCGCGCTCGATCCGGGCGAGGAGATCCGCTTCCGTCACTGGCTGGCTCATGAGGCGCTCCTTTCCACGACGCGTACCGCCTTGCCCTCGCTGCGCGGAATGGTCTTGGGCGGCACGATGACGATCTCCGGGTTGAGGCTCAGGTGGGCGCACAGGAGCTCCCCGATCCGCGCGGTCAGCGCGGCCCGGGCGGAGCCGCCCGCCGCGAAGCTCCCCCACCCTTGCACGGTCTCGGGAGTGGGCTCGACCTCCACCGCGATGCTCGGGAAGTCCTGGCGGCGATCCACCATGAGTTGATAGTGCGGGGCGAGCTCGGGCACCGTCAAGAGGGCGGCCTCGAGCTGGGAGGGATAGACGTTGACACCCTTGATCACGAGCATGTCGTCGCTCCGACCCTTGATCCGCGCCATGCGCACCGAGGTGCGCCCGCACGCGCAGGGGGCAGGATCGAGGGCGGTGATGTCCCCCGTGCGGAAGCGCAGAAGCGGCAGTGCCGCCTTGGTGAGACAGGTCAGCACGAGCTCACCCTCCGCGCCCACCGGCAGCGGCTCGCCCGTGGCGGGATCGATCACCTCGGGGAGGAAGTGATCCTCGGCGATGTGCAGCCCGCGACGGGCCTGCGCGCACTCGCCCGCGACCCCGGGGCCGATGATCTCGCTGAGGCCATAGAAGTCCACCGCAGCGATACCCCACAGGCGCTCGAGCTGCCCGCGCATGGCCTCCGTCCATGGCTCGGCGCCGAAGAGGCCGTAGCGCACCCCAGCGCTTTGCGGATCCAGCCCCTGCTCTCGCATGGACTCGCCGATGTGCAGCGCGAACGACGGCGTGCAGGCGAGGCCCTGAGGACGGAGGTCCTGGAGGAGCAGGATCTGCCGGAGAGTGTTGCCGGAGGACACCGGCACCACGGTAAGGCCCATGTGCTCGGCTCCGTCGTGGAAGCCGAGCCCGCCCGTGAAGAGACCGTAGCCGTAGGCGATCTGGAGGAGTTCGCCCGGCTCCGCGCCCGCCGCGGCGAGGGAGCGGGCCATCACCTCGCGCCAGATGGCGAGATCACCCTGCGTGTACCCGACCACGGTGGGCTTGCCCTTGGTCCCCGAGGAGGCGTGGACGCGCGCGAGCTCGCGCTGCGGCACCGCGAAGAGACCCCAGGGATACTGCTCGCGCAGATCCGCCTTGACCGTGAAGGGCAGGCGCCGGAGATCGTCCACGCTCTTGATCCGCTCCGGATCGACGCCGGCCGTTGCGAAGGCCGTCCGGTAGAACGGCACGCGCTCCGCCGCCCACGCGCAGGCCCGCTGGAGGCGCTCGCCCTGGAGCGCGCGGAGCTGCTCGCGAGAGGCCGTCTCCATCTCGCGATTCCAGATCACGGGCCGGCTAGCCTCCGACGGTCACGCTCGTGACGAGCCAGCTCTGCCGGCCGAGGAAGCGCAGGAGGGTGTCGACGAGACGGGCATCCGCGCTCAGCTCGAGCCCCACCCGGTCGGGGAGGATGAAGCGCACCTCGGGATAGGACACGAGCACGCGCAAGAGCGTCTGCACGCGGGGATCGGCGGTGAGGAAGCCGCGGCGGCCCGGATCGCCCGCCTCGGGCGCCCACTCGGGCTGGAAGGCCGCCCGGAGGAACGGCGCGGTCGCCGTCGGGCTCACGGCGCGGAGCGACGGAGATCGCGATAGAGGCCGCCCATGACCTCGACCTGACGCGCGGCCGAGAAGTCGCGCTCGGCGAGCTCGCGCGCGGCCCGGCTCATGGCGCGCCGGCGGGGCGCATCGAGGAGGAGTCCGATGGCCGCATCGGCCAGATCCTGGGCGTCGCTCTTCGTGAGGATGCCCGTCTCGCCGTCGCGCACGACCTCGTCCACGCCGGAGGCGCGCACCGCCACCGCGGGCAGCCCGCAGGCATGCGCCTCGGCCAGCACCAGCCCCTGCGTCTCCGTCTCGGAGGAGAAGAGGAAGAGGTCGGCCGCGCGGTAGTAGTCCGGCAGTGCCTCGCGTGCCACCGAGCCGGGGAAGGTGATGGCCGCGCGGGCAGGGCCGGCCGCGGCGAGCCGCTTGAGCGCGGCCTCGTGACTCCCCTGCCCGACGAGGAGGAGCCGGGCGCCGGACACGGCGTCGGCGATGGAGCTGAAGGCCTCCAGCACGCGCTCCACGCTCTTCTCCCGGTCGAGGCGGCCCACGTAGAGGCAGAGCGGCGTCTCGTCGGAAAGCCCGAGCGCGCGCCGCGCCGCACCGCGGTCTCCCGGGCGGAAGAGATCGAGGGGCACGCCGGTGGGCACCACGGCGATGGGCGCGCGCACGCCGGCCTGGCCGAGGCCGTCGGCGATGCGGGCGGAGGGCGCGATCACCAGGTCCGCGGAGTCCGCGAAGCGGGAGGCGAGGCGCACGGCGGCTCCCGCCACCAGGCGCTCGGGAAGCGGAACGTAGTGCGCGTACTTCTCGTAGCGCGTGTGGTACGTGAACACCAGCGGCCGGCCCTGCGCGCGGGCGAGGCGACGCGCGGTGACGCCCAGGAGGAACGGGTGCTGGGCGTGGAAGACGTCGAGCTCCAGGGCGCAGGCGGCGCGGCCCAAGCGGCGTGAGAAGGGGAGCGGCACCGCGAAGCCGGGATAGGTCGGTGCGGGCGCGGAAGGATACCGAAAGACGTAGGCGGGATCGGCCGGCTGCGGCCCGCGCCAGGCCGGCGCGAAGACCCACACGCGATGGCCGTCGGCCTCCAGGCCCTGGCGCAGCGTCTCTACCGCGGTGGTGACGCCTCCGCGGAACGGCAAGTAGTTGTTGGTGAAGAGCCCAACGCGCATCCGCTAGTCATCCGGGGCGCTGGGATCGCGGCCCCGCTCGATCTTGCCGAAGTCCCCGGGCTTGATGGAATCGAGCCACTCCTTGATCTTGGCCTGGTCGTCGGCCTTGCTGCCGGAGAGCTCCTGCTCCTTGGCCACCTCCACGTTCTTGGCCTTGGCCACCACCTCCTCGTCCACGAAGATGGGGGCGGCCACACGCAGGGCCAGGGCAATGGCATCGGAGGGGCGCGAGTCCACCGCGATCTCCGCCGAGCCCAGCTGGAGATGGATCACCGCGAAGAAGGTGTTCTCGCGGAGGTCGTTGACCTCGACCTTGACCACGCGGGCGTCGATGGACTCGAGGATGTTCTTGATCAGGTCGTGGGTCATGGGGCGCGGGGTGGGAATCTTCTCGAGCTCGAGGGCGATGGCGTTGGCCTCGAAGAGGCCAACCCAGATGGGCAGCGAGCGCTTCTCCTCCTCGTCGCGGAGGATGATGATCGGCATGTTGGAGAGAGGGTCGAGCGCCAACCCCTTGACCTTCATCTCGAGCCACATGGGCGTTCCCCCCTAGACCGCGCGGGCGGCGAGCACGCGCTCCCCCGCGCCGGCCAGCTCGCCGCGCAGGCTGTGAGGGAGCGCCCTGGTGACGAGCACCTGCACGGTCCGGCCCATGAGCTCGCGGCCGTGAGCGTCGAAGTTGACCACGCGATTGCAGCGGGTGCGTCCCGTAATCTCCTGAGGATCCTTGCGGGAGCGGCCGTCCACGAGCACCGGCATCACGCGGCCCTCGAGGGCGCGCCGCCGCTCCGCGCCCACCCGCTCCGCCACCTCGAGGATCCGGCTGTTGCGTCGCGCCTTGACCTCGTCGGGCACCTGCTCGGCCATCTCGGCGGCCGGCGTACCGGGACGGCGCGAGTAGCGGAAGGCGAACACGTTATCGTAGCGCACGCGCTCCACCGCCGTCACCGTCTCCTCGAAGTCCGCCTCCGTCTCGCCGGGGAAACCCACGATGAGGTCGGTGGACAGCGCGAGGTCGGGCACCGTCTCCACCAGCTCGTCGATGAGCTCGAGGTAGCGCGCACGCGTGTAGCCGCGGTTCATCCGCTCGAGCACGCGATCGGAGCCCGACTGGAGCGGCAGGTGCAGGTATTCGACCACCTTGGGCACGTCGCGGATGGCGCGGATGAGGCGCGAGGTGAGGTTGTAGGGGTTGGAGGTGGTGAAGCGGATGCGCTCGATGCCCTCGACCTCGTTGACCTGCTCGAGGAGCGTGGCCAGATCGGTGGGTGGAGTGAGGTCGCGCCCGTAGGCATTCACGGTCTGCCCGAGGAGCGTCACCTCGCGCACGCCGGCCGCGGCCAGCTCGCGGACCTCGGCGAGGATGGCCGCGGGGGAATGGCTCCGCTCGCGACCGCGGGTCACCGGCACGACGCAGAACGTGCAGTGCTTCTCGCAGCCCTCCATCACCGTGACGAAGGCCTTGAGCTGTCCGGGCTGCTCGGGACGCGCGGTGAGCTTGACGAGGGGCGCCTCTCCTGTCTCGAGCACGGGGGCGCCCGTGGCCCGCGCGCGATCGATGAGCTCGCCCACGCGCGAGACGGCGGCGGAGCCGAACACCAGATCGACGTGCGGCGCCCGCTCCTGGATCCGGCCCTTCCAGAGCTGCGCCATGCAGCCCATGACGCCGATCATCAGTTCGGGGCGCGCGCGCTTGAGGTGCTTGAGCTGCCCGAGCCGCGACAGGACCTTGTCCTCCGCCTTCTCGCGGATGGCGCAGGTGTTGAGGAGGATCAGATCCGCGTCCTCGGCCACCTCGGTGAGCTCGTAGCGCTCGTGCTTGAGCAGACCGGCGACGCGCTCCGAGTCGTACTCGTTCATCTGGCAGCCGTAGGTGATCAGATGAAGTTTCGGCATAAAAGATCGGTAGTTACGTTAGCATCGGCCTCGGAGCCTGTCAAACTTCGGACACGCTAGACGCTATCCGCGAACACGCCGATCTTGCGGAACTTCTCGAAACGGTCGACGACCAGCGTCTCGGAGCTCCGCGGGCGGAGCTCGTCGAGGGCCTTCCGGAGGGCGACGCGGAGATTCTCGGCCGTCTCCTCCCAGTTGCGGTGCGCTCCCCCGAGCGGCTCGGGCACCACGCCGTCGATGACGCCGAGTTTGAGCAGATCGGGCGCGGTCACCCGCATGAGCTCCGCCGCTTCCGGCGCCTTGGACGCCTCGCCCCACAGGATGGCCGCGCAGCCCTCGGGCGAGATGACGGAGTAGATCGCGTGCTCCAGCATGAGCACGCGGTTGCCCACGCCGATGGCGAGGGCGCCCCCGCTGCCGCCCTCGCCCGTGACCACGCACACGATCGGCGTGCCGAGGCCCGCCATCTCGCGCAGGTTGCGCGCGATGGCCTCCCCCTGCCCGCGCTCCTCGGCGCCGAGGCCGGGATAGGCGCCCGGGGTGTCGATGAAGGTCACGATGGGCTTGCCGAACTTGGCCCCGAGCTCCATGAGGCGCAGCGCCTTGCGGTACCCCTCGGGATGCGGCATGCCGAAGTTGCGCGTGATGTTCTCGCGCGTGTCGCGGCCCTTCTGGTGCCCGATCACCACCACGGGCTCGCCCTCGAAGCGTGCGAGACCGCCCACGATGGCCTTGTCGTCGCCATAGACGCGGTCGCCGTGGAGCTCCACGAAGTCCTCGAGGAGCAGTCGGATGAAGTCGAGGGTGTGCGGCCGCTTCGGGTGCCGAGCGATCTGCGCCCGCTGCCAGGGCGTGACGCTGCCGTAGACCTTGTGCTGGAGCCGGCGGAGGCGCTCCTCGAGCTTGCCGATCTCCTCGCGCGCGGCCGGCGGATTGGCCGAGGCGCGCAACTCGCTCAGGCGCTGTTCGATCTCGACGAGCGGGCGCTCGAAGTCAAGCTCGTCCGGCATACTCGACGAGTATACTGCCGGGCCCGAGCAGGCTCTCGACCTTGGCCACCAGCTCCGGAGCGGCGGCCACGGACAGCCCCTTCGCGCGCACCACCACTTCCTGATCGGCGAGGAGCACGTGCACGAAGAGCGGGGTGGAGCCGGGATGCGATTCGCAGATGCGTCGCACGGAGGCGAGCATTCCGTCGGGCGAGCCGGCGCCCGGGCGCACGCGCACCCGGCAGGTGTGAGCAATGGAGGTCCCCGCAACGGGCTCCGATCCGTTGCGCGCGCCGCCGTTTCCCGTCTCGCCGTTCTCGGTGGCGCGCGCCGCCGCGATCATCGCGTCGTCCAGCGGCTTGACCTCCTCGACCAGCACCACGCGTCCCTTGTCGCTGTCGTCGACGCGCCCCCGCACGACCACGGGACCGCGGTGCCGGAGAGCCACGGAGCACGCGCGGTAGGGCTCGGGGAACACGGTGAGGGGCACGGAGCCGTCCACCAGTTCGAGGGTGGCGAAAGCCATGCGATTGCCGCTCTTGGTCGCGTTTTCGGTGAGGCCGCTCACCAGACCGAGGAGACGCACGGGAGAGGCGACGGGCCGCCCGGCGAGCTCCGCCCCGGAGACCGTGCGCATGCGCTGGGCCAGATCGCGGTACTCGTCGAGCGGATGCCCGGTGAGATAGAAGCCGAGGACTTCCTTCTCCGCCGCGAGCAGCTCCTCCCGCGGCCACTCCGGCACCTGCGCGCTCGCGTCCCGCGCGGGAGCGGCCGGAGCCGCCGCCTTGGGCCCGGCGAGGCCGTCGAAGAGCGAGGCCTGGCCCTCCTCGCGGTCGCGCTGGCTCCGCTGCCCCGCCTCCATGGCCTGGTCGAGGCCGGAGAGGAGGCCGGCGCGGGTGACGCGCAGCGAGTCGAGGGCGCCCGCCTTGATGAGGCTCTCCACCACGCGTCGATTGACGAGGCGGAGGTCGACGCGCGCGCAGAAGTCGGCGAGGGAGTCAAAGGGGCCGTCCTGGGCGCGGGGCTTGACCATGGATTCGATGGCGGAGGCGCCCACGTTCTTGATGGCGGCCAGGCCGAAGTGGATGACCTGATCCGCCACGGTGAAGCGCGCCCCCGACACGTTGACGTCGGGCGCCTCCACGCGGAGGCCCATGCTCCGACACTCCTCCATGTACTGCACGATCTTGTCGGTCTTCTCCATTTCCGACGTGAGGAGCGCGGCCATGAACTCCACCGGGTGGTTCGCCTTGAAGTACGCGGTTTGATAGGCGACCAGCCCGTAGCAGGCGGCGTGGGACTTGTTGAAGCCGTAGCCCGCGAACTTCTCGATGAGATCCCAGATGCGCTCGGCCTTCTTCCCGTCGATCTGGTTGGCCCGGCACCCCACGAGGAACTTCGCCTTCTGAGCGGCCATGAGCTCGCGGTCCTTCTTCCCCATGGCCTTGCGCAGGGTGTCGGCCTCGCCGAGGGTGAATCCGGCGAGCTCGGCGGCCAGCCCCATCACCTGCTCCTGGTAGATCATGATCCCGTACGTCTCCTGGAGATGGCGCTCCATGAGCGGATGCTCGTAGGTGATCGGGGCCCGGCCGTGCTTGCGGTTGACGAACTCGGGGATCAGCTCCATGGGCCCGGGACGGTAGAGGGCGACCATGGCGATGATGTCCTGGATGCGCGTGGGCTTGAGGCTCCGCAGGGCGTCGCGCATGCCCGCCGACTCCAGCTGGAACACGCCGAAGGTGCGTGCCTCCGCGAGAAGCTGATAGGCCTTGGCGTCATCGAGGGGCAGGTCGTCAGGATCGAGCGGCAGGCCCTTCGATTCCTTCACCAGCCGCGCCGCGTCCGCGAGCACCGTGAGGGTGCGCAGGCCGAGGAAGTCCATCTTGAGGAGACCGAGCTTCTCGATCGGTCCCATGGCGAAGCCCGTGATCAACTCGGGGCGCTTGGGATCCTTGTAGAGCGGCACCCGCTCCATGAGCGGCTCGTCGGAGATGACCACCGCCGAGGCGTGCACGGAGGCGTGCCGGGTGCAGCCCTCGAGGGCGCGCGCCACCCCCCACATCTCGCCCACGCGCGGATCGCGCTTCACCTGCTCGGCGAGCGGCGGCGACTTCTCGAGCGCTTCATCGAGGGTGATGTTGAGGGGGAAGCCCGGCACGAGCTTGGCGATGCGATCCGCCTCCCCGAAGGAGAAGCCCATGACCCGCGCCACGTCGCGGATCACCGCCTTGGCGCCCATGGTCCCGAAGGTGATGATGTGGGCGACGCGATCCGCGCCGTAGCGATCGGCCACGTAGCGGATGACCTCGTCCCGACGGTCGTCGGCGAAGTCGATGTCCATATCCGGCATGGAGATCCGCTCGGGGTTCAAGAATCGCTCGAAGAGGAGCCCGTAACCGACGGGATCGACGTTGGTGATGCCGAGGCAGTAGGCGACGAGCGAGCCGGCGGAGGAGCCGCGGCCGGGGCCCACCGCGATACCCTGGCGACGGGCGAAGGCGATGAAGTCCCACACCACGAGGAAGTAGCCGGAGAAGCCCATCTTGGTGACGATGGAGAGCTCGTAGCGGAGCCGCTCCACCACGAGGTCGGCGGGCGAGCCGCCGTACCGGCGCTTGAGACCCTCGAAGGCCAGATGCTCGAGATAGGAGTCGAGGGTGTGGCCGGCGGGTACGTCATATTTGGGCAGGTGGAACTGCCCGAAGCCGAGCTCGAGCTCGCAGCGCTCCGCCACAGCCAGCGTGTTGCGATAGGCCTCGGGCAGGTCCTTGAAGACCGAGCGCATCTCGTCGGCCGACTTGAGGTAGAACTCCTCCGTCGAGAAGCGCCAGCGACCGGGATCGCTCATGGTGGCGCCGGTCTGGATGCAGAGCAGCGTCTCATGGGCCTTGGCGTGGCCCGCGTCGATGTAGTGCGAGTCGTTGGTGCCGCAGAGCGGCGCCCCGAGCTGGCGGGCGATGCGCACGGTGCCCTCGGTCACCCGCCCCTGCTCCTCGATGCCGTGCGACTGGACCTCCATGAAGTAGAAGTCCTTGCCGAAGACCTCCTGGTACCAGCCCGCGGTGTCACGCGCCTTGGCGTCCTCGCCCGCCGAGAGCTGGCGGCTCAGCTCGGAGTTGAGGCAGCCGGAGAGGACGAGGAGGCCGTCGGCGTGCTGGGCGAGGAGCTCGCGGTCCACGCGCGGCTTGTAGTAGAAGCCCTCGAGATAGGCCTTGGAAACGAGCTTGATCAGGTTGCGGTAGCCGACCTCGTTCCTAACGAGCACGGTGGCGTGGCTCGCGCCCTCGTAGCCGCCGTCCTGCCCGGAGCGCTCGAAGCGGCTGCCCGGCGCCACGTAGAGCTCGCAACCCACGATGGGCTTGATGCCCGCCTTCTTGCACGCTGCGTAGAAGTCGATGGCCCCGAAGAGGTTGCCGTGGTCGGTGAGGGCGAGGGCGGGAAAGCCCAGCTCGGCGGCCCGCGCAATGAGGCCAACGTCCTTCTCCTTCTTGGCCTGCCCCTCCGCGCGCTCGATCTTCTCGAGCTGGGCGGCGCCGTCGAGGAGGCTGTACTCGGAGTGGACGTGGAGGTGAACGAAGTCGGCGCGCGGGGCGCCGTCCTTCCCGGCCCCGGCTACTCCCATTCGATGGTGCTGGGGGGCTTGGGAGAGATGTCGTAGACCACGCGGTTCACGCCCTTGACCTCGTTGATGATCCGCGACGAAATCCTCCCCAGCAGGTCGTAGGGGAGCCGCGCCCAGTCTGCGGTCATGGCGTCCTGGCTCGTCACCGCGCGCAGGGCAACCACCTGAGCGTAGGTCCGGAAG
>JBKOVG010000213.1:0-19818 GCA_046723845.1 Candidatus Methylomirabilota bacterium | reverse complement strand
GAAGAGCCGTGCCCTAAGCGGCGCGCGGGTCTACGGGTCTGCGATCTCGCGCCGGAGCGCCCGGCTCGCCGTCTCGGCGCGCGCGGCGATGACGTCCAGCTGCGCCGGCACGTCCTGGAGGTTGCCCGCGCGGGCCAGGCGCTCCAGCTCGGCACACTGCCCTGAGAGGGCGAGCGCACCCAGCATCGCGCTCGTGCCCTTGAGACCATGTGCGCCGGCGAGGAGCGCGGCCTGGTCTCCCCGGGCGGCCGCATCCCGGAGCTCGGTGAGCACGAGGGGCGTGCGATCGAGAAACGTCGCCACGACCCCTCGGAGCGTCTCCGGGTCGCCGAGGTCCTCGCGGAGCTCATCCAGCACGTCGCGGTCGATGCCGTCCTGAGGCGGCGCCGGCACATCGCGCACTGGCTGAGTCGTCACCGGCCGGCACTCGCCGAGGGCGCGCCTGAGCTCCTCGAGCCTGATCGGCTTCGCCAGGTAGTCATCCATGCCCGCGGCGAGGCAGCGCTCGCGATCGCCCTCCATGGCCTCGGCGGTCATCGCGATGATGCGCGGCCGCTGCGCGGGCGGCCAGCGTGCGCACACGGCCCGGCTCGCCTCGAGCCCGTCCATCACGGGCATCTGCACGTCCATCAGGATCACGTCGTAGGGCGCCCGCTCGAGCCGCTCCAGCACCTGATGGCCATCGGCCGCCACGTCGGCGCGGTGCTCGAGGCGCTCGAGCAGCCGGAGCGCCACCGTCTGGTTGACCGCGTTGTCCTCGGCGAGGAGGATCCGGAGCGGACCGGGTGACGCCCCGGCGGTCGAGTCGCTTGCTTCGGCGGGTCGGGGCTGGTCACGCCCGCCCAGGATCTCGACGAGCCGGTCGTGAAGCACCGACAGCTTCACCGGCTTCGACAGCACGGCGGCGAACGCCGCGGCCTGAGCGGGGGGGAGAACGCCACCGATCGACGAGAGTAGCACGAGGGCCAGCGACTCCGACCCGCGAGCGCCGCGCAATTCCCGGGCCAGGGCGAAGCCGTCCATGTCGGGCATCTGGTAGTCGAGCAGCGCGACGTCGCAGGGATCGCCGCGCTGGATCCACTCGAGCGCCTCGTTTGGCGATCCGGTGTCGCGCGCGCGCATACCCCATCGCTCGGCCTGGATGCGCAGGATGCGGCGGTTCGTCCGGTTGTCGTCGACGATCAGGACCCGCTTGCCCTCGAGCATTCCAGAGTCGACGCGCGTGGTCGCCGCCACGGCGACCGCCTCCGCCGCGATCGTGAAGTGGAATGTGGATCCCTCGCCCGCCGCGCTCTCCGCCCAGATGCGCCCGCCCATGAGCTCGCACAGGCGCCGGCAGATCACGAGCCCGAGCCCGGTGCCGCCGTATCGCCTCGTGGTGGATGTGTCGGCCTGGCTGAACGATTTGAACAGCCGATCGAACTGGTCCTCCGAGATGCCGACCCCGGTGTCCCGGACGGCAAAGTGCACCTCGTGGTGTGAGCCCTCGAGCGGCCGCGACGACACCGTCACGGCGACTTCGCCGGCCGGGGTGAACTTGATCGCATTGCCGATGAGGTTGACGAGGACCTGCCGCAGCCGTCCGGCATCGCCGACGAGGGCCGCGGGCACCCCGCTCTCGATCAGGTACGTGAGCTCGACTCCCTTGTCCCGCATGGCGGGCGCGGCGAGCTGGATCGCTTCCTCCACGCAGCCGGCGAGGTCCAGCGGCGCCTCCTCCAGCTCGAGCTTCCCCGACTCGATCTTCGAAAAGTCGAGGATGTCGTTGATGACGGTGAGAAGGTGCTCGCCGCTGGTCCGGATCGTCTCCGCCATCTCCTGCTGCCGGTTGTCGAGGGCGGTGTCCGTCAGCAACGACGACATCCCGATGATCGCGTTGAGCGGGGTCCGGATCTCGTGGCTCATGTTGGCGAGGAACTCCGACTTGGCCTGGGTGGCGGCCTCCGCGATGGCCTTGGCCCGCTCGAGATCGCTCTCGGCCTGCTTGCGCTCGATGAACTGTCCCACCTGGCCCCCGACGGCCTCGAACATCCGGAGGAGGTCCTCGTCTGGCTCGCGGATCTCGTGGCTGAAGAATTCCATCACGCCGAGGAAGCCGCTCGGGCCCACGATGGGGAAGCCGAACGCCCCGTGCAGGCCGCAGCGGATCGCGTACGGCGCCCGTGGAAAGTTGGAGTCGCGCGTGACGTCGAGAATCCACGTCGCCCGGCCGGTGGCCCAGACTCGTCCCGGCAGGCCGACGCCGGACGCAAATGCGCTGCGCCGGTTCACCTCGGTGAACTCCTCGAGAGTCTGAGCCGTCGTCGTCCACATCTCCGCGCATCGCAGCACGCCGGCTTCCCGGTCCACGGCCCAGCGCGCTCCCAGCACCCAGTCGAGGCTTTCCCCGACGGTGCGGAGGATCTGCGGCATCGCCTCGGCAGACGTCCGCGACTCGACCAGGATGCGGGTCGTCGCGTACTGCGTAGCGAGGCGGCGCTCGCCGGTTTCCCGCCGCCGGTCGGCGCGATTGAGGGAGCGCGAGGCGACGGCGATCACGGCCGCAAAGATGAGGATGTTCGCGACGGCCAGGAGGGCCAGGCCGACCTCGGCGCTGAAGAGACCCGTGCGATGGCCGAGGAGCCAGAGACCGCTCAATACGGCGGGAATCGCGGCCGCGGCCGGAAGCACCCGGCGGGCGAGCCTACCGCCCATGTGGTCGCTCGTAATCGCCGCCATGAGGCCACCGTCCGGGCGGGCGCACAGGATGGCGACGCCGAGCGCCAGGAACGCGATGGCGGTGGGCAGCGCCATCGGGATGTAGCTGCCGATGCCGTACAGCTCGCCCACGGCGTAAACGTAGCCCAGGAGCGACGTGAGGGCGATGGCGGTGGGCAGGAGCGCCACGAGCTGGGCCGGACGCATCCCCCGTCGCGACTCCCAGCCAAGCAGGAGGAGGGCGCCGCCGACCAGGACGAAGTTGAGCGCCGTGTTGGGAGCAATCCGGTTGTTGCCGAGCCGCGCGCGGAACAGCAGCTGATCGAGGCCGATGTTCTCGCCGATCACGTACCCCAGGATGGACACGATGCCGATAGCGGCCACGGCGCCCGCCCCGATCCAGGCCGCTCGGGACAGCCACACACGGCGCTGGGACCCCTCGCGCTCCGCTTCGAGGAGCCAGAGCGAGGCGGCCGCAAGCAGGAAGCCGAGGGCGGTGAACGGATTCATGGCGACCCGACCGGGCAGGACGCTCTTGAGCGCGTCGACGTCGAGCTGCCATCCCACGAGCGCGAGGCCGCCGATCAGCAGGACGAGTCGCAGGAGCGCCCGCGAGAGCGAGCGGAGGACTGCGACCCGTCGCGAATCGAGCTGCTCTTCCGTGCCGCGCGCGTCGCTCATGTGCCGGCGGCTCCGGCGTCCCGGCGCAGGAGCCAGGCGCGCACGCGCGCCCGCACGTGGGCCGGTCGGAACGGCTTCGTCAGGTAGTCGGTCACGCCGGCCGCGAAGCCGGCGGCGGTGTTCTCGGAGCCCGATTGCGCCGTGATCAGGACGACGGGCGTCGCGGCCAGGTCCGGGTCGGCGTCTCCGCGCAGCGCCTGTGTCACCTCGACGCCGCTCGCGCGCGGCATCTGCCAGTCCAGCAAGAGCAGGGCGGGCCGTTCCGCGCGCGCGAGATCGAGGGCGGCCATGCCGTCGTGAGCCGTCACGACGCGGAAGCCGTCAGACTCGAGGCTCGCGCGCAGCAGCATCACGATGGTGGGATCGTCGTCGGCCACGAGGATGGTCTCCGCTCGGGCGCGGCTCGGCGCCACCGTCGGGCGCGCGGTGGGTGCCGTGAGACCGGCGCCCTCGGCGAGCTCCACCACCTGCCCCTCGGCGGCGCCGAACACCTCGAGCTGGCCGCCGGCTGCGGCCACCCGACGCCGGCAGGCCTCGATGAGGCTGTCGACGCCCGCATCGTCCCGCATGGGGTCGTGATGGTAGAGGGCCAGGCGCCGGACGCGCGCGGCCAGCGCGTAGTCCACCGCGCACTGCGCCGGCGTGTGGCCCCAGCCGATCTTCTCGCGATACTCGCCGAGGTCGTACTGCGCATCGTGGATGACGAGATCGGCCCCGGCAAGGAACTCGACGTGACGAAGGTCCTCCCGATGGGCCAGGGACGCGGCGCCGGCGCCTGTCGTCGTTTCCGTCGAGGCCCACGGCGCGTGCGGCTCATGGTCTGAGGCGTAGACCACGGAGACAGCGCCGACCTCCAGGCGATAGCCGAGGGCAAGCGCGGGATGGTTCAGATACTTGGTGACGACGCGCACGTCGTCCACCGCGAAGCTGCCCTCGACGAGGTCGTGGTAGCGGATCGTCGCGCCGAGCTGGGCGAGGGTCACGGGAAAGTACGTGTACTCCATCTGCCCGGCCAGCGTCTGCTCGAGCTGCTGCCCGAGCCCGCCGGGAGCGTAGATGTCCCACTCGTGGCCGCGGCCGAAGAGGGGCGCGAAGAACGGGAAGCCCTGGATGTGATCCCAGTGGGTGTGGGTGATCATCAGATGGCCGCGGACGGGGGCGTCACCTCCCATCAGCGCCTGCCCGAGGGCGTGGGCTCCGGTGCCACAGTCGAACACGATGAGCGTGCCCGAGCCGGTGCGCACCTCGACGCACGAGGTGTTCCCGCCATAGCGGAGCGTGCCCGGCCCCGGCTTGGCCAGCGATCCACGGGTGCCCCAGAATCGGATCTGCATCCGCGTTCCTGTTGGACTTCGAGGGGACGGTAGCGCAGGGACTCCGCGAGGGCAAGGGCCATACTGCCGAATCCCCGAGCACGTTCTGTGCTATCTACGATCTGGAGAGTTCACGTCGCCAGGCGGGGGAAGGGCTCGTCCCCGCGGCATCTCGTCACCCTACAGGGGGGGCTCATGACCAAGGACGCGCTCGTTCGGTGTGTGGTTGTTGCCGTGCTTGCCGTGCTCTGGGCGACTCCGGGCATGGCCCAGACATCGGGCGGCCCCGCGCCCGGCGCCCCGTCAAAGTTCCCGGCCACGAGCTTCCTGGCCCCGACCAAGGCCACCTGGGAGAGCACCCGCAACCTCGTCCTCGGCATCGCCGACAGCGTGCCCGAAGACAAGTACGACTTCCGGCCGACGCCCGCCGTGCGGACCGCCCGGGAGGTCCTCATCCATCTCATCGGGGAGAACTACACGTTCTTCTCCAGAGTCTCCGGCGACACCCTCGAGAGCAACGCGCGCTTCGACAGCCTCAAGAGCCGCGCGGAGATCCTGAAGGCGCTCCGGGAGAGCTACGACTACGGGGCGCGGGTGTGGGAGGGGCTTTCCGAGGAGAAGGCCCTGGAGATGGTGGCGGGCAGAGGAGGTCAGCAGGTCCAGCGCTGGTCAGCTATCCTGATAGCGATCCAGGACAACATGAACCACTACGGCAACCTCGTCGTGTACCTCCGTCTCAACGGCATCGTGCCTCCGCGGAGCGCGCCGCGCAATTGACGAACGTATCGCGGCATCATCGCGGGCTCGAGGCGGCCGCCGCGCCAGCTCGATGATGGATCGACGGAGGTTCCTCCACGGGACCGGGATCGTGCTCCTGGCCACGCCCATGGCTGCCCAGTCGCAGCCGGTCGGGAACAGCCCGCGGGTGGGCTTGCTCTTCTACGGCGCCCCCGGGCCGTCGCCCGAGCTCGAGGCCTTCCGGCAAGGGCTGCGCGAGCTCGGCTACATCGAGGGACAGAACATCAGCATCGAGTATCGGTTCGCGAGCGGGCAGGTCGGGCAGCTACCCGCGCTCGCCGCGGAACTGGTCCAGCTCAAGCTCGACGTCATCGTCACTCCGGGCACGCCGGCGTCCGTGGCCGCCAAGAAGACGACGAGCACGATCCCCATCGTCTTCGCAGGCGTGGCCGACGCGGTGGGTGCAGGCCTCGTGACGAGCCTGGCGCGCCCGGGTGGGAACATCACGGGGTTGACGAGCATCAGCGCAGCGCTGGGCGGCAAGCGCTTGGAGCTGCTGAAGGGGGTTGTTCCCAAGGCATCCCGCGTGGCGATCCTCTACAATCCGGCCGACCAGTCCAACACGCTGGTATGGACCGAGCTTCAGGAGTCGTCCAAGCCTCTGGGCCTCACCCTGCACCCGCACCCCGTGCGCGGCCCCAGTGATTTCGAAGGGGCCTTTGCCGCGATGACCCGGGAGCGCACCCACGCGCTCTTCGTGGCGGCCGGCGTGCTGACCACAGAGCACCGAAAGTCCCTCGTCGACCTCGCCGCCAGGAATCGGATACCCACGATGTGGGGCGAGCGGCAGTTCGTAGAGGTGGGAGGCCTCATGTCGTATGCTGTGAACTTCTACGACGAGATTCGGCGGGCTGCCGCCTATGTGAGCAAGATCCTCAAAGGCGCCAAGCCCGCCGATCTCCCCGTGGAGCAGCCCACCGTCTTCGAGCTCGTCATCAACCTGAAGACGGCGAGGGCGCTCGGGCTGACCATCTCGCCTTCCTTGCTGAGCCGGGCGGATCAGGTCATCCAGTAGACGGCGCCGCGCCTGCGGCAGCCTCCCGCCGACAGTCGACTCCCCCTCTCCCTTACCGCCTGACGCTGGCCGGCGGCACGATCCCGTTCATCCGCAAATAGACCACGAGCTGGCCGTAGTGGTTGCGGATCTGATACATCGGCCCCTGCCAGAAGGTGGCGCGGGTCACCGTGCGATCGCCGAAGGGGAACTTGACCGGCTCGAGGAGCTGGGCGTCGCTGAGCGGCGTGATCATGTCGTCCACGCTCTGGAACGACTTCTTCAGGAGGGCGATGATCTCGGGCTTCGTCATGGCACCGTGGTGCTCTTCCGTCTTCGCACCCTTGGCGGAATCGACGAAACGCTGCATGATGCCGGCCAGGTGCACGAGCTGGTCCCCGAAGGTCGAGATCTCGGGCGTCGGCTTGTAGCTGTATTTCTCGGCGGGCATCGCCTCCGCCATGTCGAGAATCTCCTTGGCGGCGCGCTGGTAGGTCGCCACGAGCTCCTTGCTCAGGCTCGGGGCGGGCGTCTGGGCCGAGACCACCGAGGGTCCGACGAGGGCGAGCAAGACGACGGAGACGCAGGTCCAAGCTTTCATGGCCGCCTCCTGGCGGGACTCGTTGTACAGCGTTCATTCCAGGCCAAGGTGGCCGACCCTCGCGCGCGTGACAGGGTCGTCACCGGCACATCCGGCGATAGAGCGCTTCGTAGCGCGGCACGATGACCTCGGCGGAAAAGCACGCACGCGCGCGCGCCTGCGCCGAGCGCCCGAGAGCCCGGCGGCGCGGCTCGTCGTGGATCAGAGCCTCCAAGGCTCCGGCGAGCGCGTCGGCATCCCCGGGGGGCACGAGCACGGCGCTCTCGTTGTCGCCCACCACCTCCGGGATGCCGCCCACGCGGGTGGAGACGCTCGGGCAGCCGAAGCACATGGCCTCGAGGATGCTGAGGCAGAAGCTCTCGGCGTCGGAGGCGTAGAGGCCGACGTCGGCGATCTGCAGATAGTCCTCGATGGCGTGGACCTTCTCGCGGACGATCACGCGGTCGGCCAGGCCCAGGCGGCGCACGTCGCCCGCGAAGGGAGCGAACGCCTCGCCGGCGAGGATGAGGAGCCGGAACGCGTCGCGCGGTCGCACCCGCGCCGCCGCTTCCAGGACGAGGTCGACGCGCTTGCCCCGGCGCAGGTTGGAGGAGTGCACCACGAGGAGCTCGTCGCCGATGCCCAGCTCGCGCCGGACGACTTCCGGGGAGCGGCTGGGCGGGCGGGGAGCGAAGAAGTTATGGATGACCTCGATCGGTCCGTCGAAATCGAGCACCCGCTGCGTCTCCTGCTTGAGCGACTCGGAGACGGCGGTGACCGCGTCCGAGGAGGCGAGGGCGTGCTGGATGGCCGGGGCGTAGCCGGCATCGTGGCCGAGCAGCGTGGTGTCCGTGCCATGCAGCGTGGTGACGACGCGAGGCCGCTGGAGCGGGGAAAGCATGGCGCGCGCGAGGATGGCCGCGGTGGCGTGCGGCACGGCGTAGTGGACGTGGAGCACATCGAGGCGATGGTCCCGGCTCACCTCGGCCATGCGCACGGACAGCGGCAGCGTGTAGTCGGGGAAGCGGAACAGCTCGTACTCGTTGATGGCCACAGGGTGGAAGTGCAGCCGGGGGGCGTCCGAGGGCAGGCGGAAGGGGCGCTCGTAGGCGATGAAGTGCACGTCGTGCCCGCGCGCGGCCAGCTCCTCGCCGAGCGCCGTGGCCAGCACGCCGCTGCCGCCCACCGACGGGTAGCACGTGATGCCGATGCGCAGCGTGTCCGCCGCCATCTCAGCGACCAGGGGTCTGGGCACGTCGCATGTCAGCCCGGCAGCTCCGTGAACGCCTCATCCCACCGCTCGATCTCCTCCCGCTGCACATAGGCGATCTCCGGCGCCTCCTCCGGCCGAAGGTAGGCCTGCTCGCCCGCGCCCGTCACGTAGTGCGTGCAGTGGATCACCGACTGCATCCACCTGAGCCGGGTGTCCCGAGTGGGGCTGATCTGCTCCTTCCGGAACCCGGCGGCGTCCGCGGGCAGGGTCACGAACGAATCTCCGCCCTCGTGCAGGTACAGGGAGCCATCGCGCACGCGGGCCCGCACGATCGCGCCCTCGTGCGGCACGTCCACGAAGAAATCCTCGACGTCGCAGGCGCGGCGCCGCACCTCGGGGTCGCTCGAGCGCACGACGTCCACGCCGTCGAGGAGGCCCATGCCGCGGTACACCTCGAGGCAGAAGCCGGCCACCGTGTCCGCCGACGTCTTGCGGAACAGGTCGATGGCGGCATGGTCCAGGTAGTTCGTGAGCTGCCCCAGCGTCCTCGCCTGCCATCCCGCGGCGATGCGCTTGGCGTAGAGCGGGGAGAACTTGCGCTGGAGCTTACCCGCCACCGCGAAGTTCAGGTGCGCGAGATGGCCGGTGGTGCGATGGCGCAGGAGGGTGCGCGTCTCGCGCGGATCGTGGTCGCTGTCATGGCAGAAATATACGACGCGCCCACCGATCTCCGCCTGCAGCCGTCGCGCCGTGCGGATCTTGGCCACGAGAAACCGCCGCGGAAAGAAGCCGCAGGGCTGCTGGCCGAACGCGATGATGGGCTCCCCGCTCATCGGGCGCGGCTCCCGGCGGGGCGCGGCGGCAGGGCCGCCTGCAGGGCAAGGCTCAAGACGATGCACGCGGCGCAGCCAATGAGGTTGTACCAGAGGTAGCCGATATTGAGCGAGAAGTACATCGCGATGACGAGCGCCTCCGCGGCCGCGGCCGCGAGGAACACCGCGGTGCCGCCGACCCAGCGGAGGAAGAACGCGACCAGGAAGAGACCGAGCAACACACCGTAGAAGATCGAGCCCAGGATATTGATGGCTTCGATGAGGTTCTCCGCGAAGCCGGCGAAGAGCGCGAACCCGACCGCGACGGCACCCCAGAGCAGGGTGAAGCGCCGCGCCACGCGCACGTTGCGCGCCTCGTCGTCGGCGGCGAGTGGGCGCAGGTGGCGCCAGACGTCGATCGTCGTGGTGGTGCCGAGCGCGGTCAGCTCGGAGGCGGTGGAGGACAGGGCGGCTGAGAACATCACCGCCAGGAGCAGGCCCACGGCGCCGTGCGGCAGCTGCGTCAGGATGAACGTGATGAAGACGTAGTCGGAATCCTTGGTCTTGGCGCGGGGGTCGACGGCGGCGAGAGCCGACTTGGCCTCCGCGCGGATGGCATGCGCACGGTCGCTGGCCGCGACTATGGCGGCGCGCGCGCGCGCCGCCCGCGCGGCATCGTCCGAGGCGCGGGCCTCGAGCCAGCCGCGGATGGCCGACTGGCTCTGCGCCACCGCGCCCGCATACTCCGCCTCGATGGCGCGGAACCGGCCGTCCTGCGCGTGGCGTCGCCACTCCGCCTGATTGAAGAACACCGGCGGCGGCACGAACTGGTAGAAGACGAAGAGGAGCGCGCCCAGCACGAGGATCACGAACTGCATGGGGATCTTCAGCACGGCGTTGAACATCAAGCCCAGGCGGCTGTTGCGCAGCGAGGGCCCGGCGATGTACCGCTGCACCTGCGACTGGTCGGTGCCGAAGTACGAGAGCGACAGGAACAACCCGCCGAACACGCCCGTCCACACGGTGTAGCGCCGGCTCGGGTCGAGCGAAAAGTCCACCGCCTGCAGCTTGCCCAGGGCGCCGGCCACATGGGTGGCGCCGTTGAGCCCGAGGCCGGCGGGCAGCCGGAGCAGCAGCACGATCACCGCCGTCGCCATGCCGGCCCAGATCACCGCCACCTGCCACCGGTGGGTCAGCGCGACGGCCTCGCTGCCGCCGGTGACCGTGTAGACCAGCACGAGCAGCCCCGTGAACACGACGACGAGATCGAGCCGCCAACCGAGCACCGTGGAGATGATGATGGCGGGCGCGTAGATCGTCACGCCGGCGGCGAGGCCGCGCTGCACGAGAAAGAGGCCGGCCCCGAGCAGACGGGTCTTTTCGTCGAAGCGCTGGCCGAGGAACTGATAGGCCGTGAAGACGTTGAGGCGCCGGTACATGGGCAGGAACACGGCGCACACGATGATCAGCGCCAGGGGCAGGCCGAAGTAGTTCTGCACGAAGCCGATGCCGCTCTCGAAGCCCTGGCCGGGGATCGAGAGGAAGGTGATGGCGCTGGCCTGTGTGGCCATCACGGAGAGCCCGATCGTGCCCCAGCCGATGGCCGCATCGCCGCGCAAGTAGGTGCTGAGGCTCCGCACGTGGCGCGTGCGCCAGACGCCGTAGCCGGCGATGCCCACGAGGGTGCCGAGCAGCACGGCCCAGTCGGCGGCGTTCACGCGAAGATCACGGTGAACACCGTCAGCAGGAGGAGCACCAGCAGGAACCACCCGAAGACGAAGAAATAGACGCCGCGCCAGGTACGGAAGCCGGGGAGGTCGGGCGGCTCGGCCTCGACGATCTCGTCGCGGCGCGACGTGGGCCTCATCGACCCAGCGAGACGAGATTCGCGAACAGCCGATACGCTCCGGGGACGGCTTCGGGGAGCTGGCGAAACCACGAGAGGCTCGTGTAGACGAAGTATCCCTGGCCGTGGCGGGCCACCAGCAGGCCGCCCCTGAGGGGCGTCTCGCCGGCATCGCTGGCGGCGAGAATCGCCGTGAAGCGGTCGTCCCATCGATCGGGGAAGTAGAGACCGCGCTCCTGCACCCAGCCCTCGAAATCCGCCGCGGTGATGCGATTCGGGGTGGTCAGCATTGGATGCTCGGGCGCAAGGATCGTCACCGGAGCGTGCTCGTCCGTCACGCGCTCGCGCGAGAGATGCAGCTGAAAGGGGGCGAGCCAGTCGTCGCGCAGCCCGTCGAGCGTGTTGTACTGCGCCACCACGGTGCCGCCCGCCTGGACGTACGCGAACAGGGCAGGCAGGTGCTCGGCCAGATCCTTCCGCACGTTGAAGGCACGGATGCCGATGACGACCGCGTCGAGCCCGCGCAGCCGTTCGGGCGTGAGGTCGGCGCTGGCCAGCGACGTCACCTCGTATCCCATCTGCTCCAGAGCGGCGGGCACGTCGTCGCCGGCGCCCGACACGTAGCCCACGTGGTGGCCGCGGGTCGCCAGCTCCAGCGACACGGCCTTGGCGCGCGCGGGGGGCTGCAGAAGCTGCAACGGCAGATGTTCGTAGCGAACCTCCACGCGCTGCTGGTCGAAGCGGCGGCCGTCGATCTCCACGCTCGCGCCGAGAGGCGCCGTCGCGAGCGCCGGCGGGGCGGTCACCGTGAAAGTGAAGCGCGCGTGCTCGCCGGGGGCGGCCAATCGGAACGGCTGCGTGAGCGGCGTCACCGTCCAGCCGGCGGGCACGTCGAGCTGCACGGTGCCGGCGGCGTGCGCGCGGGCGGCCGTGACCTCCACCGTCACCGGCCGCGCGGCGCCGGGCGCAAAGAGCCGCACTCCGGCCGGAAACCGCAGGGAGACGGGCGCGATGACGGTGAACGGGCGCCGCGCGGGGTGAGTGGGATCCGCGGCGGACATCGGCTCGCCCGGGATCACCAGCGTCTGCCCGCCGACGTCGAAGACGTACTCAATGGGGAAGGCGGGAGGGTTCTCGGGGCGGCCGATGAGCGACGGATCGTCCATGTCGAACAGCCCGGCCGTACCCTCCGTACGCAGCCAGTAGGGCTGGGTCGGTAGCGCGTTGGATGGGACGGCCTGAGAGGTCTCGCGCACGACGGGTTGACGCGGGCGCAGGCTGGCCGTCTTGGCCATCACTCGATGCGCGGCCGGATACCGCACCGCTGTCCAGCGTACGGGGAAGGGCGCGTGCACGATGGCCGTGTGGCGTAGCTTCACGGTCTCGCCGGGCACGGCCTCGGCGCGATCGACCACGGTGTCGACCTCGAGGCCGAGGCTGGCCTGGATGATCCGGTCGAGCTGCTCGCGCTTGTCGGTCACGAGGGGATCCGCGGGGAGCGCGGCGAGCCGACGCCGGATGGCGAGCAGCGCGCGCAGGCGACCGGGCACGTCCTGGCCGTCGAACTTCGCAATCTCCTCCTCGGTCGACCGGGCGATCTCCGCACCCCCGGGCACGCGGTTCCACGTCGTGTCGACGCCGTCCATGAGGTCCTTGGTCGGCGACTCGCCGTCGAGGAGCACGAACGGCTCGACCCGTGGACCCTCGTTCACGGGCGGGTCGTTGATACCGAAGCCCTGTGTCTTGTGCATGCCTCGGCTGCGGGCGGCGATAGAGGCGAACGACTCGCCCGTGAGCGGGTCCCGGACGCCCACATCGATCTTGACCACCCCCGGCCCATCCGGCACGTCGGCGGGCCAGCCCGCGATGGCCACGCCCGCCCCCGGATTCGCGTTCGGGCCCCGGCCGACGTTCTGGACGATGCGTCGTGCCTGCCACGGCTTGAGCTCGCGGAGCTGCTCGGAAAAGGCCGTGGGATCGCCGGCGAGCTTGAAGGCCTCGACGGCGAGGACGGCAGAGGCGGTATGGTGGCCGTGCGTGGGCGCGGGCTTCGGGGAGAACCGCGTGATGATGACGTCCGGACGGAATTCGCGGATCACCTTCACGATGTCGCCCACGATCGCCTGCCGGTCCCAGACGGTCAGCGTCTCCTCGGCGTTCTTCGAGTAGCCGAAGTCCTTGGCGCGGGTGAAGTACTGCCGTCCTCCGTCGAGGCGGCGCGCGGCGAGCAGCTCCTGCGTGCGCGCCACCCCGAGCGTCTCGCCAAGCTGGGGGCCCAGCAGATTCTGCCCACCGTCGCCGCGGGTGAGCGAGAGATAGGCCGTTCGGTATCCCCGCCCGCGCGCCATGTAGGTGATGACCTGCGTGTTCTCGTCGTCCGGGTGGGCCGCCACGTAGAGCACGCTGCCCGTGGTGGCGAAGCTACGGAGCTCCTGGAGGATCGCCGCCCCTGAAGGTGGCTCGGCAGCCTGGCCGGCGTCGGTCGACCCCACCAGGATGGCCACGACGAGGGCGGTCCAGAACGGCACGTTCCAGAGGGTCTCGCGCACGAGCATGGAGGAGATCATCGACGGCTCAAACGATAGCACGGCATGTGCTGATGGCGGGTTCGTCGCTGGTGAGCCCTCCGCGACTATGGGAGGTGGCGGTTCCGCGCTGCCAGCTCGCACGCACGCCAGATTCGCGCCGGGTTCAGCGGCAGCTCGTCCGGCTCCACACCGAGCGGCGCCAGAGCGTCGGCCACGGCGTTGGCCAGCACGGCGGCCGGTCCTAGGGTGCCGCCTTCGCCCACGCCACGCACGCCGGCAAGGTTCGCCGCCCGCTCCTCCACGTGCTCGGTCTCGAGGGACGGGATGCTCGCGGCCGTCGGCATCGCGTAGTCCATGAAGGAGCCGGTGAGGAGCTGACCCGCCTCGTCGTAGATCAGATGCTCGGCCAGCGCGCCGCTGATCCCCTGGGCGATGGCCCCGTGCACCTGCCCCTCGACGATCAGCGGGTTGATGATGCGTCCCGTGTCCTCCACGCACACCCAGCGACGGATCGCGATGCGGCCCGTCTCCGGCTCGACCTCCACGATGGCCGCCTGCGCTCCCGCCGCGAAGGTTCCGCGTATCGGATCGTAGAAGCGCGTCGCGTCGAGCCCTGGCTCGAGGTCGGGCGGCAAGCGATGCGTCTCGAGATGCGCGATACGCGCGATCTCCGTGATGGCGAGCGCTCGCCCCGGGGCGCCTTTGACCGCGGCCTGGCCATCGGTCATCTCCATGTCCTCGACGGCGGCCTCCAGCGCATGCGCGGCGATGCGGAGCGCCTTGTCGCGCACGGCGCGAGCCGCACGGATGGCCGCACCGCCTCCGATGACCGCCTGGCGCGAGGCGAAGGCGCCGAGGCCGAACGGGGTGGCGTCGGTGTCGCCGAGCACGACGCGCACGCTGTCGATGGGCACGCCGAGCTCGGCGGCGGCGAGCTGGGCCATCGTGGTCTCGAGCCCTTGCCCCTGCGAGGTGACCGCGGCCAGCACGGTGACGGCGCCCGAGGGATCCATGCGCACGGTGACGCCCTCGTGGCCAGTGCGGAAGGGCATGCGCGGTCCCGCGGAGGCGGCCTGGCCGAGGCCGGTCAGCTCGTTGTAGACGGCGAAGCCCACGCCGACGTGACGCCCCTCGCCTCTGAGCCGCGCCTGCTCGGCGCGGAAAGCGGCGTAGTCGATCGCGCCCACGGCCTTCTCGAAGCAGACGGGATAGGTCGGGCTGTCGTGCACGAGCCGGGTGGCCGAGGTGTAGGGCAGGTCGGCAGGACCGATGAGGTTGACGCGCCGGATGTCCACGGGGTCGAGGCCGAGCGCCCGGGCGCCCAGGTCGAGCACGCGCTCCATCACGAAGGTCGTGGCGGGCCGCGCCACTCCGCGATAGGGGCCGGCCGGCGTGGTGTGAGTCGCCACCGCCGTCACCTCGCAGCGGTAGTTCGCGAGCTTGTAGGGGCCGGTCAGCAGACCTCCCGCCATGAGCGCCTCGATGCCCGCCGTCCACGGCGTCACCGAGTACGCGCCGGCATTGCAGAGCGCGCTCACGTCGAGGGCGAGCAGCCGGCCGTCCGCGTCGAAGCCGGCCTTGACGTGATAGTGGTGGTCGCGCGCATGCGCCGAGGCCTGCAGGCCCTCGCGCCGCTGCTCCACCCACTTCACCGGCCGGCCGAGGCGCATGGCAAGGACGCAGAGCGCGACGTCCTCGGGATAGAGCATAGTCTTCACGCCGAAGCCGCCGCCCACGTCGGGGGCGACGACGCGGATGCGGTTCTCGGGCAGGCCGAGCACCTCGCCGAGCAGATGGCGAACGAGGTGCGGCACCTGCGTCGCCGACCAGAGCGTGAGCTTTTCCTCGGCGGCGCTCCACTCCGCGAGACCGGCGCGGCCTTCGAGTGGCGCCGCGCAATGGCGGTTCGTCCGGAAGCTCCGCTCGATCACCACCGCGGCGCCCTCCAGCGCGCGGTCGACATCCCCGCCCTGGAAGCGGCGGACGAGATAGGCGTTGCCGGAGGCCGCCTCGTGCACCTGCGGGGCGTCGTCACGGGTCGCGCGCAGCGCGTCGACCGCCGCCGCGCGTGGCTCGTACTCCACCGTCACGAGCGCCGCGGCGTCCTCGACGTCGTAGCGGTCGGCCCCGACGACGGCGGCCAACGCTTCGCCCGCGTGACGGACGACGGGCCACGCGAGGATGGGCTGCGCCGTCTCCGCATAGCCTGGAAGCGCGGAGCGCGCCCGGATGGAGAGCTCGGCGAAGGCCGAATCGCGCCCGGTGAGCACGGCCGCAATACCCGGCCGCGCGACCGCCGCCGCCACGTCGATCCCGCGCAGCCGGGCGTGGGCGTGAAGGCTCCGCACGAAGGCCACGTGGAGGAGGCGCGGCAGCTCGACGTCGCCCACGTAGCGGCCGCGACCGGTGAGGAGACGCGGATCCTCCCGTCGACGGACGGGCGCGCCGATGGTCACCGCGGGCTCACCATGGGATCGGAGCCTCCTCTGCGCAGGCGGGAGCAGCACGGATCAGGGTGGCGACACTCTACCCCAGAACACGCCGCCGGTCCCTCCTTCACACTTCTTTACCTCCGCAACATCGCCCCTTCATGGCCCGCCTCCATCCTGCGGGCCGGCGATGGTGACCGTGCCGGGCCAAGTACCGGAGAGTGCCATGCAGAGAGCGGACGGCGAGCTGGCCGCGGGCGACTATCGGGACGCGAGTGTCTCGCGCGCCGTCCCCCTCGCGACGTGCACGGCCCTCGCCGGGGTGATGGCGCTGGGGCTCGGACCTGCGGCTGTGGCGGCTCGGGCAGAACGGCTACGGCACGGGGTACTACAGCGCGGCGTGAATAGTTCGGACTAGGCCTTCTGTTTCCCGCTCGAGTTGCCCTGTAGAATCGCTGCATGACCACCACTCGCTGGCTCGAGTCCCGTGCTCCGCGCGGGATGGTCGCCTCCCCCCACGTCCTGGCCTCGCAGAGCGGGGTGGCCGCGATGCGCGCCGGGGGCAACGCCCTGGACGCGGCCATCGCCGCCGCCGCCGCCATCGCCGTGGTCTATCCCCACATGAATGGCGTGGGCGGCGACAACTTCTGGCTCATCCACGACGCCACCTCCTCGCGCCTCATCGCCCTTTGCGGCGCCGGGCGCTCGGCGCGGGCGGCCTCGATCGAGTGGTACGCCGAGCGCGGGATCCGGGATAGGATTCCCGCGCGGGGGGGGGCCGCGGCCCTCACCGCGCCCGGCGTGGTCGACGGGTGGTGGCAGGCGCACCAGTACAGCAGTCGCAGCATGGGCTCGATCCTCACGTGGAAGAGCCTCCTCGCCGATGCCATCGCCTACGCGCGCGAAGGCTTCCAGGCCTCGGCCGGCCAGCGGGTGGCCCCGCCGCGCGAGCCCGATCTTTTCGGCCCCACCGCCATCGCGCCCATTAAGCAGGAGCTCTGGCCGCTCTATCACCCCGACGTCCTGGGCCAGGGCCCCCTCGTGCAGCGCGATCTCGCCCTCACCTTGGAGGCGGTGCGCGACGGCGGGCCCGACGCCTTCTACTGCGGCGAGATCGCGAGACGCATGGTGGCGGCGGCCGCCCAGGCCGGGAGCCCGCTCCGCATGGAGGATCTGGCCGAGCACCGGAGCGACTGGATGGAGCCACTGCGCATCGCGTATGGCAAGGGGCAGGCCGCGAGCTTCCCGCCCCCGACTCAGGGCATGTCCGCGCTCGCCATGCTGGCGGTGGCCGACGGCTTCGATGTGAGCGAGCTCGGCGAGGCCGACTACGTCCACCTCCTCGTGGAGGCGGCCAAGCTCGCCTTCGAGGATCGCGACCACTACCTCACCGATCCCGAGTGGATGGAGCGGAGCCCAGCGGAATTCCTCGCCCCGGAGCGCATCGCGCAGCTCCGGGCGCAGGTCGACATGCGCCACGCCCTGCCCACCGCGCCCGCGAAGCCCGCGGGCGGCGACACCATCGCCATCGTCACCGCGGACGCCCAGGGCAACGCCGTCTCGCTCATCCAGTCGCTCTACTTCACCTGGGGCTCTGGGCTGGTCGCCGGCGACACGGGCGTCGTGCTCCAGAATCGCGGCTCGTTCTTCTCCCTCGACCCGGCCCAGGTGAACGCGCTGGCGCCTCGGAAGCGGACCATGCACACGCTGATCCCCTCCATGTACCTCGAGGCGGGGCGGCCGCGCTTCGTCTACGGAACCATGGGAGGCGAGGGGCAGCCCCAGACCCAGGCTGCGCTCCTCACGCGGAGGCTCGATCGAGGCCTGGGGCCGCAGGCCTGCGTGGAAGCGCCGCGCTGGCTCTACGGCCGCACGTGGGGGACGCCTTCGCGCGCCCTCCACCTCGAGGGGCGCTACGAGGCCGCCCTCGTGCGCGACCTCGCCGCCCGCGGCCACGACGTGGAAGTGGGCAAGGAGTGGGACGATCTCTTCGGCCACGCCCATGGCATCTGGCTCGATCCCGACGGCGGCCTCGTGGGTGGCTCGGATCCGAGAGCCGACGGCGCCGCCCTCGGGTACTGACGGAGGGCTCGACATGCTTGAGCTCCACACAGCGCTGTGCGACCTCCTGGGCATCCGGTATCCCATTCTCCAGTCGGGCATGGGCGGCGTCGCCGGGCCCGAGCTGGTTGCCGAGGTCTCTCGAGCGGGCGGCCTCGGCATCCTCGCAGGACTGCGCCTCACTCGCGACCAGCTCCGTCAGGGCATCCGCCGCGTCCGCCAGCTCACCGACCGGCCCTTCGGTGTCAACCTCTGGATGCATACGGCCATCCGCCCACCCGCGGACCCCGCGAGCATCCCGGAGGAGACGCTCCGCCGCGTCCAGGGCACCCTCGACACCTTCCGCCACGATCTCGGCATCCCCGCGAGAGCGGCCCGACCCGATCCCGTGCCCGACCTGATCGAGGAAGCCTTCGAGGTGATCCTGGAGGAGCGCGTGCCCGTTTGGAGCATCGGGCTCGGCAAGCCGGCCCGCGACATGGTCGCGCTTTGTCACGAGCGCGGCATGAAGGTCGTGGCCATGGCCGCCACCGTGGACGACGCGCTCGCCGTCGCGTCGGTGGGGGTGGACGCGGTCGCCGCCCAGGGCAGCGAGGCGGGCGGCCATCGCTCGACCTGGGTCAAGCCGGCCTCGCGCGAGGCGGCACAGGTGGGCGCCATGGCGCTGATACCGCAGATCGTCGACGCGGTGAGCGTGCCCGTCGTCGCCGCGGGAGGGATCGCCGATGGCCGTGGCATCGTGGCCGCCCTCGCCCTGGGCGCGGCCGGCGTGCTCCTCGGCACCCGCTTCGTCGCCACCCGTGATTCCATGGCCGCGGAGTTCTGGAAGAAGGCCCTTCTCGAGCAGGGCAGCGAGGCGACCACGATCACCGATGCCTTCACCGGGCTCTACGCGCGCACTCTCCGCAACGTCTTCACCGACCGCTACGCGGCCTCGGGCGCGCCGGTGCTACCCGCCCTCCTCCAGCACGCGGCCGCCCAGGACGTCTACGCGGAGGCCACGAAGCAGCAGAACCGCGAGTATTCCCCCATGCACGCGGGGCAGAGCGTGGGACTCGTCCACAACCTGCCGGGAGCCAGCGAGGTGGTGGAGATGCTGGTGCGCGAGGCCCGCGCCGCCCTCGCCGCGCTCACGGAGCGGGTGCAGCTCGACTGACATGGCCGACCACTCCATCGTGTTCTACGACGGCGGCTGCGGGCTCTGCCATCGCGCCGTGCGGTTCGCCATCGCCCACGACGCCGACGGCTCGCGCTTCCGCTTCGCCTCCCTCGACAGCGAGGGCTTCCGGCGCCGCGTGCCCGCGGCCTCCCGCGCGGGATTGCCGGACAGCATCGTGGCCCTCACCCCTGACGGCACGCTCCTCGTGCGCAGCGCGGCGGTGATGCACGTGCTCGAGCGCGTGGGCGGCGGCTGGAGAGTGGTGGCCCAGCTCCTGCGACTCGTTCCGCGCGGGGTGCGCGACGCGGGCTACGATGCGGTGGCGCGCGTGCGGTACCGGCTCTTCCGGCGGCCCATCGAGGCGTGCCCGGTGACGCCGCCCGAGCTCAGAGCGCGCTTCGAGGACTAGTGCCGGGCCAACTTGACTTCGCCAGATCGACTCCGCCTTCTCCTCGCCGCAGAGCGGCTCAGCTCGAAATGCCACGTTCTCGGTCGGCCGCAGCCCTCAACGTACTATCCACTCAGCCCTCGCCTCGTGGCAAGGCCTCTCGGCTCGAACGATCTATTCAGCCCTCGCCTCGTGGCAAGGCCTCTCGGCTCGAACGATCTATTCAGCCCTCGCCTCGTGGCAAGGCCTCTCGGCTCGAACGGCCACGTACGCCTCGGGCTGCGGCCTCCCTCGGGCCTCGTCTGGCTCGCAATTTGGC
>JBKOVG010000099.1:0-22661 GCA_046723845.1 Candidatus Methylomirabilota bacterium | reverse complement strand
TCCCCAGACCACGCTGAGTCGCACTCCGTTGTGGAGTCTCTGGCCCGCCACGAGATCGTCGTTTGCGGCTTCAAGAATCTCCGCAGAAGATACGGGTCTGGGGAGGGAGCCCCCGCCCCCCAGCCCCCCCCACGCCGCCAGTCCAATCACCCGGCTTAAATCTTTGGTATCTCTTCCGATGGCCACGGGTTGAGCCGGGTGGGGGGAGGGGGGCATCCCCGTAGACCCGTATCTTCTGCGTGTAGTCGAAGCCATAGACGTGAATCTCGTGGTCCGCCAGAGACTTCGCAAACGAATGCGACTCAGCGTGGTCTACGGGGGTGCTTCCCTCCCCCCACCCGGCGCGAAGTCACCGGACTGTGATGAAGCGCCAAGTCTCCAAGCTAGACGGCGGCGGCGCGGGCGCGGGCGCGGTACTTCTCGAGGTTGCCTCCGGACTTGAGCTTGCCGGGCAGCGGGTGGCCGACCACCCGCTCGGCGAGCTGCCCCGCCTCGATCATGGCGTCGAGATCGATGCCCGTGTCGATGCCGAGCTCCTGGCAGAGGAAGACGAGGTCCTCCGTGGTGATGTTGCCCGCCGCGCCCTTGTGGGCGGCGAAAGGGCAGCCGCCCATGCCCGCCACCGCGCTGTCGAAGCAATCGATGCCCATCTCGAGCGCGGCGACGACGTTGGCGATGGCCAGCGCGCGGGTGTCGTGGAGGTGGAGCTTCACCGGCGTCTCCGGCCAGCGCTCGCGCACCAGTCCCACGAGGCGCCTCATCTGGAGCGGATTGGCCCAGCCCATGGTGTCGGCGAGCCCGATGCCGCCCAGTCGCGAGCCGCAAGACCTGGCCTTGTCCTCCACCTTCTCCAGCACGCGCACGACGTAGCGCGGCTCGACGTCGCCCTCGTAGTTGCAGCCGAAGGCCGCCATCACCCCCACGTCCATCCAGTCCATGCCGAGAGCCTGGTAGCGCTCGGCCCAGCCCGGCAGCTCCTCGATCCGCTCGTCGACGCTCCGATTGGTGTTCTTGCGCATGAACGTGTCGCTGCCCGCCACGCCGAACATGGGACGCAGGTGGAGACGATCGCGGAACTGCGCGGCGCGCTCGAGCCCCGCCACGTTGAGCCAGATTGCTTCGTACTCGACGCCGGGCCGGCGCCGGATCCCGTCCACCATCTGCTCCGCGTCGGCCATCTGCGGCACCCACTTCGGGCTCACGAAGGAAGTGAACTCGATGGTCTTGACGCCGGTGTCGGTGAGAGCGTCCACGAGGGAGATCTTGTCGGCGAGACTGATCCCGCCCTGCTCGAACTGGAAGCCCTCGCGTGGTCCCACTTCCTTGATCTTGACGGTCCGGGGCAGGTCGGTCATCCGATGATCCTCCGTGACGCGAGCGCGTGGATTTCCTCTCCGGTGAGCCCGATCTCTTCCAGCACCTCGCGCGTGTGCTCGCCGAGCTCTGGAGCCGGCCGGCGCAGGCCCATCTCGAAGGCCGTGCTGCGCACGGGCAGCTTCGGCAGCTTGGCAGGAGCGTGCCCGGGCAGGGGCGTCTCCACGAACTGTCCGGTGGCGTTCAGGTGGGGGTCGTCCACGAGCTGATCGGGACGGCGCAGGGGCGCGAAGGGCACCCGCGCGCGCTCCAACCGCTCCGCCAGCTCCGCGCTCGAATGGCGCGCCAGCTCCTCGGCGATGCGCGCGGGGAGCCAGGCGCGCGCGGCCACGCGCTTGGCGTTGTCGTCGAGGCGCGGATCGGCGAGGAGATCGTCGAGGCCGAACGCCTTGCAGAAGCGCTCCCAGTGGCCATTGGAGGTGATGCCGACGAAGATCTGCTCGCCGTCGGCGGCGGTGAAGAGCTGGTAGACTCCCCAGCCCATGCGCGTGCCCTGCCGCATCTCGGGCAGCGGGACGGACGGCTCGCCGGTGGCCGCGTACTGGGCGAGCCACTGCCCGACCCAGAACACCGTGGTCTCGTAGAGACCCGAAGTGATGCGCTGGCCTAGCCCCGTCTTGGCGCGCTGCTGGAGGGCGGCGAGCACCGCGATGACGCCATAGGCCGCTGCGCCCACGTCCACGATGGAGGCGCCCGCGCGCATGGGCTGGCCGCGCGGTCCCGTCATGAAGGCGAGACCCGCCGACATCTGCGCCAGCTCGTCGAGAAAGGGCCGCGTCTCGTTCGGTCCGGGGAGGAAGCCTTTGAGGGCGAGATAGATGAGGCCGGGATTGGCGCGGGCGAGCACGTCGTAGCCGAGGCCGAGGGCCTCCACCGCGCCGTGAGCGAAGTTGTCGATGACCACGTCGGAGACGGCGGCGAGGCGGAGGAAGAGCGCGCGGCCCTCGTGCGAGCCCTTGAGATCGATGGCGATGCTGCGCTTGTTGCGGTTCAGGAAGTGGAAGAGGGCGGAGGTGCCCGCGGGCATGATGCGCGACTGATCACCTTCGCCCGCCCGCTCCACCTTGATCACGTCGGCGCCCAGATCGGCGAGGAGGAGACCGGCGGAGGGGCCAGCCACGATGTGCCCGAGCTCCAGCACCCGGATGCCTTCGAGAGGAAGCGCGCCCGCCGTGGTCATGGCCGATCCGGCTAGCATGATGGCGCGTGTGCCCTGTCAACGCAACCAGGGCGGCGAGGACCGCTATCCTGGCCCCGAGCTCGACTTGCACGCCCTCGTTCAATATCCGCGCGGCTCGCTCGGATACACCTACGCCAAGGTCCTCAAGCGGCTTGGCTACAACGCGCACTTCTACACGGACCGGAAGAGTCGGGACGCGGAGACCGACTACGTGAGCATGCGCATGCGCAAGACGCACGATCTCCAGCACATCGTCACCGTGGTCAGGAGGTGCAGCGCGCGCGGGTGAAGTCGCCCTCCGGGCTGTTGCTCACGGTGCCCACCAACCAGCCGCCGTCCGGAGCGCTCAGGACGATCACGCCGTAGGAGGCGATCCCCTGCGAGGCGGCGTGCTCGGTGGCTGCCGCCCACACGTCCTCGAGCCGCTCCACCCGCACCGGGCGCAGGGCGTCCACGCGTCCACGCGCCCCGGGGAGGAGCTGCACCAGGTGGACGTGGAGCTGATCCTGCGTGCGATAGGCGGGAGGGTTCACGGCCAGTGCGATCTCGTCTTCCTGTGGGATGCGCTCGCGGGCGACGTCCCAGGTGAAGCGCCAGATGCCGTCGGGTCGGCGCGGATCCTCCGCTCCCGTCACGGTGAAGCGCGGGAGGGAGAGGCCGTGCACGAAGCCGGGCGGGCAGCCGCACATCTTGATGTCGCGGATGGCCACGTACTCCTGGGTCAGCGCCCACACCTGGGTCGTCCGGGTGCATGGGTACTCGAGCTGGCAGTAGCCCGCCTGCGGATCACGGCAGCGCGAGCAGTAGCGCGGGTCGTCCGTGTCGAGGCAGAGCTCGACGATGCGATGGAGCGCGTCGGGGGCGGTGTCGGCGGAGGCGCAGCCCGCGGTCACCACGAGGACGAGGGCGACGGCGAGGCGACGCATGGCGCTCTCTTCTACCACGCGCCCGTCCGCCGCGCTCGCGAGACTGGCCGACGGCGCTCTCGTGTAGTATGCATACGCTCATGGCCCAGAAGACCTTGCAGGTCGAGACGGTCGCTCAGGCGTGGCTGGAGCTCCTCCACGACCGGGGCGTGGACGTGTTCCTCGCGAATGCCGGGACGGACTTCGCCTCGCTGGTCGACGCCTTCGCCAAGCGCCAGGCGGAGGGTAAGCCATCGCCCCGTCCCGTCGTGGTGCCGCACGAACACGTGGCCGTGGGCATGGCCCACGGCTATTACCTCGCCACGGGCCGCCCCCAGGCCGTCATGGTCCACGTCACCGTGGGCACGGCCAACGCGGCCTGCGGCGTGATCACCGCCGCGCGCGGCCGTGCGCCCGTCTTCCTCGCCGCCGGACGCACACCGCTCACCGAGGAAGGGCTGCCGGGCTCGCGCGATCTCTACATCCACTGGGCGCAGGAGGCCTTCGACCAAGCGGGCATGCTGCGCGAGTACGTGAAGTGGGACTACGAGCTCCGACACGCCACCCAGGTCGAGTCGGTGGTGGACCGTGCCTTCGAGCTCATGCTGAGCGAACCGCGCGGTCCCGTCTACGTGACCCTGCCGCGCGAGGTGCTGGCCGAGCGGCTCTCGTCGATCACCATCACGTCGCCGCCGAGGCGTCACATGGCCTCGCGCGCCTTCCCCGATCCCGCGCGCGTCGAGGAAGCGGCGCGGATCCTCGCGCGGGCCCGCCGTCCGCTCATCCTCGCCACGGGCGCCGGCCGCGACCCGGCCGCCGTCGCCGCCCTCGTGGAGCTGGCGGAGGCGGGCGGCATCGGCGTGGTGGAGGTGGATCCGACCCACGTCAACATGCCCTCCGGCCATCCGCTGCACGTGGGCTACACGCAGCCCTCCGGCGTCGATCCGGCTCTCGGCGAGGCGGATGCCATCCTCGTGGTCGAGTGCGACGTACCGTGGTATCCCCAGCTCGCCAAGCCGTCGCCCGATGCCGCGATCATCCATCTGGGCGTGGATCCGCTCTTCGCGCGCTACCCGATGCGGAGCTTCCCCTGCGACGTGCCCATCCTCGCCGAGCCCGCCGCCACGCTGCCTCGCCTGACCGAAGCGGTGCGGCGTCTCGTCACGCCGGAGGCGGTGGCGGCGCGCGCCGCCGAGGTGACGCGTACGCACCACGCCCGGCGCGCGGCCTGGGCCGCCATCGTGGAGGCCCAGCGCGGCTGGAAAACCATCGGCTTCGCCGCTGCCGCCCACGCGCTCGGCGAGGTGCTCGATTCGAGCACGGTGGTGGTCAACGAATATCCGCTCGACCGGCGCTTCATCGGCTTCGACCAGCCCGGCGCCTTCTTCGGCCAGCCGCACGCGAGCGGTCTCGGCTGGGGGCTGCCGTGCGCGCTCGGCCTCAAGCTGGGTGATCCCTCGAAGACGGTGATCGCCTGTCTCGGCGACGGCGCCTATCTCTTCAACGAGCCCGCCGCCTGCCACTTCGTGGCGCGCGCGCAGGGCGCCCCCGTGCTCACGGTGATTTTCAACAACGCGCAGTGGGAAGCCGTGAAGTCGAGCACGGTGGGCGTGCATCCGGAGGGCTGGGCCCAGGGGACGGCGCAGTTCCCCCTGACGTCGCTCTCGCCCTCGCCACGCTTCGAGGAGATCGTGAAGGCCTTCGACGGCTACGGCGAGCGTGTGGAACGCCTGCCCGATCTGGTCCCTGCGTTGCGGCGGGGGCTCGAGGCGGTGCGCGCGGGACGGCAGGCGGTGGTCAACCTCCTCTGCTCGCGCTCGGAGAGCTAGCCGGTCCCCAGCTCAGCCGGCCTCGGTGAGGACCGGCCCGCGAGACTCCACGAGATCGGCCGCGGTGTGTACGACCAGCGCGCCCAGGATCACCGCTCCGCCGATGATCGCGTAGAGACCGGGCCGCTCGCCGATGGCGAGCCAGACCCACACGGGGCCCAGGACGCACTCGAGCACGCCGATGAGGGAGGCTTCCGCCACGGGGATGTGCCGCGCGCCCGCGGTGAAGCAGAGCATGCCCACGCCGAGCTGCCCGATGCCGAAGAGGGCGAGGAGGGCGAGATCCGTTCCGCGGGCCGACCACGGCGTGGCCTGGCCCACGGCGAGGAGGGCGGCGAGGGCGGCGGCCAGCGCCGCGGCGGCGGGCATGTAGACGCCGCGGTGCCACCTCACGAGCACGGTGGCGCCTGCGAAGGAGGTGGCCGTGACGAGGGCGAGGGCATCGCCGATCCGCGAGCCGCCACCCGGCGACCCGCCCAGCATCACCACCGTGCCCACGAGCGCGACGGCCATGGCCAGCCATGTCCGCCGCCGCACGTGCTCGCCGAGGCAGAGCCAGCCCAGGAGACCGGCAATGAAGGGCGAGAGGCTCTGGATGATCAGGGTGTTCGCCACCGACGTGCGCGAGAGCGCCATGATGAAGGCGGTGGAGGCGACGGCAAAGCAGGCGGCCATGCCGAGTCCCGGCCAGCCCGCCTCGCGGACGATGCCGAAGAGGCGCCCGCGCTGGGTCAGCAGCACGGCGCCCGACAGAAAGGCGGCGCAGAACACCGAGCGCCAGAAGATCGTAGTCCACGCGTCGGTGCCCGCGAGGCGGGCGATGAGCCCGCCGCTGCTCCAACAGAGCGCCGCCGCCGGCACCAGCCCGACGCCCAGGCGTCGGCTCATGCCGGCGGCGGGACGCGCGATCCCGGCGCGATCACCGGGTGCGGGCTGACGATCTCCGGGGTAGTGCCTTCAGGGCGTCTTCCGCGGCCTGGAGGGTGCGGGCCACGTCGTCCTCCGAGTGCACGAGGGAGACGTACATCTTCTGCGTGTTCTTCACCACACCGCGCTTGATCAACTCGGTGGTGAAGGCCCGCGCGAGGCTGCCGTCGGCCTTCTGGAGCGAGCGGTAGTCGCTGATGGGCTCGCTCGTGAAAAGGACGTCGAAGACCACGGGCTCGCCCACCACCTGGGCGGGAAGGCCCGCACGCTGGATCAGCTCGGTGAGGCCGGCCATGAGGCGGCGGCCGGTGCCGTGGATGGTCTCGTAAGCGCCCGGCTTGCGCAGCTCGGCCAGGGTGGCCAGTCCCGCCGCCGCAGCGATGGGATTGCCGTTCAGCGTGCCCGACTGCGAGATGAAGTCGCCCTTGCCGTCCTGCTGCGGATCGAAGGGACGCATCAGCTCCTCGGAGGCACACACGGCGGCCAGCGGGAAGCCGCCGCCCACGATCTTGCCGATGCAGGCGATATCGGGGACGACGCCGTAGTACTGCTGGGCGCCGCCGTAGGCGAGGCGGAAGCCCGTGACCACCTCGTCGAAGACGAGGAGGACGCCGTGCCGGCGTGTGATCTCGCGCAGCCCCTGGAGGAAGCCCGGCTGGGGCGGGATGAGCCGCTGGAAGGGCTCGATGATGACCGCGGCGAGCTCGTCGGCGTGCGTGGCCACGATGCCCTCGACGGTGGCGAGGTCGTTGTAAGGCGCGACGAGCACCTCGGCCTCGAGGGCGTGGGGAATGCCCGAGGAATCCGGCACGGGGGCGGGGAAGGCCTTGGGCGACCGCGGAGTCGCGCTCATCATGGAGTAGTCGTGGGCGCCGTGATAGCCGCCCTCGAACTTGAGGATCTTGTCGCGCTGCCGCGCCGTGCGCGCCACGCGAAGGGCAAAGAAGGTCGCCTCGGAGCCGGTGGAAGTGAACCGCACCTGCTCTGCGCAGGGGAGCGCGCGGCAGATCTCCTCGGCCAGCTCGATGATCGGCTCGTTGACCATGAAGTAGGTGCTGCCGCCCTCGATCTGCTCGCGCACCGCGGCCACCACCGCCGGATGGGCATGCCCCAGGATGAGAGGGCCGGAGGCCAGCACGTAGTCGATGTACTCGCGTCCGCTCACGTCGTAAATCTTCGAGCCCTGGCCGCGCTTCACCACGAAGGCGGCCTCGTCGGCGTAGCGGGAGGTGCCCAGCACGCCACCGGGCAGGCGCTGGCGCGCGCGCTCGAGGAGTTTCGTTTCTTCAGCAGATCGCGTTCTGGTCGAGTCGGTCATGGTGGACCTCGTGTCGGTGAGAGGACGGTGACAACGTCGCGAGGCACACTATCCGCCTCGGGCCGTCTCTCTGTCAAGGCGTGCTAGGGTGTACCGTCATCTGCACGAGCGCATCCGCGCCCTCCAGCACGAGTACAACGCTCATCACCACGAGCTGCCGGGCGCCGCCAACGCGAGCTTGCCCGACCGCTGGGGCCTGACCGAGTTCCTGATCGACCGCTTCGCCATCGCGGGCACGCCGGGCGACTGCGTCGCCCAGATCCAGCGCGCCATGGCGGCGGAAGCGCACCAGTTCGTCATCACGGGCTTCGTGCCCGATCAGAGCGCGTTCATGCGGCGCTGGGCGCGCGAGGTCGCCGCACGGCTCTAGCTCGGCCTGTTCACGAAGCTTCGGAGCGCGAGACGGGGCGGGGCCTGGCGGCGGGGGAGGGGAGCGCTCCAGCTGCGTCACCCGCTCGCCTGACGCGCCGCCCTACGGGCGGCGCACAGGACGAGGGGGTCCCACTCCGCCGGAGCGCTCCCCCGCCCCCGCCGCCACCCGCCCCGGTCGCACGTGCGGCATTCGTGAATAAGGCGCGCGAGGGACCGTGATTACTGCACGGAGTAGCCGCGGCCGGTGAGGCAGGCGCTGAAGGCGCGGTCGTAGCTCTGGAGCTGCGTCTTTCGCTGCTGGTAATCCTGCGGGCTCGCCTGGTGCTGCTCCTCCATCTGCCGCCGCGCACGGATGGCGTGGAAGAGGCGCCCCATAGCCACGCCGCGCATCGCGCCGGCCGCGGCATCGCCGGACATGGCTCCGCGCGCGGCCCCGAGCCCCGCGCCTCCGAGCCCGCTGCCCGCTCCGCTCGATGACCCCCCGCTCGGCGGCGGCGTGACCGCTTCGGTGGCGAGCTTCTCTGGATCCACGTCTGTCTGCTTCACCGCCCAGTCGTGGCACTCCTCCTTGTCGCGGGCCATCTGCTCGTCCGTCTGATTCTTGGCGGGATACACATAAACATCCTGGGCGCCCACCACGCCCGTGTTCCCCAGCAGGAGGACGGCCAGCCACGTACCGGTCATGCGCTTCCGCATCGTCGGATCCCTCGCTCTCCGTTGGCGCTCGCGGGTGGAGCGACTATAGCACTGTCCCGCTTGCCGGAAAGGCTTCCGGACGATAGAGTCGCCCGGCGATACTGGAGGCGCCGAGAGGACCAGCCATGCGCTACGGCTTCTACCTTCCCACCCGCGGTCAGACGGCCACTCCCGAGGCGCTCGAAGCGCTCGTGCAGCGCGGCGAGGCCATGGGTTTCAGCTCCGTGATGATCGCCGATCACATCGTCTTCCCCGTGACCATCAACTCGAAGTACCCATACACGGTCTCCGGCGCCTTTCCCGGGCAGGGCGACACGCTCGAGCAGCTCGCCCTCATGGCCTTCATCGCGGGCAAGACGCGCACCCTCCGCCTCGTGACGAGCGTCATGATCGTCCCGCACCGGAATCCCGTGGTCACCGCGAAGATGCTCGCCACCATCGACGTGCTCTCCAAGGGGCGCGTCACCGTGGGGGTCGGGGTGGGCTGGCTGCGCGAGGAGTTCCAGGCCCTCGGCGCGCCCGACTTCGATCGCCGGGGCTCGGTGACCGACGAGTACATCCGCATCATGAAGACGCTGTGGACGGAGTGCCCAGCTTCCTTCGCGGGGCGTTTCTACCGCTTCGACGCCGTGCGATGCCTGCCCGCTCCCGTGCAGAAGCCGCATCCACCGATCTGGGTCGGCGGCCACAGCCAGGTCGCCCTCCGACGGGTGGCGCGACTCGGAGACGGCTGGCATCCCGTGGGCGCGAATCCCGCCGTGCCCCTCCGCCCCTCCGAGCTGTCGGCGAGCCTCGACGAGCTGTGGCGGCTTACGGAGGCGGAGGGACGGGATCCGTCGCGCTTGACCATCTCCTACAAGGCGCCCGTCTACGATCCCACCCAGGCCCTCGACGCGCGGACGGGAGAGCGCCGTCCCTTCTCGGGCTCGGCGGCGGAGATCGAGGGCGACATCGCGGCCTTCGCCAAGCTCGGGGTGAGCGAGATCGTCTTCGATTTCCGGAGCGAGCGCCTGGACGAGAGTCTGGAGCGGATGGAGCGCTTCGCTCCGGTGCTGAAGGCCACCGCGCGGGCCTAGGCCGTGGGTCGCGCGCGCGCCGTCCTCCTGACCCTCGCCTGTCTTCTCCCCGCGCCCGCTCTCGCCCAGGCCACGAGCGACATCCAGCGCTGCCTCACGGAGAAGGAGCCCGAGCTCGTCATCAACTACTGCGGGCGTGCCTTCCGCTCTGCGCAGCTCAGCCATTCGAACCGGAGCGAGGGCCACCTCGCCCGGGGGCGCGCCTACTTCGCTCGCGCCGCCTACGATCGCGCCATCCAGGACTTCGACGAGGCGATCAAGCTGGCCCCGGGCTTCACCGACGTCTACAGCGCGCGAGGCGCCGCCTACGTGAGCAAGGGCGCCTACGATCGCGCCATCGTGGATCTCGACGAGGCCATCCGCCAGAATCCGAACTTCCCCGAGGCCTACAACAATCGCGGCCTCGCCTACCTCGGCAAGAACATGTATGACCGCGCCATCCAGGACTTCGACGAGGCAGTGCGGATCCGTCCCGGCTATGTGCAGAGCTACAACGATCGGGGCGCCGCCTACTTCAAGAAGGGCGATGACGACTCCGCTATCAAGAGCTACGACGAGGCGATCCGGCTCGATCCGCGCTATGCCCTGGCCTGGCTGAACCGGGGCGGGGCCTCGCATCGCAAGGGCGAGTACGACCGCGCCATCGCGGACTTCGACGAGGCCCTGCGCCTCGAACCGGGCTACGTGGAAGCGTATTTCGGCCGGGCCTTCGCGTACCAGCGCAAGGGCGAGTACGACCGGGCCATCCAGGACTACGACCAGGTCATCAAGCTCAACCCCGACTACGTGCGCGCCTATCTCAATCGCGCCAATGCCTCGACCGCCAAGGGCGACTACGACCGGGCCATCCGCGACTACGACGGTGGGATCCGGCTCGATCCGAAGAACGCCCAGGCCTTCAGCGAGCGCGGCGCCGCCTACGCGCGCAAGGGCAACTTCGACCGCGCCATCCAGGACTACGACCAGGCCCTGCGCCTCGCTCCCCGGTTCGCGCTCGCTTATCTCAATCGCGGGATGTCCTACCGGCGCAAGGGCGATCTCGACCGGGCCATCCAGGATTTCGATCAGGCGATCGGCCTCGTGCCGGACAACGCGGAGTCCTACCACGAGCGCGGCGCCGCCCAGGCCCAGAGGGCCGCCTTCGATCTGGCCATCGTCGATCTCGACCGGGCCCTCCGCCTCAATCCCCGCTACGCGGAGGCCTATCACCTTCGCGGCATCGCCTACCTGGGCAAGGGCGAGTACGACCGTGCGCTGGCCGACATGAACGAGTCCATCGCACTGCGGCCGGCCCACCCCCAGACCTTCCACGATCGCGGCAACGTCTACCGCTTCAAGGGGGAGTACGATCTCGCGCTACAGGATTTCAACGAGGCCCTTCGCTTGCGCCCGGACTACCCGCAGGCCCTGCACAACCGGGGGGTGGTCCGCTTCAAGCAGGAGGACTACGACGCGGCCATCCAGGACTTCGACGCCGCGCTTCGCCTCGATCCGGACAACCCCGTCATCCTCAACGATCGCGGCTCCGCCTATTCCGCGAAGGATGCGTACGACGAGGCCCTGCGCGACTTCGACCGGGCACTCCAGCTCCGGCCCAGCTTCGCGGACGCCTTCGTGAATCGGGGCATCGTCTACCGGCAGAAAACCGACTACGACCGCGCCATCGCAGACTTCAGCCAGGTCATCCGCCTCCGCCCGCGCGTCGCCGAGGGCTGGAACGAGCGCTGCTGGGTGCGCGCCATCGCGGGCCAGCTCCAGGCCGCGCTCAGCGACTGCAACGAGGCCATCCGCCTCGAGCCCGATCATCTCGACGCGCGCGACAGCCTCGCCTTCACCTATCTCAAACTGGGGGAGATCGATCGCGCCATCGCGGAGTACGACTCGGTGCTTCGCGTCGACCCGGAGAAACCCTTCTCACTGTACGGCCGCGGGGTGGCCAAGCGAAAGAAGGGTGACGCGGCGGGCGCCCACGCGGACATGCGCGCCGCCCAGGCGATCAAGCCGGACATCGCCGACAAGTTCGCGGAGATGGGCATCCGGCCCGAAGGCCTCTAGCTCGGGTTGTTCACGAACCGACGGAGCGCGAGACGGGCCGGGGCCCGTCGGCGGGGGCGGGGGAGCGCTCCAGCTGCGTCACCCACTCGCCTGAATCGCAGCCCTGCGGGCTGCGCACAGGACGAGGGGGTCCCACTCCGCCGGAGCGCTCCCCCACCCCCGCCACCACCCGTCCCGGTCGCACGCGCGGCCGGCATGAACAGGCGGGGCTAGCGGGCGGCGGGCCGGGTGGGCATTCCGAGCTTCTCCAGCACGAGGCGGCGCAGGGACTCCGCGTCGAAGCCCACGGGAGTGAGGTCGGGCGACGGCGCCTCCGTCTTGAGCCCGGTCTCGCTCACGATCACGCAGATGGTCGCTTTCGGATCCACCAGCCTGTCGGCGAGCAGACGGATCAGCACGGCGAGCGAGGCGGAGCCCGTGGGCCCCGCCCAGATCCCTTCCTCTCGCGCGAGCAGGCGCTGCGCCTCCAGGATCTCCTCGTCCTCCGCCTCTCCCGCGACTCCGCCCGTTTCACGCAGGATGCGGAGCACCCAGTTGCCCTTGCGTCCCGGGTTCCCCGCAGCGAGTCCCTCCGCCACCGTGTAGCCGATCGAGAGCGGCACGAGGGGTGCCTTGTCGCGCCAGGCCGTCACGATGGTGTTCGCCCGCGCGGCCTGAGCCGCCGCCATGAGCGGACGCCGCGCGATGAGCCCCCAGCGTTCCATCTCGGCGAAGCCGCGATGGGCGGCGATGAACGTCTCGCCCACCGCGGCCGGGGCCACCACCACGTCGGGCGCCTCCCAGCCGAGCTGCTCGGCGATCTCGTAGGCGATGGTCTTCTTGCCCTCGTGCTTGTAGGGATTGCGGGAGGCGCCGCCGTCGAAGAAGAGGCGCTCCGCGGCGAGCTGATCCCACAGCGCGATCAGATCGTCGTAGACACCTTTGTAGATGACGAGATCGCTGGCCGTGGCCGCCATGTGGAGCATCTTGGGCGCCGAGGCACGCTCGTAGCAGAAGACGAGGGACCGCAGCCCCGCTCGCGCCGAGTAGGCGGCGATGGAGGAGCCGGCGTTGCCGGAGCTGACCACGGAGACGGCGGGGAAGCCGAACTGGAGGGCGCCCGCCACCGCGGTGGCCGAGGTCCGGTCCTTCACGGTACCGGTGGGATTCGCTCCCTCGAACTTGACGACGAGCCTGCGCACGCCGAGGCGCCGGCCGAGGCGTGGGCACTCGAGGAGGGGTGTCTGGCCCTCGCCGAGGGAGACCTGGTGCGCGGGGTCGGCGATGGGCAGGACGGGCGCGTACCGCCAGAGACCCCCTCCCGTGAACACGGAGGGGCCCCGGCGCGCGATCGTCTCGCCGTCGTAGCAGAGCTCGAGCAGCCCCTGGCAGCCGGGGCACTCGAGGACATAGCCCAGGGAGAGGGTGGCGCCGCAGTCGATGCAGGCGAGCCCGGTGGCGAGCGATGTCATCAGGATCGCGTGCCGAAGCGCAGCTCGACCACGTCCACCATCTCCTCGATGCGGTGGCGCAGGGTGTGCTCCCTGAGGGCCCGCTTGCGCGCGTTCTCGCCGATGGCCCGCGCCTCGTCGAGATGAGCGAGATAGTAGGTGAGATAGCGCTTGAGCTCGTCGAGATCGCGGTAGGCGAGGATCTCCTCACCCGGCTTGAAGAGGGCGGGCAGCTCTTCCTTCAGATCCGCCACCTGGCAGGCGCCGGCCGCCGCCAGCTCGAAGGCGCGGGTGTTGACGCCCACGATGTCGTTGAGCGGGTGGTGATGGTTGAGCGAGATCATGGAGCCGCAGTAGACGGCAAGCTTGGCGCGCCCCCACACCGGCCCGCCCGCCACCGCGGCGCGGATGTCCGGCGACTCCGCCCGCGCCCACCCCGCACCCCACAGCTTGATGGGGAACTCCAGGAGCTCCTTGATCAGGCGTTCGCGATAGGGATAACGGCTGCCCACGAAGCTGATGGGCCGCGCGTAGCGGAGCTGCTCCTCCGAGGTGAGGGTGATGGGGTGGTGCATGGAGGGCACGCAGTACATGGGCAGGTAGTGCAGATTGCGGATGCCCACGCTCTCCAGTGCGCGCAGGGCGTGGCGCTCCTTGGTGAAGAAGACGTCGTAGGCCTCGATGCCGTCGAAGGGCATCATGAGGAGGGGGTTGTCGGGGAAGAAGTTGACGAAGAGGACGTCGCGGCTACGCTTCACCCGCCGCACGAGTCCCGGGGTGATGGGCCCGCCCTTGATGACGAGCACGATGGAGGGCCGCCACTCCTGGCAGAGCCGCTCCAGGCGGCGGAGGATGAAGAGCTGATAGGCGGCCTTGGTGCCGCGGTTCTTGTAGAGGGGATTGTTGCGCCGGTATGCGAAGGTGCGCACCTGATGACCCATGGCCATGAGCTCGTCCCGGAAATCCACGCCCATGTGCTCGGGACGGTCGAAGGGCAGCACGACCAGCCAGCGCATGCGGAAGAGCCTAGCACATCCGCCCGGAGCGACCATCCGCGACGCCTTGACAGCTTCCGCATCCGCTCCCTAGATTAAGTCATGGCCAGCCTCCGCATCTCCTCCCGCGCGCGGCTGGCCCTCGTGCTCCTCGGCCTGTCGCTGGTCACCGTCGACGCCGCGCGCGCTCAGAGCACGGGCACGCCCGCCGAGTCGACGCCCGAGCCCGAGGATCGTCGCGTCTGGAGCGCGGACCGGAAGGCCGAGGAGGCGACGAGGCGCGTGACCGATCTCCGGGCCCAGGCGAATCAACGCCGGCAGGCGCCCTGTCCCGCGGTGGCGGACTGGCATAGCTGGTTCGAGGAGACGCTGACCCTCGAGGCGTCCTGGGTCGCCATGCGGGAGATCCGCGACCACGTGCGGAAGTCCGGCGCCGGTCGCGACAGCGTGCACGATTTCCGTCAGACCTTCGGGTCGTTCGAGGAGTGGGAATCGCTCCGCGATGCCCTCCGGCAGAAGATGAGCGACTGCGCCGACGAGCTTAAGATCGCGCGCCGCACGCGGGCGGAGGAGATTCGGCTGGTGCGCGAGCGCGAGGAGCATGGCGTGGCGGTGGAGCTGGGAGCGTCCGGCTTCGGCCCGCGGGTGACGGCGCCCGCGCCCCGCCGCTAGCCTGGACTATTCACGAACACGCGGAGAGCGAGGCGGGTCGGGGCCCGTGGTCGGGGGCAGGGGGCGCTCCGCCTGCGTCACCCACTCGCCTGAATCGCAGCCCTTCGGGCTGCGCACAGGCTTCGGGGGTCCCATTCCGCCGGAGCGCTCCCCCGCCCCCGACGCCACCCGCCCCGATCGCACGTGCGGCACCCGTGAATAATCCGGGCTAGGCCTCAGCGCGCGCCGCTGCTCCGGAAGCGCGCGGCGAGGAGCGGATCGACGAGGGCGGCGGTGCCGATCATCGCCCCCTCCACGCCGGCGGCGAGCACCTCGCGGGCGCGCCCCACCGTGGTGATCCCGCCCACGGCGAGGATGGTCCGGTCCCAGGCGCCCGCCTTCCGCCACGCGAGCAGCTCCTGCACCTGCACGCGGCAGTGCTCCCACACCGCGTCCCCTGATATGCCGGCCACCTCGCGCCCCGCGCCCGCGAAGGCGGGCGCGCCGTCGGGCTTGACCACGCGACGCTGGACTCCGTCCACGAGCACGAAGCCGTCGACCCGGCGGGCCAGCGCGGTGGCGACATCGTGGAGCGCACGCGGGCTGCGGGCCGCGCCGAGCTTGGCGACCACGGGGCGCGTGCCCACCGCGCGGCGGATCTGGTCGACCACGTGGACGGAGAGCGCCTGGTCCTCGAAGACCATCGCCGGATGATCGGCAGCGGCCGCGCCGACGTCCAGGTGCGCCTCGATCACGTCGGCGCCCGCCTCCGCCGCCCAGCGCGCGGCCTGGCCGTAGTCGCGGGCGAGCTGCTCGCCGTCGCCGTCCGCGAGCGGGGTGCCGGCCACGCTCACGATCAGGAGCTGGGCCTTCCCGAGCCGCGCGCGGGCCCGGGCGATGTCGGCGCGCCACTGCTCGGGCGACGCCGAGGCCTGGCCGAAGGACGCCGCCCACGTGACGGAGGCGGGATCGAGGCGCCGGGGCGTCGGCTCGGTCACCGCGGGGTCGCCGAACCGGCAGAAGAGCAGGTTGGGCGCGGGCGGCGCCGGGCGCTCCACCGTGCGCACCGTCCGGTAGGTGAGGAGCCCGTAGCCGAGGCGGGCATACGCCTGCATCCACTTCGTGGTGGGAAGCGGCCCCGCCGCGATGCCCACGGGGCATTCCACCGTGCGATCGAAGAGACGGACGGGAGCGTCGGGGAGCTTGCGGGGGCGAGAGGGCAGCGAGGGCGGGTGCGCCGCGTTCCAGGCAAACGAGCGGTTCAGTCGATAGGCGATCAGGACGTCGACTCCACCGATGCGAAGCTCCATCGCTCGAGCGGGATCATGGAGGAGAGAGCGGGCTCGAAGGGGGTGGAGCCGACGCGGTGACACTCCGCGAAGGCGTCGAGCCAGATCTGGAAGACGGAGCGCGTCACCCGGGCCGCCTCCAGATAGGCCTCATACGCGATGCGGACGGCCACCAGCTCGTCCTTGACGTCGTCGTGGAAGGTCTTGGGGGATCCTTGTCGAACCACTTGGGGGCGAGGTTGTCCCCCGTGTAGCCGCGGGCCCGCCGCCCGTCCGCCGCCTCCACCTCCACCGCCACGTGGAGGAGGGGGAAGCGCGTGAGCGTGACGATGCCGTACCGGAAAGGGAGCCTCGTCTCGAGGTTCCGGAGGTGGAAGGACGCGGCCTTGAGCGCCAGCCTTACCGGAATGCGGGCATGACCTCTGCGGCGATCAGTTCGAGCTCGCGCATGATGTGCCGGTGCGGCATGCCGGGGAAGAAGAGACGGCAGATGAGATGGGTCAGGCCGTACTCCTTCACGAAGGGCGTGAGGGCCTTCCGCACCTGGTCGGGGCCCCCGATGAGGAAGCGGTTCTTCATGAGCCCGTCGAGATCGGTGGCGATGGAGGCGTCGATGAAGGGATGCCGCCAGCCTCCCGCGTACTCCTTGCGGTAGGAGACCATGATGTGACGCTCGGCCAGCTCGCGTGCCTCGGCGTCGGTGTCCGCGATGATCACGTCGCGAGTGAGCGGCCACTCCGAGGGCGGCGCCGTGCGTCCCGCCGCCGCGCGCTGGTCGAGGAACTGTCGCTTGCCCGCGAGGAGGCGGGCGAGGTCCGCGGTGGGGCCGGGGATCCAGTTGTCGGCCAGGGTGGCTGCGCGCTTGAGGGTGAGATCGCCCCAGCCACCGATCCAGATGGGGGGATGGGGCTGGCGCACGGGCCGCGGCTCGAGCCGACCCTCGAGTTGATAGTAGCGGCCCGCAAAGGAGACCGCGCCCCCCGCCCACAGCGCCGTGACGATGGCGAGCTGCTCCTCGAAGCGGGCCCCGCGCTTCTCGAGCTCCGCTCCGTAGAGGGCGAACTCGTCGGGCTTGTAGCCGATGGCCGCCCCCAGCACGAAGCGGCCGTTGGACATGATGTCGAGGAGCGCGCCGTCCTCGGCGAGGCGCACGGGATGGTAGAACGGCGCGACTAGGATGTCCGTGCCGAGGAGGACGCGCGAGGTGCGGGTGGCGAACCCCGCGAGAACGGGTAGAGGCGAGGGCCAGTAGTGGTTGACCACCGAGTGGTGCTCTTCCATCCACACGGAGTCGAAGCCCAGCTCCTCGGCCCGCACGACCTCCTCGAGAGCGTCCCGGTAGTAGTGCCCGCCCTCGATGGGGATGAACCCGACCTGCAGTCTCGCCACTAGTCGGAGGCGAGCTTGCCGTTCACGCCCCAGTCGGATTTCTCCACGTCCTGGAAGACGATGTGCACCTGCTCGGGCGTGGTCTTGCCGATGCGCACCATGGCCTCGGTGATGGCCGCGGTGATTTCGCGCTTCTGCTGCGGGGTGCGTCCGGCGTACCACTGCACGGTGATGTTGGGCATGGCGAAGGCTCCTTTCACTTGAGGCGGTGCATGTCGCTGGGGAAGTTGGAGGTGAAGGCGTAGGACTTGACGGTGCCGTCGGTGTTGAAGCGCACGGAGAGATCCTTCGTCTCCTCCGCGCCCCACCCGCGCCGGCCGAAGAACCACCGCCAGGTGGGATCGCCGCTGTCGATGCCGACCTGGTAGGGATCGCCGTACATGCGCTTGAGATCGTTCTTGTCGGTCTTGCCGATGGCGATGGCGCGCGGGTCCGGGGAGGGAAACTGCCGCCCGAAGCTGGTGGTGAAGCATCCGGCCGAGAGCGTCGCCACCAGGAGCGGTGTCGCGAGGAGGGCCGAACGCATGCACGGATTATATCCCATGCCTCGTGTCCCACCGTGGCCGCGGCCGTCCGCCCGCGCGCGCCCCGCATGCTAGGATACGCGCGTGGAGACGTTCACCCCCGAGGAACGCGCCGCCCTCGCCCCCTACTTCACGAGTCTCGACGGGCCGGTGTTCGCGCTGGTGAACCTGCCCGAGGTGGTCAAGGGCGCGCTGTTCGCGCGCTACTCACGCTCGCCCAAGTCGCTCCGCCGACTCTTCCTCGACGAGTTCCGGGAGGAGGCTGCCGCGCCCGCCGCGCATCACATCGGCACCGCGCGGGCCGATCGGTTGTACGAGCGCGTCTTCTCGGAATACGGCGACGACTCCGTGGCCCAGCTGGGCGGCGTGCACCTCGCCTGCGAGGATGCCTCGAACATCCTCACCAAGGTGCTGGAGTGGGGCCGCCTCATGGCCTACCTCGAGCAGTCCACCCGCTACATCCCGTACACCGATCGCCCCGGAGGGCGCTGGCGCTACCACGTGCCGGCCGAGCTCGACGGCCATCCCCTACGGGCGCGCTACGTGGAGACGCTCGACCGCGCCTTCGAGACCTACGTGCGCTGGATCGAGCCGCTGCGCGAGCACTGGACGGCGCGTCTTGCGCGGCCGGGGGGCATGGGCGATCCTGCCTGGCGCTCCACCATCCGCGCCAAGGCCCTCGACAGCCTGCGCGGGCTGCTCCCCGCGGCCACCCGGTCCAGCGTGGGTATCTTCGGCACCGGCCAGGGCTACGAGGCGCTCATGCTCCGGATGCGCCGTCATCCGCTCGCCGAGGTGCGCGACTACGCGGACCGGATGCTCGTCGAGCTGCGCAAGGTCATCCCGGCCTTCCTGCAGCGCGTGGATCGCCCCGGTCGCGGCCTCGTGTGGAGCGACTACCTCGCCGACGCGCGACGCGACACCGTCCGAATCGCGGATCGCCTCCTCGCCGGGCTCGAGCCGGAGCCGCGCGACGAGGTGACACTGACCGACTTCGATCCCGACGGGGAGATCAAGGTGGTGGCCGCCGCCCTCTACGCCTCGTCACGGCTGCCCGACGACCAGCTCCTCGCCGTGGCGCGCAAGCTCGGACCGGAGGAGCGCCGGCAGGTCCTGGAGGCCTACGTGGGCGCGCGCACCAACCGGCGACACAAGCCGGGGCGCGCCTTCGAACGCACGTCGTATCGCTTCGACGTGCTCGGCGACTACGGCGCCTTCCGCGACCTGCAGCGCCACCGACTCCTCACGCTGGAGTGGCAGCCGCTGTCCACGCGGCACGGCTGGGTTTCCTCCGAGGAGATCGAGGCGGCGGGCGCGCTGCCCGACTGGCGCCGAGTCATGGAAGAGGCTGGCCAGATCTACGAGGCTCTCGTCGCCGCCGGGCTCGCCGAGGTGGCGCCGTACGCCGTGAGCATGGCCTACCGCCTGCGCTACTACATGGAGCTCAATGCGCGCGAAGCCATGCACATGATCGAGCTCCGCACCACGCCCCAGGGGCACCCCTCGTATCGCCGCGTCTGCCAGGCCATGCACCGGCTCATCGCTACCCAGGCGGGCCATGGCGCCATCGCGGCCGCCATGCGCTTCGCGGATCTGTCCGAGGCAGAGGAAGGCCGTCTCGCCGCGGAGCAGGCTGCGGAGAAGCGGCGCGGCGCGAGCTAGTTCCCGCTGATCGTCACGTGAGTGGCGGCGCCGTCCACCCGGATGAGCGCCTTGTTGGGCGTGATGGAGCCGAGCCCCGCGTTCTTGATCGCCGCGCCCGAGATGAGGACGTTGCCCGCCAGCGCTCCGCCCGTGAGGGCCACGGGAAGGCCGCCGATGTTCACGAAGGCGAGCTGGTTCGACACGGACACCATGTTGCCCGGGGTGCCGCCGAAGGCGATGAGGGCGCCGCGGATGTTCACGATGGCCCCGCCACTCGCGAAGAGGAGCACCCCATTGTTGATGGTGAGCGTGCTGCCGTTGGCGAGGGTGACGAAATCGCCCGCCGTGCGCAGATAGCTGCCCCCCGCCACCGCGGCCAGCGCCGCATTGTTGATGGTGAGACGGCTCTGGTCGAGCGAGACGAGGGTGGCGGTGGTGTCGAGCTTGGCCCGCGACGTGAGATCCAGGGTGCTGGCGCTCGTGGTGAGCGAAGCGCCCTGGCCGTTCGCGCCGGGGCGAAGGCGGAGCAGCGGGGCCGTGGCTTCGAGGAGGGCGACGTCCACCGTGACCGCGCGGCCCGCGGTAACGCTCGCCCCGGCTAGATCGAGCAGCACGCCGCCGGGCGCGAGCGGCTGCTCCATGCCCACCACGAGACCGCTCGCGGCATCGAGCGCGGAGGCCGTGCCGGCCAGATGGACGATGGAGCCCGCGGTCGCGATCCGATGCGTGCCGCCCGTGATCGACAGGAGCGGCGCGGACGAGGCGGTCTCCACGATGCGGCCGCGTCCCGAGGCGAGCACGAAGTCGTCCGACGAGGCGATCGTGGCGCCGATGGCTTCGAGCAAGCCACCCTGGAGGTCGAGCCGTGACCGGTTGCCGACCAGGAAGCCCTTTGCCCCGGGATCGAGTAGCAAAGAGCCGTTGGTGAAGCTCATGAGGGGCAAGGCGCCGGGGCTCACCAGCGAGGTTCCGGAGAGCGCGTCCAGGAGGGCGCTGCCGCGCACGGTGAAGGCGCTATTGACGGCATCGAGGAGCGCGCCGGTCAGGGTGAGCGTGCCTCCCTGGAGCCGGGCCAGGGTCTGCGCGCTCACGAGGCTGTCCTCGAGGCCGACGAACGGCCGCGCCGTCGTGCTGGCGAGGCTGCCCTCCACGTCGAGCACGTCGCCGCCGATGGACAGCGCGCTGCTCACGGCACGGAGCAGATCGGTGGAGAGATTCTGCGTCGTTATCGGGGAGACGCGGTAGAGATCCCCCGCGATGCTCGTGGTCTGGTTCGTATAAGCGAAGAGCGGCGGCACGTCGGTGAGCGTCCTCACGCTCGCGTCCCTGGTTGGCGGCGTGATGGGCGCCTTGCCGGGTGCCGTCGAGGCATCGGCGGGTGTGTCGCGAACGTCGAGCCCCTTCTCTCCCGCCGACCTGTTCGAGCCGGTGATGATGCGGGCCAGGGCGGTAGCCCGAGTGAATTCCCCCGAGGCCAGCGTCTTCATGGCGTCCAGATGCTGGGGCAGCGTCTGGTGGAGATCGCTCAGGAGCTGCCGGCGCGCGATGTCGGTCAGGGTGACGGGCACGCCCACGCTCTGCCCGTTGATGGCGATGCTGGCCGGCGCCACCATTCTCATGGGGGGCGCACCGGGATTGTTCCGCGGCGTGATGTCCACGTAGCCGGAGAGCACGTGGATGCGGCTCTGGGGCGGCGCTCCGGGCGGCACGGGAAGGTTCTCGGCCACGACCACGGTGCCGCGGATGGCCGCCACCGCGTTCTGGGTGCGGATCTCCACGATCTCGCCCGCACGCATGCGCTGCCGCGCCACGCCGATGGCGATCTTGCCCGCACCGAGATCCACCGTGGAGCGCCCAGCCTCCTCGGTGATCTCGAGCTCGGAGAGCTCGCGCACCGTGACGAGCGCCTTCTGATCGAGGAGGAGGCGGGCGAGCGAGCGCTCCGCGGTGCTGATGCGGTCTTTGAGGAAGACCTCGTCCTTGAACTTGAGGGGCAGGGACGGAGTCGTCGATCGGGCGACCGTGACCTGGCCCGAGACTGCCGTGACCACGCCGGCGCTGGTGGCGAGCGCCTCGGTCGCGGAGAGCATGGCCAGCAGCGTCGCAACGAACGCCTGCCGCAGCATGCGAGCTCCCATCGTGTCCTCCTCGACTGCGGGCGCCAAAGCCAGGGGTCGGGCGTAGGCGTGGGGAATGCCGGCGCTCTTTTCTTGCACCTCTCTTGCATCTCGCGTACCAGCGTCGAGCGGGCTCGTCGGTCGGCTAACTGATTGAAATGCCTTGAGAGGAATTCCACGAAGGGATTGCCGGAGCCACGGCAATGGTCGGGCGGTGTCAGACGTGACGGAGCACTGTCATGTATAGTGCCGCCATGAGCTTGCTGCCGGAGCAGGTCAAGGCCAGGGAATACCTGGATCAGCAGGGCAGCCGCCGAAGCGCCGCGCAGATCGCCGAGCGCGTGGCCGCCTCCTTCACGGTCATCGAGGAATTCCTCGACGACGTGAGCGAGACGGAGGCGCGGGCGCACGGACTACCGGGCGAGTGGAGCATCCAGGAAGTGGTGGATCACCTGGTCGTCACGCACGAGCCGAGCATCGTCGAGCTACGCGAGCTGCTCGCGAACGAGAGCCCGGCCAACGGTCCCATCCCCGCCGCGCTCCAGTCTCCCGATCCCCTCGCCCGGCGCTGGCCGGACCTGCGGGATGCTCTCAAGCGGGTGCAGGCGGAGGTGGCCCGTGTGCTCCGCGCCGCGCCCGATCGGCCGACCGACGCGCGAGCCCCCGTGGTGATGGTGATCAACGTGAAGCGGGAGGACGGCGCGGTCGAGCCCGTGCACTGGATCGAGAAGCTCGACTGGAAGGCCTACGGCATCATCTTCCGCCTGCACGTGCTCGACCACTTGAACCAGGCGAAGAAGGTGCTCCGCGCCGTCCGCGGCGCCCGATCTCCCGCCGTTTAGCCCGGATTATTGACGAGTGCCGCACGTGCGATCGGGGTGGGGTGGCGT
>JBKOVG010000115.1:0-12816 GCA_046723845.1 Candidatus Methylomirabilota bacterium | reverse complement strand
GCTCGACGTGAGTGCCAGGGCATGGCCCGCGACGGGATGGTAGCGCACGTGGGATGCGGGAGCGCAACGGGCCACGTCCGCTGTATACGCTGGTTGGGCGGCCCTTGCCAAGGGAAAGGCGGGGGCCGAGCCGGCCTCTAGGTGGATCACGCGAGCAATTGCGTCAGCAGCTTGCGCAGCTTGGGCGTACTCCTGAGCGCCTTGCGCAGCGGGGCGAGATCGCGCTCAGCGATGATGAGGGCATGCGCTGGAAGCGGCCGGAGTGGTCGTAGGTGCAGAAGTGGAGCTCGTACGAGCCCTTGCCGTGAACTTCAGCAGCTGGATGGTGGGCCGATGGTATGGCGTCTCGATCTGAGCTTCCTCCTCGACGACCCCGCTGCCCCAATGGAGTGAGAAGGTCTTCATCGCGCGCTCCGCTGTCATCAGCGATCCCTCATCCGAAGTCGAAGTACATGCATTCACGCCCCCCGATGCGGGCGGTGACCCGCGACGCCTGGCGCGGTCGGCTCCCGCGCCGGGCTAGGTAGCGGGCTTTTCGATGACGCGTTTGTTCTCGTCGACTCGTAGCGGTCCTTTGGAGACGTCGAGCATGACCAGCACGTTGTTCCACGGGTCGGAGACCACCGCACACAGTCCGATCTGAATGTCGAACGGGCCCGTCAGAACCTTACCGCCCGCTCGGGTGAACCTCGCGAGGGCTTCGGGCACAGAATCGACGGCCAGGTCCGTTTCCATCGGCCGGTTGTCCGAGTGGAGAACCAGTTCCGCATTGGACCCTGGAAGCCTCAGGCCAGCGGCTGTTCTGGCTCGCCAGATGAGCTCGTGTCCGAGATTCCCCGAATAGAACTCCACCGCGGCGTCGAGATCGGGCACGGGGATACTGAGGCAATCGATCTTACGAAAGAGCGGCGTCGTCATGTCTATGTCCGCCTCACGCTGCGCTTACCCTCCTGCAAGACGTGCCACCTCGAGGGCCGGTTCGGGCTGCACGCCCGTGCCGCGTATCCCGGTACATGTAGCCTCCGAACGCGACAAGCGCCTCATGACCCGCGGATCCGCGTCCGCCGGGATCCGCACGCCGGCTGGCCCGCGATTGACGACGCGAGTATAGATCATCGTCGTGGTGACGTCTCGACGTCCGGGCAATTCCTGGACGGTGGCGAGCTTCGAGCAGGTGAGTGGCGAACGGCTGGCGGAGCGTGTGGGGCTCGTGCTCACCGAGCGCACACGGAGCGGTGGTATACTCGCCCGCCCACGCGAGCGCAGCAGCGATGCGACCCGAGTGAGGAGGCCAGGCCATGGGCAAGCCGAGCTACACCGCCATCACCGTCGAGCGGCGCGGCGACGCCGACTGGGTCATGCTCAACCGCCCGGAGCGGCTCAACGCGCTGGATCACGCCATGGTGGACGACCTGCTGGACTACTTCGGCTCGGTCGGCGAGGATCCGGCGTGTCGCGTCATCGTGTTGCGCGGGGGAGGTAGCGCGTTCTGCGCGGGCGTCGACATCAAGGAGACCAGTATCGCCCGCATTGAGGACGCGGTGGTGGGCCTTACGGAGCAGCGGCGCTTCAGCGATATCATCCGGCGCATGCGGCGCTGTCCCCCGCCGGTGATCGCGCTGGTGCACGGCCCGGCCTGTGGCGGAGGCTTCTCCATCGCGCTGGCCGCCGACGTGCGCATCGCCGGCGAGAGCGCGCGGATGAATGCGGCATTCATCCGTATCGGCTTCTCTGGCTCCGACATGGGCTCGAGTTACTTCCTGCCGCGGCTGGTGGGCGTGTCCATCGCCTCCGAGCTTTTGCTGACCGGCCGCTTCGTCGACGCGGAGCGGGCGCTCAAGATCGGCCTGGTCTCGGAGGTGGTGCCGGACGCGCGCCTGGAAGCCGCCGGCCAGGCTCTGGTGGACGACATGCTGGCTACGAGCCCGCTCGGGCTCCGACTTACCAAGGAAGCCCTCGGCGCGAACATCAACGCGAACCTCGATGAGGCCATCGCCCTCGAGGACCGCAATCAGATCCTGTGCGTCCTGGGCGGCGACGTGCGCGAGGGACTCCAGGCCTTCATCGAGAAGCGCCCGCCGCGCTTCGGGCAGCGCTAACGGGGAGGGGCGGGACATGCTGCCAGGTTTGATCATGGACATGCCCTTGATGATCTCGAGCGTGATCCAGTACGCCGCCACGTACCACGGCGACACCGAGATCGTCGCGCGGGGCGTCGACGGGGTGATCCACCGCTACGACTACGCTGAGGCGCATCGGCGTATGAAGCGCCTGGCGAACGCGCTCGGCCGGCTCGGCGTCAAGGCGGGCGACCGGATCGGCACGCTCGGCTGGAACACGCACCGGCACTTTGAGCTGTTCTATGGCGTCTCCGGCTCGGGCGCCGTGCTGCATCCGGTCAACCCGAGGCTCTTCGCCGATCAGCTCGTGTACATCATCAACCACGCCGAGGACGCGTGGCTCTTCATCGACGAGGCGACGCTGCCGCTGGCCGAGCGGCTCGCCCCGCGCCTCCCGCCCGTGAAGGGGTTCGTGCTTATGGCCGATCGCTCCACCATGCCGACGCGCACCATGCTCGGCACGCTCCTCTGCTACGAGGACCTGCTCGCCGCCGAGTCCGAGGACTACGCCTGGCCGCAGTTCGACGAGCGCAGCGCCTCGTCGATCTGCTACACCTCCGGCACCACCGGTGATCCGAAGGGCGTGTTGTACTCGCACCGCTCGAGCGTGCTGGTGTCGATGCTGTTCACGGAGTGGGTCTATCGCGGCGGCCGGAACGGCGCGCTGGAGACGCTGATGTCCCTCGCGCCGCTCTTCCACGCCAACGGCTGGTACTTTCCCTACGTGGCACCCATGACGGGCTCGAAGATGGTGCTGCCCGGCCGCAACTACGAGCCGGCCATGCTGTACGAGCTGCTGGATGGCGAGCGCGTCACCATCACCGCCGGCGTGCCGACGATGTGGCTCATGCTGACCGACTGGATGGAGCGCGAGGGCCGCAAGCTCCTTCACCTCCGCACGATCTATTCGGCCGGCACCGCCGCGCCCCCGAGCCTCGTCGAGAAGTTCACCGCCCAGGGCATCGAATTCAGCCAGCTCTGGGGCATGACCGAAGCGCTCGGCCTCACCACCCCCAGCCTCCGACCGGGCGCCCTCGGCCTGCCCTCGGAGCAGCAGCGGGCACAGCGCATGAACGCCGGCGGCCGCGCGGGATTCGGCGCGCAGCTTCGCATCGTGGACGACGCGGACCAGCCGCTGCCGCATGACGGCGTGGCCGTCGGGCACCTGCGGGCCAAGTCGCCATGGATCTCCTCCGGCTACTTCAAGGGGGCGGGCGACGCCCTCGACAGCGAGGGATGGCTCAAGACGGGGGACGTCGCCTCGATCGATCCCCACGGCGCCATTGCCATCGTCGACCGCTCGAAGGACCTGATCAAGTCCGGCGGCGAGTGGATCAGCTCGATCGCCTTGGAGAACGCGGCGTGCGGCCATCCGGAGGTGGTGCAGGCGGCGGTGATCGGTGCCTTCCACCCCAAGTGGCAGGAGCGGCCACTGCTCATCGTCACGCGTCGACCGGGAAGCCAGCTCGATCGTGAGGCCCTGATCGAATTCCTGCGGCCGAACGTGGCGAGCTGGTGGCTGCCGGACGACGTGGTGTTCGTGTCGGAGATGCCCATGACGGCCACCGGCAAGATCCACAAGCCCACGCTGCGCGAGCAATACCGCAACTACAAGCTTCCGACTGCCTGACGCAAGTTCCGCAGCCATTCGAGGAGATCAATCGTGAACTACACCGACATCCTCTACGAGAAGAAGGACGGCGTCGCCTGGATCACCATCAACCGGCCGGAGGTGCGCAACGCGTTCCGCACCCGCACTGTCACCGAGCTGACCGAGGCCTTCGTGGACGCGCGCTGGGACCGGACGATCGGCGTCGCGGTGCTCACGGGCGCAGGCGACAAGGCATTTTGCTCGGGAGGCGATCAGAAAGAACGCGGGCAGGGAGGCTACTCGCCCGATCAGCGCCCCATGGACGTGGAGGCCCTCCACAGCGCGATCCGGCACATCCCGAAGCCCGTCATCGCCATGGTCAACGGCTTCGCCATCGGGGGCGGGCATGTGCTCCACGTGCTCTGCGACCTGTCGATCGCGGCGGACACCGCGATCTTCGGCCAGACCGGGCCCCGGGTGGGAAGCGTGGACGCCGGCCACGGCACCGGCTTCCTGGCGCGCATTGTCGGGGAAAAGAAAGCGCGCGAGATCTGGTACATGTGCCGGCAGTACTCGGCCCAGGAGGCGCTGGCCATGGGCCTCGTCAACAAGGTCGTCCCCCTCAAGGATCTGCGCGCGGAGACGGAAGCCTGGTGCCGCGAGCTCCTCGAAAAGAGCCCCACCGCGCTCGCCCTGGCCAAGCAGTCCTTCAACGTGGACTCGGAGCAGCGCGCGGGTGTGGCCCAATTTGCCCTCACCTCGCTCAACCTCTACTACGGCACCGACGAGGCGATGGAAGGGCGCAACGCCTTCGTGGAGAAGCGCCCCGTCGACTTCCGCAAGTTCCGGAAGTAGCGCGGTCTCAATCGGTGCCATCCTTCTCCCGCACGTACGAGCTCACCATCCGAGCCACCAGCACGGCCAGAAACAGCTGGCCGCCAATGCCCTCGACGACGGCCAGGCCGCGGGCGATATCGCTGCGCGGAACGATGTCGCCATAGCCCAGGGTTGCCAGCGTGACGAAGCTGAAGTAGACGGCGCTCGTGCGGGAGAATTCGCCAGTGGCGGTGACGAAGGTGGACGGCGTCAGCTGCTGCAGAACCCAGTAGAAGAGCCCCAGGAAGATGCCGGCGAGCAAGTACGCGCTGAGAGCCGCGTACAGGTGTTCCGCACCGACGACTCTGCTGCGCATGGCGAAGCGCAAGGCCGCGGCGGCCGCGATGAGGGCGACGATCGTCCACGTCCCGAGGGCGATCGCCGACAGGGCAGGATGCTTGAGCCAGGCTGCGGCCAGCCTCGCCAGCAAGAGCACCATGAGGCCGGCAATGAAGAGGCTGCGCGTCCTTCCCTTGCCGGCGGGAAGAACGGCTATTAGCAGATTGGCGGCCAGGAACGACTCGATCAGCCCGCCGCCGAATCGCAGTGCAGCCGCCACCGGCCCTGCTGCCAGAGTGAACAGAAGCGAGTAGAAGAGGATTGCGTACCGTCGTCGGACGTAGGCGTGCCCGAGCCAGCCGACGCCACGCGCGGGTATGGTGTCGATGCTAGGTCGCCCGTTTCGTCACGTCCGACGACGTGACTGAACCTGAGACGTCGCGGTGTGCTCTCGGCGGTGTCTCTGGCATCGTGCGGCCAGGCCAAGCATCCCGAATCCGGCCAGCAGCAGAGCCCAGGTTGCCGTCTCGGGGAGGGCAGTCGGCGTCGCGGAAAAAGCGATGGGAAGCTCGCTGTCTTCCGTCCCGATGACGCCCGACGTGAAGGGCGGTGCGGAGAAGAACTCGAGATAGGTCGGCGGCTGCAAGAAGCTCGCGAAGAAGGGATTGGAAAACGTTCCCCCCGCGATGGCAAACCCGAAGCCATGCGTGGTGAGCTGTGGCGAGTCGATCCTAACGAGGTTGTCTACCGCGAACGGCTCGTTCCCCGGGATGGGAGTTCCGGTCGGTTGTAGACTGAGAATCGCCGCGCCATTCCGCTCACCCGCGATGCCGGTGATGAGGTAGAAGCCCGACGCATCAGGCGTGTCGACCGTGGTGAAGGTGCCGGTTGCCGCTATGCCGGCGCCAGAATAGCTCCAGTTCCAGGTCAAGGCGGCGGCAGGCGTCGTCGTCGCGATCAGGACGGCGACGCTCATGAGCTGAAGGCCAATCCGCTTCATCTCTTCCTTCATCCTCTCCGGGCGGTGGCTAGCGCAGGCGCGGCCCCGGGTCCATGTGGAGAAGGGCCCGTCCACCCATCGGGTACCACTCCGGCATGAGGGTGACGGCCTGGCCGACGACGTGGAGATCGCGCCAGCACTCGGCGAGCCGGCTCTCGCGCCGATACGACGTGCTGCCCCCGTGCCGGTACATCAGGTCCATAGCCTCGCGCGCGCTGTCGGCGGCATAGGCGGCGGCTAGCCGGCAGCGAGCTCGCTGCTCGAGCGTGGTGTCCTCGCCGGCGGCCACGGTGCTCCATACCTCGGTGATCGTCGCGCTGCGGTAGGCGCGCCCGGCGTTGAGGATCGTGTCGGCCCGGCCGACCGCGTCCTGGACCTGCGGATCATCGCAGAGCCGACCCGTGCGGCCGCGCGGCGTCTTCTCGCTGGCCAGCTCGATGAGCGCATCGATGCCGGCCCGCGCGATGCCGGTGATCACCGCGCTGTGGTGGGGCCCGACCCAGGCCTGGGCGGGGAGTGCGTACGACACGCCCGGCCAGCGCTTCCACTGGTTGTCGAGCGGGACGCCCGCGTGGACCATGACCCGCCGCGCCGGCAGGAAGACGTCGTCGACCGTCCAATCGAAGCTGCCCGTCGCGCGGAGGCCCAAGACGTCCCAGGTTCCCTCGACGATCTGCGCCTCCGAGCGCTCGAAGACTCCCCGCCAGTAGACCGAGGAGCCGTCGGGGCTGCGGCGCAGCTGGTCGCCGTCGAAGATCTGAAAGCTGCCCAACATCCAGGCGCTCTCCTGACAGCCGGTGCCGAAGGGCCAGCGACCGGTGACGCGGTAGCCGCCATCCACGGGCACGGCGCGGCCGCCGCCCATGACGGCAGTGCCCGCGACGACGGTGTCGGGCCCATGCGCGTAGATCTCGCGGACGCCCTCGTCCGGCAGGCCGAGGGTGACGAGCTGGGCGATGCTGTTGTTGGCCAGGTTCCAGCCGACCGAGCCGGCCGCCTCGGCCAGCAGCTCCACCACGCGTACGTAAGTCAGCGGATCGACCTGCAGCCCGCCCATCTCCCTCGGGATGACCATGCTATAGAAGCCCGCGGCGTGGAACTGCTCCACCAGCGCCTTCGGCAAGCGCTGCTCTCGATCGATCTCGTCGCGATAGCCGCGAATGACGGAACGGAGAGCGGCCGCCGCCCGCACCGGCGGCTGCGCGTCGACGTCCTCGGGCAGACGCTGCTCCGCGGCGAGCTCCGGCATCAGGCGCTCGCCTTCACCCAGGAGTGCACGACCGGGAGGACTTCCTTGGCGTAGAGACGGAGTCCCGACTCCGCGAGATCGAAGGGGGTGCCCCCGAAGCGGAACGACGTGGCCAGCTCGAACTGGCCCACAATGGCCCGGCGCTCCTCGAGCTTACGCAGAATCCGATCGGGCGTGCCCCACACGGCGGCCTCCATGAACGCCGACACGATCCCGTCCATGCCGATCTCCTTGGCCATGGCGATCTTCTGCGCGTAGGCGTCGTAGCCCTTCACCGTGCTGAAGTGCGGGCCCAGCAGCTCGTAGTGGTAGAAGTTGCTCTCCACGAATTTCCCCATGTAGCGGCGCGCCTTGTCCTCCGCGCCGTCGATGGTGGGCGTGCACACGCAGAAGTCGGCGAGCAGGGGCGGTCCCGCCTCGCGTCCGTGCAGCTCGCGGACGAGATCGCGGTGCTTCTGGATGGCCGGCATGCGCATCGGCCACGGGCGGTCGGCGAACATCACCGTGCGCGCGTTCAAACGCGCCGCCGAGACCACCGAGTCGTCGGAGGAGGCCACTGCGTACACGCGGCCGTCGAAGCTCCGCGTCGGGCGCGGGCGAATCTCCGTCCGCGGCTGGCGGTAGAACGGTCCGTTCCCCTCCATGATGCCGGTACGAAGGCCGCGCATGATCATCTCCGAGGCCTCGTCGAATCGCTCCCGCGATTCGTCCATCGTGCCCCGGAAGGCCTCGAATTCGCGCCGGGCGAGGCCGCGACCGATGCCGAGGCGGAGGCGGCCACGGCTCAAGTGGTCGAGGATGGAGACCTGCTCGGCGACGCGCAGAGGATCGTGCCAGGGCAGGATCACCGCGGCGGTGCCGAGACCGACGTCGGGACACTCCGCGGCCAGGTAGGACATGAGCTGGAGGTTGTCCGGGCAGAACGAGTAGTCGTTGAAGTGGTGCTCCACCGACCACAGCACGTCGAAGCCCAGGTCGGCGGCGAGACGGGCGAGCCGGAGCTCCTCGTCCCAGACCTCCGCGTCGGACACGTCGGTCCAGCCGTAACTGGCGAACACCATTTGCAGGCCGACGTCCATCGTGTCCTCCCGCGTTCGTCCTGTTCAGGCCTTCGGCTTCCTGCCGCGCGCGAATCGCTCCGAGCCGAGCCCACGGCGGAGGACATCGTGCATCGTCCGGGGCAGCGCCTCCGCCAGCAGGAGGCGAGTGTAACGCAACCTTGACCCCCTCTGCGTCTCCGGCTAGGCTCGCTCCACATTTGATCCGGCACCCGGAAGCGGCAGCGCGGACGCTAACCCAGGAGCGAAAGGACGGACGATGACGACGAGCCCACGATCACAGATCATCGCGGTCAGCGACTTCGGGTGGCAGGAATTTCAGCCCGGCATCACCTTCAAGATCCTCTGGCAGGATCCGGCCACGAAGCGCCGTGCCCAGATGACGCGCTTCGCGCCTGGCGCGCAGCTCCCGCTCCATCGGCACGTCGGCGACGAGCTGATCTTCGTCATCGAAGGCGCCGCCTCGGATGAGTCCGGGACGGTGACGGCCGGAAACGTGGGCTACCGTCCCAACGGCTGCGTCCACACCGTCACGTCCAAGAACGGCGCCACGGTGCTGGCCGTGCTCACCGGCGACATCGAGCCCGTCACGACGCGCGAGAACGCTCCATCGTCCCAGATCTTCACGCTAAGCGACGTGCCGTGGGTCGACGCGCGCCCCGGAGTCCGCCAGAAGCGGTTCTGGGAGGACAAGGCCACCGAGCGCCGTGCCCTGCTGGCGCACTTCGAGCCCGCGGCGACGCTCCCGGCGCATCGTCACGTGGGCGACGAGCTGATTTTCCTCATCGAGGGCGCGAACTCTGACGAATCGGGCGTGGTGGCGACCGGTCAGATGAACTACCGCCCGAACGGTTGCGTGCACACGGTGACCACCCAGAACGGGGCGACGGTGCTCGCCGTCGTGTGGGGCCGGACGGAACCGGTCTGAGGCGAGGGCGCTAGGCCGGTCCTTCGGGCTTCTCGCCGAGGGCGAGCAGTTCCATGCCGAGCCCGTAGCCGAGGAGATCGTGCATCTGTCGGCGCAGGGCCTCCGTGAGCAGGAGGCGCGTGTAGCGCAACAGCAAAGTCGGCCGGCGGGCCAGGTCCTCCGCGAGCTCCCAGGCGCGGGGCAGCAGCTTGTCGGGCGGCAGCACCTCGGCCACGAGGCCCAGCTCGAGCGCCTTCTGCGCGTCGAGCGTCTGCCCGGTCAAGAGGAAGTAGCGGCCCCGGTTCATGCCGAGGAGCAGCGGGTAGACGATGTGCATCCCGTCGCCGGGCACCACGTCGGAGGCAAAGTGCGCCGAGTCCTGGAACTGCGCGGTATCGGCGGCGAGCACGATGTCGCACAGGAGGGGGATCTCGGAGTGGCGCCAGGCCGGCCCATTGATAGCACTGATCACCGGCACCTCGATGTCGAGGAGCTTCATCAAGAGGTGACGACCCTCCCAGTGGATGCGGTCGATGCGCTCGATGCCGGGACGGGTCGGGAAGGACGAGGTGCCGGGCGTCGCCCGCGGCCCGGAGAACTCCGCGCCGGTGCCCGTGATGATCACCACCCGGTTCTCGCGGTCCCGGCCGACGTCGTAGAAGGCGTCGGGCAGCTCGCCGTGCGGCACGAAGCCCCAGCGGAGCGGGCCGCCGTCGGTGTGGAGCGTCATCTGCAGAATGCCGTTGCGCCGCTCCATGCGCACCGTCTGGTATTTGGTGGCGTAGTCCTCGAGCTTGCTCATGGAAGCCTCCGCGGGCCGGCCGTTCCAGGATCGGCGGACGCGCGGCTCAGGGATGCGGTCCCCACGGAGCCGCGGTGAGGAGCTTCACCTCCTGCGAGGCGACCAGGGGACGGAACTTCACGGCGAAGCCCTCGACGAAGTCCTTGTTGGCGAAGACCGAGGCCCAGTGTGCGCGACGGTCGGCGTCGTCGTCGAACTTCCAGAGATGGACGAGCTGGTTGATCATGCCCGTGTCGGCCTGGAAGTAGCCGATCAGCTTCTTGTCCTGGCCGCCCTTCTGGAGCGCGGGATAGCCGAGCTCGGTGTACAGCTTGACCGCCTCGCCCATCTTGCCGACATGAAGGGTGTAGGTGCGCAGCTCGTAGACCGTCATGACGATCCTCCCGAATGGTTGATGGCTCGACGCGGGTAACCCGCGTCTGAGCAGACAGGTGCCAGGAGAGTAGTCTGGCCGCCCAGAGCGGTCAAGGATGCGCGTCACCTCGCCCGCGTGGCTGGTCGGCGACTATCCGGAGTGGAAGATGCCGCTTTGCTTGAGCCCGGCCAGGATCATCTCCGACGAGACGGCGGCGAGCAGGATACCGAGGATGCGGCTGACCACGTTCATTCCGGTGGTGCCGAGCGAGCGCTCGATGGTTCCCGCGATCAGGAAGGCGAGTACGGTGAGGAGCATCACCGCGGCGAGGGCGACGAGGAGGAGCGCGGTCTGGACGAGGCCGTTGCCCGCTTCGGTGGCTTGCACCACCACGGCAGTGATGGCGCCGGGGCCGGCGATGATGGGGGTGGCCAGCGGAAACACCGAGCCATCGTCACCCTCGCCTCCCTTGGAGGCGGGCGGGCCGATGGAGCGGCCGAAGACGATGTCGATGGACAGCAGCATGAGCAGAATCCCGCCCCCCACGCGCACGCCGGCCAAGCTGATACCGATGACGCGCAGGAGGTCGTCGCCGAAAAGGGCAAAGATGAGCAGGATGCCTGACGCGACGAGGGTGGCGCGTATCGCGACGCGGCGTTGTTGCGGCCGCGAGCGGCTCTTGGAGAGCACGGCGAAGACGGCCGCGCCTTTGATCGGGTTGACCGTGACGAAGAGGGCGGTGAAGGAGGCGAAGATGAAGGCGCTCATCGCGGCTCCTCCGCCGGCCGCCGCGCCCCGGCGACGTGCCGGTGCCGTACCGCGACCGCCCTCGGCATCCTCACGCGAGTAAGCTACACGGGGCACCTCGGGGCGTCAAACGCGTGAGGGGGCCGAGCCAAGCCGCCCTCGGCCGCCGGAGAGGTTTCGCGCCACCTTGGTCAGACATGGGTCACGCTATGGTGACGCCCCGAGCTTCCTTTGCCCTCGCCATCTGGGAGGGCGAGAGCCCATGATAGTGCATAGCGTCGGCGCTCCGACAAACGGCGCCCAAGGGGACTCACCATGACATCCCGTCTCGCCATCTACCCCAGTCTCGAGGGCAAGGTTGTGTTCGTCACGGGCGGCGGCTCGGGCATCGGGGCGGCCATCGTGACGGGGTTCGTCCGCCAGAAGGCGCTCGTGGGCTTCGTGGACATCGACGAGGCGGCCAGCTCGCGGCTGGTGCGGGATCTGGAGGGCACGGGGCCGCCTCCGCGGTTCATCCGCTGCGATGTCCGCGACATCGACGCCCTCCGGGCCGCCGTCGCCACCGTGCAGTCGGAGCTGGGCGACATCGGGGCCCTCGTGAACAACGCCGCGCGCGACGATCGCCACTCGATCGAGAGCGTGACCGTGGAGTACTGGGACGAGCGGGTGGCCGTCAATCTCCGCCATCAGTTCTTCGCCACCCAGGCCGTCGTCGAGCAGATGAAGCGCCTGGGCGGCGGCTCCATCATCAATTTCGGCTCCATCTCCTGGATGATGGCATCAGGCGGCATGCCGGCCTACACCACGAGCAAGGCGGCAGTCCACGGTCTCACCCGAGGCCTCGCGCGCGACCTGGGCCCCTACAACATCCGCGCCAACACCATCACGCCGGGCTGGGTAATGACCGAGCGCCAGCTCGCGCTGTGGGTGACGCCAGAAGGCGAGGCGCGGATGGACCAGGCGCAATGCCTGCGCGGCCGGCTCAAGCCCGACGACCTCGCCAACATGGTGCTCTTCCTCGCCTCGGACGATGCGCGGATGATCACCTCACAGAACTTCGTCGTCGATGCGGGGTGGACCTAGGCCGCCGAGCGGCGCGGCGCTACGGCGCGTACGACCCGAAGTACGATGTGGTGATGATCCGGGTCTTCGGCGAGACCGTCTTCATCTCCTTCACCCAGAGGTCCAGATTGGCCACGTCGCCGTAGATGCCGCGGAGATCCTTGGGCGGCTCCGACAGCGAAGCCTCGAAGTCATCCCAGTGAGTGGGGAGGACGATCTTCGGATAGTTGAGCGCCTTGACGAGCCGGGGCGTGAAGGCGTGGGTGTTGTTCGAGAACAGGGGAGCGATGAGGGCCACGTCGGGCCGCAGACCCGCGATGGCACGCTCGATGTAGTTGCCCGAGCTCATGAGGAAGATGCTGTACTTGCCCCCGATGGTCAGCACGTAGATGAGGGTGTCGCCCTCGGGCAGGTCGCCGAGCTTGGTGGGCGGCGTCGACGGGACGGAAACGACGTGGCCGGGCACCGCGTACTTCTTGGTCCCTCCCATGGAGTGCACGCTCGGGAAGACCTCGATCGTGTAGCCGTCGAACTGCATGTACTCGCCGCCCTTGACCTGCACGATCTTGCCTTCCGGCACGCCAGCCGCCCGCATGAGATTGGCGTGGCTCTCCGAGCCGATCACCATTGCTCCCGTCTTCTTGGCGATGTAGGGCACATCCGCCATGTGATCCCAGTGGCCGTGGCCGATGAGGATCTGGTCCGCCCTGCTCACGTGCTGGTCGATGAGGGTGGTGTCGGTGGGGAGGACGGCGTCCATCTTGAGCTTG
>JBKOVG010000201.1:0-5262 GCA_046723845.1 Candidatus Methylomirabilota bacterium | reverse complement strand
AGCCGTAGGCGATCGACGGCGGCAGACCCTTGCGCCTGCCGCATCTGAGTGAGGGTGTGTCCCAGCTCCCGCAGCAGTCCACGCATGGTGGCGCGAGCAGCTCGATGCAGCAAGACCCGATCGATACCCGCGCCGAGGGCACCTAGCGGCGGGTCGTAGACGGCGTTGATCGACAGCGCGCAATGCTGGTCGTCTACTGGGAGCAGATCGAGGTCGGCATCGAGCGCAGGAAATAGCTGCCCGGTCGGGCCGGTGGCGACCCAGCGCAGTTGCAGCCGCACGCCGTCATCGACCTGCCGCGGAGTGAGTAGTTCCAGGCGCACCTTCTTCGACAGCCCCGCTACCTCGCCGAACGGGCCGACCCTGGTCAACACGACGAGTCCCGCGGCGTAGGCGTCGTCGGACACCTCGTCGAGGCGATGCCGCGCGAGCGCGACATGAAAGCGCGCGATGGCGCTGGCCACTGGGACAGGAAGTTCCAGGCTGGCACGGATGAACACCGCCCCATTCCCGCACGGCTACACCTACCAGCAACAGGGCAGAAGGTCACCGGCGTAACAACGAAATGACCTAGCGCGGCGATCAGTTGCCGGGCCTGTCACGTGAGCCGTGCCGCTGCGCGCTGTCATCTCGGAGGTTTCCCGGCACTCGGATGGGCGGCGCCCCCGATCAATCAGCGACCGCGGTCCGAACCGGCCGATGGACATGGACATTGGGATTATCTGCCGTGCTTGACACTCGGGGAGAACACTTAGCCGTACCTGGGAACCGGGAGGCACGATCCGGAGGCAGACCGACGACAGTGCGACTTCTTGGCGCCGCTTGACCCAACGTCACAAGTCCGGGAGTCTGCCCCGGGTCTGCCGGGTCGTGCTCCGCCAGCCACCACGCCCGCGCGTCAAGGGAACCTCGTAGATCGACAGTCTCGTCAAACGCCGACATGTGAACATGCGGGGCGACTAGCCTGGTCATCGCCAGGACCGCGGTCGTGCTCAACCCGCTCTCGGCCGGTGCCGGCCTACGTCGGCCCGCCGCGGGGAGCTGTACCGGTTAGTGCGCGATCACCCCGGCGAGCTCGACTGAACCCACGCACCACCCGTCTGCCCCGCAGAGCTGTGGTGGCGGTCGCGCCGCCTCGGCATTTGGTCGCTGGCCCTACCCTTGTGTGGGAACCTTCGCCCTTGCCGCGATCACCTCGGGCAGCGCATTGTCGGGGTGGACACGACCGGGGGAGCTGTGATGACGATGACACCCTCTGCGGATCTTGGGCAGGTGCAGGCGCTGCGTCGGGCGGCGGTCCGCGCGACGCTGGCGCCGTCGGTGCACAACACCCAGCCGTGGCGGTTCGTCATCGGCAAGGGCGTGCTGGAGATCTACGCCGACTGGACTCGCAAGCTGCGGGTACTCGACCCGTCGGGCCGGCAGCTGCTGATCAGCTGCGGTTGTGCGCTGTTCAACGCGCGGGTGGCGTCGGCCGGCGCCGGATACGACGCGATCGTCGACCGTTCGCCGGACCCTGCTGAGCCCGGCGCGATAGCGCTGCTGAGTCTTCCGAGTCAGCCGGTCGAGTGGCTTCCGTTGCGGCGGCTGGACGCGGTGATCGAGTTGCGCCAGTCCAACCGGCGCCGGTTCGCCGACGAGCCGGTGCCGCCGGAGGTGGTGCAGACCCTGGTTGCCGCGGCGGCTGCGGAGGATGCTCAGCTGATCGAGATCACCAAACCGGAGCACCGTTTGGCAACGGCGCGATTGAGCCAAGAGGCGGACCGCGAGGAGAACGCCAACCCGGCGTATCGCGCCGAACTGCGTGCCTGGACCAGTGCCGACTCCGCGCGTCGCGACGGTGTCCCAGCCACAGCCGTCCCGCATGTGGACGCCGGCTCGGGCGACGACATCCCGATCCGCGACTTCGACACCCACGGTCTGGGCTGGCTGCCCACCAAGACGCAGTCGAGCCTGAACCAGTGCCTGCTTCTGCTCGGGACCTTGCAGGATCAGCCAGCGGCGTGGCTGCGCGCGGGCGAGGCGCTGGAACGGGTGCTGCTCGAGGCGACCTTGCGCGGCTACGTCGCGAGCCTGTTCACGCAGGTCATCGAGGTGCCGCGCACCCGGCAGCTGCTGCGCGGCGAGCTCGCAATGGAGATGAACCCGCACGTGCTGCTGCGGGTCGGCCGGGCACCCAAGACACCGGCCTCGCGGCGGCGCCGGCTCGCCGACGTGCTGTCAGAGACGCCGTGAGCCGACCCGGTCCCGTTCGTGCGAGGTGCCGACTACTCGCACAGGGGTCTGTCGGTCGAATGGTGGCACCGGATGGGCGCCCCCGCTACCGCCGGTCAGGCAAGACGCCGACAAGGGCTGCGAGAACCGCTGGGACCGGGCCTGCCCGTTGCCGCCTGCCCCAGCGCTGCGGCGGCGGCGGTCCCAGATCAACTTCCCCCGCCTCCTCGCTGTTGGCCTCACTCGCCGCGACACCGGGTGGCTGGCGCGACCAACCGCCGCTTACCCCACGGCTCTCGTCAGCGACGATCGCAACGACGCAGCGACCCAGCACGGTGCCAGACCACGGTTATGGCTCGCGACCAAGACCGCCTGAGCTCCGGCAGGCCCCAGCCCCTCCAGCCGAACGCGCTTTGTTGAGCGGCCTCCCAGTGAGGCTGCGCCTCTGGCCGCCGAGCGCGTGGTTCGGTCCGCCGGGTACGCGACGTAAGGTAGACACACCGACATGGCTGCGGCCTGCGCTGGCGACACACTTCACCTGGCTGGGCACCCCGCCCATGTTGTGGGGGCCGCCCTCACTGCGCTGAAATCCCTACCCCGAGAGCCCGGGCCGGCCGCCCTACGCGACGTGGATGCCTTTATGCATCAAGGGTGGAGCAAGCTGCGGCCCTGTCACGAGCCTGCTCCCGACACCGCCGTACATCAACAGAAACTCAAGATCAACGTCAAAGGTTGGTCATCCAAGCCGGGCTAGAGCGAACCGAGCAGGTCATTGCCCGATCAAGATCGTAAGGACAGACTAGCAGTCTGCGGACTCGCTCGGTGCGGCGGAGTGCTGATGGGAACGTTGCTTCCGGGCGGCTGGTTCACCGGTTTCTACTTGTCACGCTCAATCGGGAGGCGGTCGATGAGAGTCGCCGTTGCCACATGGTCAACGAGTGTGATGCCCAGCGCGGACGGTGTGCTGTCGAGGCATGCCTATTTCCTGCACTGGGGCGTGATTCAGATCTCGCTGACGAACTTCGTCATCATCGTGCTGATGCTGGTGATCTTCGTGCTCGCGCTTGTACTTCCGTTCCCAGGGGGTAAGGGCGGCGGCCCGGACGAGGAGGATCGCGGTGAGTACTGAGCAGCAGTCGACGTCTTGGACAGTACGGCTGCGCAACCGGATAAGGCGCACCGTGCCGGCAGGGCAGTGGTTGCCCGATCGCCAGCCGACATACGTCCATTCGTGGATCTATGTCTTCGGTGTGGCCACGCTCGCGGCGTTGCTGTACGTGCTCGCCTCCGGCGTGGTACTCATTATCGGCGGCCCGACGTGGTGGCACACGTCCTCGGTGGGCCACTTCTTCAATTCGACTCATCTGTGGAGCGTCGAACTGTTCTTCGTCTTCATGGTGATCCACCTGTGGGGGGAGTTCTTCAAGGCGGCGTGGCGCGGCAAGCGGGCGCTGACCTGGATCATCGGCGCGGTCGCGTTCGTCGGCTCGATCGCGACAGCGTTCACCGGGTACCTGTCGCAGACGAATTTCGACTCGCAATGGATCTCCACTCAGGCCAAGGACGGGCTCAACTCCGTCGGCGTCGGCTCGGTGTTCAACGTGCTGAACACCGGCCAGATGCTGATGTGGCACATCATGTTGCTGCCGCTCATCGTCGGTCTGCTGGTCGTGTTGCATGTGATTCTGGTCCGCCGGCACGGCGTCGTGCCGCCGATCGATGCGGAGCCACCTGAGCGCGCCCTGTCTGTCCCCGCGGAGTCGCCAGCTGAAGCCGCGCAGGGACCAACCGGGGGCGCGAAGACCGCCGAGTCCGCGGACGTGTCGCAGTGAGTCACGACGGCAGATCACCTGGTCGGCGGCGTCGCCGGTCGACGCCGGACACGCACCTGTTTCCGACCCGCCGGTACGACCTGGTGAAGGAATTCGTCATCGCCGTGGCCGTGGTCGGGGCGCTGACGGTGCTGCTCGCGGTGGTGTTCTCCTCCCCGGACCGCAAGGCGATCACACTCGCGGACTGGGCCAACGCCGCCCCGAACGACGTCGTCGCGACCGCCGCCGGCGAACTCGCCGGCACCACCACCAGCGCCGGCTACGGCGCGCCGTACAACCGGGCCAGCGACGGTCAGAAACTAGGACCACTGCCGCTGCAACGCTGGGGCAGCGTGCGCATCCCTATCAACAGCGCCAACGACCTCGTCATCGAGCCGCTGAGCACCATCACCGGTGACCCCGCCCTGACCCTCGCCCTGCGGACGTGGCACAGCGCGGGCGCGGACCAGCAAACCAGGTGGGCGGGCGACTACTCCGACGCGCTCGCCGCCGCACCCGACGGCGATCCAAGCAAGGTAAAGCCGGGCGACTACGGACCCGTCCCGATCCTCGCGGCACGGTTCCTCACCCTCGCCCGTAGCGGCGGGCTGGAAGGGCTGTTGACGTCGCGCACGACGTTCTACGTATCCGACGAAACGAAGCCGCTGCTGCTGCTCGCCGACGGCGCCTACCTCGAAGACCAGGCCCGCGCCGACCACCTCGGTGGGGACCAGTGGGGCATGATGAACGAAACCGCCAACTACCCCGGCCAGCCGTGGATGTGGCTGTATACCTTCTGGTACCAGGTCAAGCCGTTCTCCACCTCCGACAACGCTGACGCACTCGTGTGGGCCCTGATGGCCGTCCTCACCCTGGGCCTGATCCTGCTGCCGTTCATCCCCGGACTACGGTCACTGCCGCGCTACCTCGGCGTTCACCGCCTCATCTGGCGCAACCAGCGCTAACCTGCCGCTCCACGGGGCACGGTTGAGTACCGGTCTGCGCGTGATGGCGTCCGTGACCCGCGAGGGGGCCTGAGGCGCTGTTGCGTTAGGCGCAGGCACAGCGTGCCGGGACGGGATGGCCGGCAGTTCGCTGCTGTCGGTCAGAGGGACAAAGCCAGCTCGTCGAATGCGACGCGGACCCGATCATGCACCGGCAGGTCGGCAGTGATCGCGTAGTGGCCGCGGCGCAGGTTCTGCACGAACGCGTGCCCGGCTGAGATGGTGCGCGCGGA
>JBKOVG010000064.1:0-3767 GCA_046723845.1 Candidatus Methylomirabilota bacterium | reverse complement strand
TTCTGGACGGCGAGCCGGCCCATCACGGCGAAGCGGTCCGGGTAGCTGCGCGCGGCGTCCAGGGCGAGATCATTGCGATCGCCCTCCCAGGATGGCGGCACGATGACCACGCGGCTGACCTTGGCCAGGTCCATCTGGAAGAGCATCGTCTCCTTGACGATGGGGTAGGGCTTCTGCGCTTCCTGCGCGCGCCCCGGCGGCCACGGACGGTCGGGGGATTCGGCGGCCCAGAGATGCACCTGCGAGTCGACGATGTGCATGGGTGAGCTCTCCTTTGCGATGTCTCGCGAGGCGTGAGCATAGCACCTACCTGTGGGCGGGCGGGAGCCGCGCCGGGTCGAAGGGCCGGAGGTCGATGCTGGTGGCGCGCCCGTCGACGATGCGCTCTGCGAGGGCGAGACCCGTGGCGGGCGCGTTGAGCATGCCCCACGGGCCATGCCCGGTGGCCACGAAGGCGTTCCGCACGTCCGGCACCGCGCCGATGAAGGGCAGGCCGTCGTCGGTGACTGGACGATAGCAGGCCTGGCGCCTCGTGATGACGGCGCCCGCCAGTTCCGTAGAGACGCGACCCGCTGCGCGCGCGAGCACGTCGCAGGCCGCCTCGCTCACCTCGACGCCTTCCGCCGAGTCCGGCAGGGGCTGGCGGTCGGCCATTCCGCACACGTACACCTCGCCGTCGGGACGCGGGATGATCTCGGGCTCCAGCGCGCGGCCACCGGCCAGGCGATAGTCCATGAAGAGCGCGTGGGCGGGGACGTCCGGCGCATCGAGGGTGACGCTGTAGCCCTTGAGCCCGTGGATCGGCGGCAAGGAGGGAAGTCGCGCCGCGCGTCCCGTCCACGGTCCCATGGCCAGCACCACCACGTCGGCGCGCAGCGGCTCGCCGTCCACCATCACACCCTGGGCGACGCCGCCCGCCACGGAGACGCCGTCGACGCGGCCCATGCGAAGCTCGCCGCCGCGGGCGAGCGCGGCATCGAGCAGGGCGCGGGTGAAGCGCGCAGGGTGCACCTGTGCCGTGGTGTCGGGAGAGCCCAGCATTCCTGCGACCACTGTCTCGCCGTCGATCCAGCCCGGAGCGGGAATGCGATGACCGCCCGGTACCGTGCCGTGCTCGCGCGCCGCCACCGTGAAGGTGTCCATGCGCCGGTAGCCGTAGTCGGCGCGGATTTCCTCGGCGAGTCGCACGTGGAGCGCAAAGCTCACGCGGGCAAGGGGGCCCAGCTCGGAGTTGTCGCACCAGTCGAGGGCGATGAAGCCGCCCGACTTGCCCGAGGCGGCGCAGGCCACCCCCGTGCGCTCGACGACGGTGACGGCGATGCCGCGAAGGGTGAGGAAGTACGCCACTGCGGCCCCGATCACTCCCGCACCGCACACCACGACGCGCCGAGGCGCGAGCGCGCTCACCTCAGCGGCTCCGTCCGCGCGCCCAGGCCACTGTGGCGAGATAGGCGATGTCCACGCCGTAGCCGAGCACGATGGTGGACGCGAGCCCCAGCCGCTCCAGGGAGAGCCAGGCCACGAGGTTGAAGAGGCAGACCCCGAAGATTCCCGCGCGAAAGATCTTGATGAAAGGCTTGACCACATCGTGGCCGTAGTGCGGAGAGCGCCTTCTGGACGATCCCCGGCCCGGCTCGATGGCGAAGAAGATGAGCGACGCCACCGCGAGCTGGGGCACCGCGGCCACGAGGCCGCCCACGCGCGGCCCCAGCCGCTCCACGGCGGCGGTGCCGCCGAGGGTGAATCCCGCCGACAGCGCGACCTTCGAGAGCAGGAGGACAGACTCCGACGAGCCGGGAGAGAGCACGGAGGGCGACGGCTCGAAGGCGGGCTAGAGCCTCCAGTCCTGGTACCAGGTCGAGTCGGCGCCGATGCCCTCGCGCGCCACCGCCACCTCGACCATGTAGGGCCGGTTCTCCTTGGTGATGGCGTCCATGCCGCGACGGAGCGCGGGCTCCAGATCCTTCACGGTGGTGACGCACTCCCCGTCCACGCCTTGCGAGCGCGCCAGCCCCACGTAGTCGACGGCGGGCGCGCTCAGGAAGAGCCCGGGGTATTTTCCCTCGCGGATCATCTTGCTGTCCGGCATCTCGCGCGCCCAGTTGTGGCGCACGATCTGATAGCTCTCGTTGTTGGAGACCACGGTAAGGACGGCGGTGTTGTAGCGGGCCATGGACCAGAAGCCCGCCGCGCTGTAGGTAAGGGCGCCGTCGCCCAGGTTCAGCACCACCGGGCGCTCGCGTCCCACCGCGATCTTGGCGCCGATGGCTGCGCCCACGCCGAATCCGAGCGAGCCGCCGCCGCTCCGCGTCCAGGCCATCCCCTCGTGGCCGAGGCGGAGGAGAGTGGTGCGGGCTGTCGAGCTCTCCTGCACCATGACGCTCTGGCGGGGCAGGATGTCGGCCAGGTGCGCCTCGAGCACGGCCGGGTGCACCACGGGATCGTGCTCATGCTCGCGCACGAGGTTCTCCTCGCGCTCGATGAGGAGCTGGGCGTAGGTGCGCACCTTGGCGCGCTGGCGCGCCCAGCCCTGCACCTTCTCGAACGGATGCAGACGCTTCACCGCCTCGCAGAGCGCGCCCAGCGTCTCTCGCAGCTCGCACTGCGCGGCGAGGTCGAGAGGATAGTGGCGGCCCATAAGGAGCGGGTTCGGGCCGATCTGCATCACGGCGGGCTCGGTGACGGCGCCGTGCACGCCCTGGCAGCCCACGAGGAAGAGGAGGTCCGGCTTGAGCCCCGAAACCTTCTCGAAGTCCTTGGACACGGGATACATGCCGCAGTAGAGCGGATGCCGCGAGGGGAAGTTCACGAAGATCTGCCGGCTCGCGAAGACGGGCGCCTCCAGCAACTCGGCCAGCCGCACCGCCTCCCCCTGCGCCCCGCCGCGCCACACATCGTCGCCGAACATCAGCACCGGGCACTGCGCCTCGCCGAGCCGGCGTGCGATCGCCTCCACCGTCTGCGCCCGCGCCGGCCCCGGCCGCTCGATCTGGTACTGAGCGCCCTCACCGATCTGCGCCTCCAGCCCCTCGCGATTGAGCAGCTCCGCGCTGATGGAGAGATACACGGGGCCGGTGGGGGGGGTGACCGCCTCGCGGAGGGCGCGGGTGGTCGCCACGGTGATGGCCGCGGGATTGGCGTGCACGTTGTAGGCCGCCCGCGCGTCCTTGGTGATGGGACGCATGGACTCCGCCTGGCTCAGGCCGGGGAAGGGAGCGAGGCCGCGGTAGTCCTGGAGCTCGGAGGCCCAGTCCCCCGCGATGACGAGCAGCGCGGAGCCCGCGACCTGCGCGTTGAAGAGCTGGCCGGCGAGCTGGTACGACCCGCCCATCACGTGCGCGATGACCACGCCCACCTTGCCGGAGAGGCGGTGATAGCCGTCGGCCATGGCCGCCACCAGCCCCTCGTGCTTGCCCACGACCAGCCGCTGATCGCCGTCCTCGGCGATGGCCGCGAAGATCCCCGTCTCCGCGGAGCCGGGGTTGGTGAACAGGTACTCCACGCCGGCGTCCTTCAGCGTCTGGAGGAGCAGCATCCCGCCCGTGCCCGTGATGGTCTTTCGCATGATGTCCCCCGCTCTCACCTCGTGAGGAGCTGCGCGAACGCCTCTAGCCTGGATTATTCACGAACGCGGAACGCCAGGCGGATCGGGGCCCGTCGTCGGGGGCGGGGGAGCGCTCCAGCTGCGTCACCCACTCGCCTGAATCGCCGCCCTCCGGGCTGCGCACAGGCTTCGGGGGTCCCACTCCGCCGGAGCGCTCCCCGCC
>JBKOVG010000262.1:0-6721 GCA_046723845.1 Candidatus Methylomirabilota bacterium | reverse complement strand
TCTCAAGAAGGACGCGCTCCTCATCCCCCAGCGGGCCGTCCAGGACCTTCAGGGGATCCATCAGGTCGCCGTGGTCGGGGCCGACGAGACGGTGGACGTGCGAAAGGTTGAGCTCGGCTCGCGGGTCGGCGCTCTCTGGATCGTCGAGCACGGGTTGAAGCCGGGCGAGCGCGTCGTCGTGGCGGGATTCGACAAGGCGAAGGCTGGCGCGAAGGTCAAGCCCGCGGTGGCCAAGACCGGGCGAGCGGGCGCTCCCACGCCCCCGGGCTCCTCGAGCTAGCTCGGGCCGGAGCACCCCATGGCCAAGTTCTTCATCGACCGGCCCATCGTGGCAATGGTCATCTCCATCCTCATGGTGATCATCGGTCTGGTCGTCATGGTCCAACTCCCCATCGCGCAGTACCCGAACATCGCCCCGCCCGAGATGCGGCTCACCGCCACCTACCCCGGCGCGGACGCCCTGACGCTCGAGCAGTCGGTGGCCACGCCCATCGAGCAGCAGATGAGCGGCGTGGACAACATGCTCTACATGTACTCGACCAGCGCGACCAGCGGCAACGCGATGGATCTCCGAGTGAGTTTCGACGTCACCACCGATCCGAGCACCGACCAGGTGCTCGTGAACATGCGGTACTCGCAGGCCTCCTCGCAGCTGCCTTCAGATGTCATCAACCAGGGTGTGACAGTCAGGAAGTCCACGACGAGCCCGCTGGGGCTGTTCGTCCTGTATTCGCCGAAGGGCACGTATGACCCGCTCTTCCTCAGCAATTACGCCTACATCAACATCAACGACCCGATGACACGCGTCCCCGGGGTCGGCCAGGTGCAGGTCTTCGGGGCGAACAAGTACGCAGTCCGACTCTGGGTCAATCCCGACACCCTGGCCAAGCTCGACATCACGGTGAATGAGATCGTGAGCGCCCTTCAGGCCCAAAACACCGTGAATCCGGCGGGCCAGGTCGGTGGCAAGCCCGTGCCCTCGGGCCAGGCGTTCACCTACACCGTGCTGACGCAGGGTCGGCTGGCCAGCGTGGCGGACTTCGAGAACGTCGTGGTCAGGGCGACCCCCGACGGGTCTCTCATCCGGGTGCGAGACGTGGCGCGCGCCGAACTGGGCGAGCAGACCTATTACCGGGAAGGCCGCCTCAACGGGGGCCCCGCGGCGATCATCGCCGTCTACCAGCTGCCTGGCTCCAACGCCGTCGAGACCATGAAGGCCGCGACGAAGCTGATGGAGGAGGCCAAGGCACGCTTCCCGCACGATCTCGAGTACGTGACGGCGCTCGACACGACCCTGGCGGTGACGGCCGGCATCCACGAGATCGTCAAGACGCTGGTCGTGGCGCTCGTTCTGGTGGTCATCGTCGTATTCATCTTCCTCCAAGGCTTCCGGGCGACCCTGATCCCGCTGCTGGCGGTGCCGGTCTCGCTGGTCGGCACGTTCATGGTCTTCCCCTTCCTCGGCTTCTCGATCAACACCCTGTCGCTCTTCGGCCTGGTGCTGGCCATCGGCCTCGTGGTGGACGACGCCATCGTGGTGGTCGAGGCGGTCGAGCGGCACATCGAGCGCGGCTTGTCGCCGCGGGATGCCGCCCTCCGAGCGATGCAGGAGGTCTCGGGCCCGGTGGTGGCGATCGCCCTGGTCCTGGCTGCTGTCTTCGTGCCGACGGCGTTCGTCCCCGGGATCACCGGGCGGATGTACCAGCAGTTCGCGGTCACCATCGCGGTCTCCGTCCTGATCTCGGCCTTCAACGCGCTCACGCTGAGCCCGGCGCTGTCGGCGCTGCTCCTGCGCCCGAGGCGGGAGATGCGGGGGCCGCTGGGGATGTTCTTCCGGGGATTCAATCGCGGGTTCGCGCGGGCGACAAACGGCTACGTGGGCGCGGGCCGCCACCTGATCCGCAAGTCCGCCTTCTCGATGGTCTTCCTCGTCCTCGTCGCGGTCTTCGCGGGCCTCATCGCCTCGCGGCTGCCGGGCGGCTTCATCCCGGAGGAGGATCAGGGCTACTTCTTCGTCAACCTGCAGCTCCCGGTCGCGGCCTCCCTCGAGCGGACGGCGGCCGTCAACGACAAGCTCGACGCCATCTTCAAGGACGCGCCGGGCGTGAAGTACTCCACGGGGATCGCCGGCTTCAGCCTGCTGAGCAACGTCTCCACGACCTTCAACTCGTTCTACTTCGTCAGCCTGGAGCCTTGGGACGAGCGCGACAAGAAGGGGCTCACCGCCCCCGTCATCATGCGCGACCTGAACCGGCGGCTCGCGAGCGTTCCCGACGCGCAGGCGTTCGCCTTCGCCCCGCCCGCCATCCCGGGTATCGGCACCGCCGGCGGCGTGACCTTCATGCTCGAGGACCGCGCCGGCAGGGACCCCGCGTTCCTGGCTGAGAACACGGCCAGGTTCCTGGAGGCCGCGCGCAAGCGACCCGAGTTCGCCCGGCTTTTCACCACGCTGCTGCCGAGCGCGCCGCAGCTCTACGCCGAGGTCGACCGGGACAAGGTGCTCAAACACGGCATCAGCCTCCCCGCCGTCTACCAGACCCTCCAGGCGTTCCTGGGCGGCACCTTCGTGAACTACTTCAATCGGTTCGGGCGAGTCTGGCAGGTGTACGTCCAGGCCGAGGGCGAGTTTCGCACCCGAGGAGAGAACGTCGGCCAGTTCTACGTGCGCAACGCGGCGGGACAGACGGTGCCGCTCTCGACGTTGGTGACGATGAAGCCGGTCAACGGCCCGGAGTTTACCATCCGGTTCAACGAGTACCGCGCGGCCCAGATCAACGGAACCCTCGCGCCCGGCTACAGCACCCGGCACGGAATGCGGGCGCTCGAGGAAGTGTTTGCGCAGACCATGCCGCGCGAGATGGGCTTTGACTACCGGGACATGTCGTTCCAGGAGAAGGTGGCCGCGGAGGGCATCCCCGCCGCCGCCGTCTTCGGCTTCTCGCTGCTGGTGGTGTTCCTGCTCTTGGCCGCCCAGTACGAGAGCTGGACCCTGCCCTTCGGCGTCCTCCTGGGCACGCCCATCGCCGTCTTCGGCGCCCTTGGGGCGCTCTGGCTCCGCCGCTTCAACCTGGATGTCTTCTCGCAGATCGGCCTCATCATGGTGATCGGCCTCGCCGCCAAGAATGCCATCCTCATCGTGGAGTTTGCCAAGGAGGAGCACGCGCGCGGCGCGCCGCTCGCCGACGCCGCGCTGGCCGGCGCCCGGCTCCGGCTCCGCCCCATCCTCATGACGTCGTTCGCCTTCGTCTTCGGCGTCCTGCCCCTCGTGGTCTCGACCGGCGCCGGGGCGAACTCGCGGCAGATCCTGGGCACGACGGTGGTCGGGGGCATGATGGCGGCGACCATCATCGCCATCTTCATCATCCCGGTGACCTTTTACGTCAGCGAGCGCTTCATATTGAGGCACAAGAGGACGACGGTGCCGGCCGCCGCGCTGACTCCGATCCAAGGAGGGTCCGGGAACGCTGGCCCCGGGCTCGGCGCGCGATGAGACCATCGCAATGCGTGGCGACAGTGCTGGTCGTCGTGGCCTGGCTCGCCGCCTGCACGGTAGGCCCCGACTACAAACGCCCCGAGGTCGACGTGCCGGCGGACTGGCGCAATGGCCCAGAAGGCACCGACTCGCTCGGCGACCTCGGATGGTGGCAGCTCTTCGAGGACTCGACACTCCACAAGCTGATCAGTACCGCGGTCGTGGCCAACCGTGACCTCCAGGTCGCGGTGGCGCGGGTCTTCGAGTCGCGCGCTCGGCTCGGGATCACGCGCGCCGCTCAGTTCCCGGAGGTCACCGCCGGGGCCAGCTACCAGTACGCCCGCCCGTTCTCGAAGAATGGCCCCTCCCTCCACGACTCGGGGCGCGACACCTTCACCGGGGACGTCTGGCAGGCCGATATCGACCTCACCTTCGAGCTGGACCTGTGGGGGCGGCTGCGGCGGGCGACCGAGGCGTCCCGCGCAGAACTGCTGGCGAGCGAGGAGAACCGGCGCGGCGTCCTCATGACGCTGGTCGCCGATGTGGCGCGGACGTACTTCGATTTGCTGGAGCTGGACCAGGAGCTGGAGATCGCGCGCCGCACACTCCAGACCCGCCAGGCATCGCTCGAGCTCCAGCGCCGCCGCTTCGAGCGCGGACTCTCCACCGAGCTCGACGTCGAGCGGGCGGCGGCCGAAGTGGCGGTGGCCGCGGCCACCGTGCCCGACGTCGAGCGCCGCATTGTCCAGACCGAGAACGGGCTGAACGTCCTCCTCGGCCGCAATCCCGGTCCCGTCACGCGCGGGTCTCCGCTCGACGGACAACGCCTGCCGCCGGAGGTGCCGCCGGGGCTGCCGTCGGCTCTGCTCGAGCGGCGGCCCGACATCCGTCAGGCCGAACAGACGCTCGTCGCCGCCAACGCGCGGATCGGGGTCGCCAAGGCGGAGTACTTCCCCCAGATCTCGCTCACCGGCCTGTTCGGCGTGGAGAGCGTTTCGTTGTCCGACCTCTTCACCGCGGGGTCGCGGTTTTGGGCAGTCGGTCCCACCATGACCGTGCCGCTGTTCACGGCGGGGCGCATCAAGAACACCGTCAAGGCCAGTGAGGCGCGCCAGCAGCAGGCGGCCGCGCAGTATCTGCAGGCGATCCAGCAAGCGTTCCGGGAGGTTGAGGACGCCCTGGTCTTCCACCGGAAAGTGCGGGAGATCCGCACCGAGCGTGAGCGCCGCGTGGCGGCGACCCGCCGGGCGCTCTCGCTGGCGACTCTCCGCTACGAGGGGGGGCTCGCCACCCAGCTCGACGTCCTCGACGCGGAGCGGCAGCTCTTCAGCGCGGAGCTGGAGCTCACTTCGGCCGCGCGGGATCAGCTCGCGGCCGTGGTCCAGGTGTACAAAGCGCTGGGGGGCGGATGGCAAAGACACCCCGCAGCGGGGCCCAGCGCGTCCCGGTGACCCCGGGGTGGAGACAGGGGCGGACGAAAGGGATAGGAGTGACGACAATGGGTAGACTAGCGAACAAGAATATCCTTATCACCGGCGGCAACAGCGGGATCGGGCTGGCCGCAGCGCAGGAATTCGACAGGGAGGGCGCGCGCGTAGCCATCTGCGGCTTGAATGAGGGGTCGCTGCAGGCGGCCAAGGAGACGCTTGGAGCCGGAAGTCTCGCGGTTCGCGCCGACGTCAGCAGTCTCACCGACCTCGACACGATGTTCGCCACGATCAAGCGGGAGTTCGGGTACCTGGACGGCATCTTCGTAAATGCAGGCTACAGCGATTTCCGGTTGTTCGAAGAGGTGACAGAGCAAAGCTTCGACAAGGTGATAGCCGTCAATTTCAAAGGGGCTTACTTCACGATTCAAAAAGCCTTGCCGCTACTCCGGCGAGGCTCGTCTGTAATCATCAATGCGTCTGTTACCGCGCGCAGGGGGTGGCCGACAACCTCGATCGTCTCGACCTGCAAGGCCGCGGTCGTCAATCTCGCTCGAATCCTCAGCGCCGAACTTGTGGACCGGGGGATTCGCGTGAATACCCTGAGCCCAGGCCCGACGGACACGGCGATGTTCGGTCGCGTCCCAGGCAAAGAGCAGGGCGAGGTGGTTAAGGACATCCTCCGCACCAACAACCCAAGCAAGCGGTTGGCCGATCCGTTGGAAATCGCGAAGCTTGCGGTTTACCTCGCGTCGGACGATTCTGCGTACGTCGTCGGGGCAGACTTCCTGATCGACGGCGGGGCCACGGCCATTTCGGCCGTGGGCGCCTGAGCCTCGTTGCAGAGAGTCGAGGCCGTTCTCTTCCCGCTCAGGCAAGGGACGGCTCGCACCGCCCAATCCCGTCACGCCCAAAAAAGTGTCGGCACCCGCGAGTGGATCACTCGGGAGCGGGCCTCGATCCACATGGCGTGGATGCGCGGCTGCTCTCCAGTCGCCCTTGGACGTGTCGGAGTCGCCACTAGGTGGCCCGCGTAGAGCTGGGTCACAGCCCGGCTGACAATGCGAAGCGCGCTGCAAACACAGGGGAGAGGCGGAGGCGTTCCTGACCGTGGTCCCGGGCGTCCGGCGTTGCTGCATGACGCCATGCTATCAGCCGCGACCTTGACAGGCAAGCTAACTGTATGTAGACACATGATCATCCATGCATATGCATGTGATGACGAATCCTGCTGATCCCGGCCAGCATCTGAAAGGGCAGGAAGGAGCTCTCGACGAATCGACGCCGGCATGGACGGGACGCCCGAGTCCAGAGAGGGGACGAAGAATATGAGCAAGCTCGAGAACACCGTGGCGATCGTGACCAGCGCCTCCAGGGGGATCGGCGCCGCCGTTGCCAGGCAGCTGGCGGCCGAGGGCGCCGCGGTTGTCGTCAACTATGCCTGCGCTGACGCTGGCACACCGTCGTGGGCATGAGTCGACGGAGGACGGTTCCATGACCACTGCCGCCTCACGGCCCGATCGCCACGTCCACTACGGCTGGATCGTGGCCGGCGTGGTGTTCGTGACCATGCTGGGCGCGGCCGGCATCCGATCCGCTCCGGGTGTGCTGATGGTCCCGCTGGAAAGAGACTTCGGCTGGACGCGCGCCACGGTCTCGCTGGCCGTCTCGGTCAACCTCGTGCTGTTCGGCCTGATGGGACCGTTTGCGGCGGCGCTGGTGGACCGCTTCGGCGCCCGCCGGATCGTGCTGACGTCCCTCGCCTTGCTGGCGGTGGGCGTCTCGCTGACGACCCGGATGACCGAGCCGTGGCAGCTGGTGC
>JBKOVG010000052.1:0-12986 GCA_046723845.1 Candidatus Methylomirabilota bacterium | reverse complement strand
GCACGATGCCGGCCTGCGGGCTCAGGAGCACGGTGTAGCCGAGCTGGGCCTGGGCCACGGACAGCGCCGCCTCATCGCGCCGGACATTCGCCTCCAGCGTGGCCAACTGCTGCTTCTTCGAAACGATGTCGAGCTCGCCCGCCTGCGCCTCGATGAGGGAGGCACGGGCCTGGCTCGCGTCTGCCTCCGCGCGCCGGATCTCCTCCGGCCGCGGACCTTCCGTGATCATGTCCAGGCGCTCCAGGGCCGCCTGGTGCTCCTGGACCGCCACCTGGTATGCGGTCCACGCCGTGTCTCGCTGCTGCTGGGCGATCAGCTGCTGGTCGTACAGCGACTGCATGCGCTTGTAGTCCGCCTCGGCATTGTCGAGGTTCGCCTTGGCGCGCCGGAGCATGGCTTCGGCTTCCCGGACCTCCTGCCGGCGGGACCCGGCCTTGAGCTGGGCCAGGTACTCGTTGCGCGCGGCGAGGCTGGCGCGGGCCTGGTTGATCCGGCTGGCCGTGAGCTGCTCCTGCTGGATGATGGCCGTGCGGAGCAGCGGAAGCTGCGTCTCCGTCGAGCGCAGGGATTGGCGGAGCCGCTCGACCTCGCCCTCGAGATCCTGGCTCTCGAGGCGGCCGATCAGCGTGCCCTCCTTCACGCGGCTGCCCTCGTCCACCGGTCGCTCGATCAGTCGCCCCGAGACCTTGTAGCTCAGATGGAGCTCTGTGGCCTCGATGGTGCCCGAAGCGGCCAGGACATTGCTGGGCTTGCGGTGCCACCAGCGCGCGGCGATGCCGCCGCCGATGACGAGCCCGAGGAGCACCGCAGCGACGACGATGCGCGTTTTCGCTCGGGTCATCTCTTGCCATCTGCAGGCGGGGCGGGCGGCCTCGCGCGCCCCCACTGGCCGTGGTGCTCCCGGATCATGGCGATGGCCTCGTCGGCCGCGGCGACGCAGCGCGAGATCGAGAGGTCGTCATGGCGAGATCCCACGGCAGCATCGGCTCCAGCGAAGCGCCGGCCATCTGCTCGCGGAAGGCCCGCTGGACTCGCTCGGTCAAGTGCTCCTGCGCGAGTCTGGCCCGCGTCCGGCCCGCGTCCGGAAGACGGTGGCAAACTTGTTCGACAGGTCCAGGCTACGCGCAAGCTTCGTCTCCGGTTCGCTCGGCGCGACTGACATTAGCGACGCCCTCCCTCGGTGTGGCTTTCCTGCTGGAACGTGAGGGACCGGACGGTGCCGGGCGGCTCCAGCTTGATGATGAAGGTCACCGCGCGCAAACGGCCATCGTTGTCGAGCACGCCCCTCCGAGCTTCCAGCTCGCCGAGAATCGCTCTCGCGATGCCCGTGGTGGCGCTCCGTGCCGCCGCGGGCGGACCGGCGAGCAGACGGAGTGACGCCTCCTTGATCCAGGTCTCCTCGTATCCTCTGACCGTGTGATAGAGGGCCCGGTCGAAGAACTTGCCCAACATCTCGCCGAGAAGCTCTTCCTCGTAGAGACGGCCTTCCGAGGCCGGTATCACGTTCTTCACCACGTAGCCCCAGGTGTGCTCCTTGACGAGAATCAGGGCATAGATCAGCTCGTTCAGGGGCATCCCCTCACGGCACCGCCGCCGGCCGATCTCACCATACGTTGCCTCGATCTCGTCCTCGTTCTTCTCTGAGAGCCATCGACCGAAGTTGCGGAAAAGATCGAAGAACCGCGACTTGAGCTCCGCCTCCGACAGCTCGCCCATCGACCTCGTCCGCGGGCTCGTACGCACCGCCTGGATGACTTGCTCGCTCAGCTGCTCCGCGTGCGTCTCGATCTGGTTCATGAGCCAAGGCAGTTGCATGGAGGGCCGCCTTTCCGCGTTGTTCGATGACGAGCGTATCGGCGCTGTTCCGCGCCACTGTCTACCGGGGAGCAATGCATGTGCCACGCACACCGTGTGAGATCGCGGCGGAAGATCAACAAGTTGACCTGCACGGTCCACCCTTTGCTTGGGGTACCGGTGGTACAGCTGAGGCTCTGCCGTCCCAGGTCGACAAGGAGACGGGAAGGCACGAAAGGCTCGTCATGTTCTTCAGGAAGGAGGAGGTACTGCCGGAGATTCAGGTCGAGCGGGACACGATCCGGAAGCGCCTCCGCCTGGATGGAGGCGTGAAGACGAAGGTAGCTACGGCACGGTGGCACGCGGAGGATATCCAGGCGATGTCCATCTTCATCCGGTGTACCATCCACGCTGTGCTCGAGCCCGGCTGTGGTTCTAGGAAGCTAGCCTCCCTGGGTACGGTCCTCGCATGACCGCAGACATGAGTCCACACAAAGACACCGATCTATGGCTGGCTGCGATCGTCAGGTCATCCGACGACGCGATCATCGGTAAGACCTTGGATGGAATCGTCACCGCCTGGAACCCTGCCGCCGAGAGGATCTTCGGGTACCGCGAGGCGGAGATGATCGGCCAACCCATCACGCGCATCATCCCCGAGGAGCGCATGGGCGAGGAGACACAGATCCTCGAGCGCATCCGGCAGGGGAAGGTCATCGACCACCTGGAGACGGTGCGGGTGACGAAAGGAGGGCGGAGGATCGACGTCCTCCTCACCAGCGCACCGATCAAGGACGCTCAGGGACGGGTCATCGGCGCCTCCAAGATCGCCCGGGACATCACGGAGGGCAAGCGAACCGCGGCCTCCGTTCATCGAAGCGAGGCTCAGACGCACGCGATCTTCGAGGCGGCGTCCGACGCCATCCTGGTCGTGGATCAGAGCGGGACCATCATCTCTGCGAATCGAAAGACCGAGGAGATGTTCGGCTATACGCGAGAGACGCTGTGGGGCCAGCCTCTCGAAATGCTGTTGCCCGCGCGCCTCCGGAGCCGTCACGTCGACCATCGAGCGGGATACTTCCGCGATCCGCACTCGCGGCCGATGGGCCTCGGACTTGACCTTCTGGCGAGAAAAAGCGATGGCACGGAGTTCCCGGTGGAGATTTCCCTGAACTATATCGAAACCGAGGAGGGGCGGCGGGCCTTCGCCTTCGTCACGGACATCACGCAGCGCCGGGCCATGGAGCGGGCGGCGCGCCAGGCCGACCGGCTGACGGCGCTGGGTCGTCTGTCCGCGGGTATCGCGCACGAGGTCAACAACCCCATCGGGATCATCTCGTCCCGCATCGAGATCATGCTGCTCGACGCCGAGGCCCAGCCGTTGCCCGGCACGGTGGTCGAAGACCTGAAGGTGCTCCATCGCCATGCCCAGCGGGTGGCGCGGATCGCCCACGGCTTGCTATCCTTCGCCCGCGCATCGTCGATCGAACGGACGACGGTGCATCTGGATCAGGTGGTGGAGGAGACGCTGCTCCTCATGGAGAAGGATCTCGGCAAGCGCGGCATCGCCGTCCGGCGATCGATGGCCGCGAATCTCCCGCCCGTTCACGGAGACCCCAACGCCCTCCAGCAGGTGGTGATGAACCTTCTCACCAATGCCGGCGACGCGCTGGAGAGCGGAGGAGAGATCTCTATCTCGCTGGAAACGGGCCGCGCGACCGCGGAGGAGGGGGCGGTTCGACTGACCGTGCGGGACACCGGCCCGGGGATCCCCCCCGAGATCCTCCCCCGGATCTTCGATCCGTTCTATACGACCAAACCCGACGGCACGGGGCTCGGCTTGGCCATCTCGTACGGCATCGTGCGCGAGCACAGAGGAACGATCGACGTGGAATCACTGCCTGGGAAAGGAACGATCTTCATCCTCACCTTTCCGCCCGCGGGGGAGGACGCGGAGGCGTGATCCTGGCCCGGATCCTCATCGTGGACGACGAGGCGGACACGGTCGAGAATTGCACCCGCATCCTGCGGCCGGCGGGCTACGAGTGCCTCGGTACCGCCGGCGCTCGCCGAGGCCTGGACCTGCTCGAGAGCGCGCGTCCCGACCTGCTCCTCACGGACCTGCAGATGCCCGAGATCGACGGCATGGCGCTGCTGCGCCGCGCCCTGGAGCTCGACCCCGCCCCTTGCCGGTGATCATGATCACGGCCTTTGCCACCGTCGAGTCGGCGGTGGCCGCCGTCAACGAAGGCGCCTTCGACTATCTGCCGAAGAACTTCTCCCTGGATCAGCTGCGGGTGGCCGCGGAGCGGGCCCTTCGCCAGCGGGGCCTGGAGCGCGAGAACCGCAGCCTCAAGGATCAGCTCGCCCAGACCTACGGTCTGGAGAACATCATCGGCCGCAGTCCGGCCATGAGCCGGATCTTCGAGCTCGTGCGCAAGGCTGCCCGCTCCGAGGCCAACATCCTGGTGATGGGAGAGTCCCGGCACCGGCAAGGAGCTGATCGCGCGCGCCATCCACGCCAACAGTCCTCGTCTGTCGCATCCGTTCGTCTCCGTGGACTGTGCCTCGCTGCCCGAGCAGCTGCTCGAGTCCGAGCTCTTCGGGCACGAGAAGGGCGCGTTCACCGGCGCCATACGCACCAAGCAGGGCTCGTGGAATCCGCCCACCGGGGCACCCTCTTTCTCGACGAGATCGGTGAGTTGCCGCAGAGCCTGCAGGTCAAGCTCCTGCGCGCGCTGCAGGAGCGGTAGATCCGTCGGGTGGGCAGCACCGGGCTGGTCAACGTGGACCTGCGGCTGGTGTCGGCGACGAATCGCGATCTTCGCGAGGCGTCGGCCAAGGGGCAGTTCCGCGAGGAGCTGTACTACCGGGTCAACGTGATCGCCATCCAGCTCCCGCCTCTCCGCGACCGGGCGGGCGACGTGAAGCTCCTCGTGCAGGTACGGGCACGGGCGGGTGAAGGCTGTAGACGACGAGGCCATGGCTGCCCTCGAACGCTATCGATGGCCGGGCAACGTGCGAGAGCTCCAGAACGTCATCGAGCGGACCTGTGTCCTCGCCGACAGCGGGACGGTCTGCCCGCGCGACCTTCCCGACCACGTGCTGGGGATAGGCGAGGCGCGGCGGCCCACCTCGACGGGTGAGGCGGGCGTCGTCATGCCCGAACCGGGAACCGATCTGACCCTTCGGGAACCGATCTGACCCTTAAGGATGCGAAGGAGCGCTGGATGGCGGTACTGGAGGCCTCGTACCTCCGCGACCTCCTCGCGCGAAATGACGGCAACATCTCTGCAGCGGCCAAGGCCGCGGGCATCGACCGCAAGACCTTTCACCGCCTGATCAACAAGCACGACCTCAAGTAGCCGACGCGATCCCGGGGTGACGCGTCCGCCTACGGCGGTGAGGCGACGGTGACCCAGCGAGGAGAGGGCTCCCCTCTCCTCAGCTCCTCCGGTCGTGTAACTCGTCGTTTTTGCTCTCCCTCTCCTCGTGGCATTCCGGTTGCAGCCTGAGCGTGATGTGAGTCGGTTGCCGAGCGCCCACTTCACAAGGAGATGACGATGAAACCGACGAAGATTCTCGTTCCCCTCGACGGCTCGAGTCTGGCCGCGGCCGCCATCGAGACGGCCATCGACCTCGCAGCGGGTCCTTTCAGCCTGGTGCTCATGAGGGCGGCGGAGGCGCATGTGCTCCCCGGCGCGGATCCCACGGACATGCAGGTGACCGTGGTCCGCGAAGCCGAGGAATATCTCGCCTCCGTGCGGGATGACCTGGCGAAGCGCGGGATCACCAATGTCGAGACGAGCGTCTGGTACGGTGCGGCAGCCCGCGCCATCATCGACGCCGCCCGACTCCAGAAGGCCGACCTCATCGTGATGTCGAGCCATGGACGAAGCGGACTGGGCCGGCTCATCCTCGGGAGCGTAGCCGAGTCTGTGCTGCGCGGGACCACCGTGCCCGTTTGCATCGTTCGGGTTCCTGGGGCGCCCCTCGAGACGATCCACGGCGAAGCGACCCCAGGTCGCGGACAGACGGTCTCCCATGTATAGGCGCGCTCTCGTTGCCCTGGACGGCTCGGAGGTTGCCGAGACAATCATGCCCTTCATCTTCGAGATTGCCGGCCCTCTCGAAGTGACGATGCTCCGGGTAAACGTACCCGTGCAGCCCGTGATCGTCGAAGGCGCGGTTCAACCCGTATTCGAGGATCCCGAGGTGGCGCGGATCGACGCCGAGGAGTACCTGGCCGCCTTGGCGGTCGACCTTCGACGGCGGGGCATTCACGTGAAAACGATGGTGCGTCGAGGCGATGCGGCAGAGGAGATCCTCAAGGCGGCGCGCGAGACGAACGCCGACGTCATTGCCATGACAACCCACGGGCGCAGCGGTCTCGGCCGGCTCCTATTCGGGTCAGTCGCCGAGACAGTGCTGCGGGAGAGCCAGATCCCCGTGCTCCTCCTGCGGTCGACGGAGGCCGACGTGGCGCGGCGGGCGAGCGCGGCGCGGGCTTCCGACGCGGTCGCCCACGCAAGGTCCGGTCAGTGAGCCGCTTCCGTCGCATCCTTCATCCGAGCGATTTTTCCTCTGCATCTCGAGCCAGCTTCGCGCGTGCCGTGGCTTTGGCCAAGGCGGACCGCGCGGAGCTGCTCCTCGTCCATGTGCAGACGCCGCAGGTGGCCCTGGCGGGCGACGGGTACATGTCTCCTCGGATCTATGAGGAGATGGAGGCGACGGCGAGGAAGTACGGGCAGAAGCATTTGAGCGCCCTCGAAGCCCAGGCGCGGAAAGCCGGTGTGCGGACCAAGACGCTGCTGCTCCGCGGGGTAGCCTACGAGCAGATCGTCCGGGCCGCCCGATCGAAGAAGGCGGATCTCATCGTCATCGGTACTCATGGGCGCACTGGACTAGCGAGGCTGTTCCTGGGCAGCGTGGCCTCGCGCGTGCTGGCCGGGGCGAGCTGTCCGGTCCTGACGGTGCGCGGGCGCTAGCAGTATCTGACATGCGAGAGCTGCTTGAAGGGGATGCAACAAGTGATGGCCATGATGGGGCAGATGCAAGAGCTTATGCAGCAGCATCGCGCCCAGATGGGCATCCAGTGTCCGATGGGCGCTCCGCCGCGTCCACCGAAGTAAGAGCCAATGTCCGCAAGCGAGGCACATCGGGACCGGCAGGCGCAGGACCACGGAGAGTGACGTGAGCTGGGCGATCTGGATCAGCGGGCCGCCCGCAAGCGGCAAGACCACGATGGCACGCGCCGCCGGCGAGCTCCTCCGCTCGCGTGGTGAGCCGGTTTGCGTACTCGAGCTCGACGCCGTCCTGTCCCGGCTCGTACCGGATCCGAAGGACACGGAGACCGAGCGCGAGCTCGTCTACCGCGCCCTCGGGTACATGGCAGCCCAGCTCACGGAGGCGGGGATCCCCGTCATCGTGGATGCGCCGGCGCCCCGCCGTCGGTGGCGAGAGCTCGCGCGGGCGAACATCCTGCGCTTTGCGGAGGTGCAGCTCATCTGTCCCGCGGAGGTCTGCGCGGCGCGCGAGCGGGCTGCGCGCTGGCATCTGGGAGGCGCTCGATTGGATCCCCCCGGGGAGGGGACAGGCGCGCCCGACATCGCCTTCGCCTACGAGGAATCCTTGTACCCGGAGCTCCGTCTCCATACGCACGCTCCCGATCTCACGATGTCGGTAGAGCAAGTACTCCGGCTGGCCAGGCGACTGGAGCGGACGGCCACCCGCCGAGCCACCGACAAGGAAAGGAACATCACATGAAAGTACGTGAGCTCATGACCGGTGCCCCCATCACCGTAAACCGTGAGACCGGCGTCTTCGAGGCCAGGCAGATCATGCTGAAGGAGCGCATCCGGCACCTGCTCGTGACCGAGGGCGGCCGCATGATCGGCATGGTCACGGATCGCGACATTCGCCTGAACCTGCCCTCTCAAGCCACGAGCCTCTCGGTGTGGGAGGTCAACCATCTGCTTGCCCGCCTCACCGTGGGCGAGGTCATGACCAAGACCGTGATCATCACCGGCCCCGACCAGGAGGCGCGGGCGGCCGCGCGGCTCATGCTCGAGCACAAGATCGGCGCTCTGCCCGTGCTCGACGGTGAGCACCTGGTCGGCATCCTCACCGAGACGGACATCCTGCGCGCGTTCGTGAGTGCGCGAGAGCCTGCCGGACGGACGTGAGCCACGTGAACCAGATCCTAATCGTGGAGGATGAGCCGGACATGGCGGCGACGTATGAGCGATTGCTTCGCCGCGCGGGACACCGGGTGGTGAAGGCGGCCACGCTCGCCGAAGGAATGCGGCTGCTGGAGAGCCTGCGGCCGCGGCTCGTCATCTCCGACCTCAGGTTGCCCGACGGCGACGGGCTCGACATCATTCGAGCGGCTCAGGGGCTCGAGCGACCCCCGGCCGTGATCGCCGTCACCGCCTTCTCGTCGCGCGAAGTGCGCCAGTCGGCCCTCGACGCCGGAGCCAGCGCCTTCCTCGCCAAGCCGTTTAGCGTCGCCGAGTTCTCGAGCCTCGTCGAGGATCTGATCGGGCGTGGACATGACGGTCGGGGACCTGGTGAGGATCGGGTTTCTGGATGAATGTGGTGTGTTCGCTGAAGCGGAGAGCGAGATCACCAGGAGCGAAGCGGCCCTATCGTATGGCCAAGGAATACCGGCAGGCGACAGGGATCACGGCCGGCGAGGTGATGACGCATCCCGCGGTGACGGTGACGCCCGCGCTCCCCGTCTCATCTACTGTCGACCTTCTCGACGACTCTGGCGTCGGCCTCCTTCCCGTCGTGGCCGAGGGGCGCCTCGTGGGCACTCTCAGCCGCCGAGATCTTCTGAAGTGTCTATTGGCCACGCCGGCGGTGAACGCGTGGCGATCCGACGCGGATCTCCTCGCGGAGATGCAGGAGCGGATGGCAGAGGAGCCATGGGTGCCCGGCCCGGCGCCCCCTGGTCTTCGCCGACAATGGCAACGTAGCCCTGTGGGGCCTCGTGGAGAGCGAATCGCAGAAACTCGCGCTCGAGACAATGGCCTCGGCTATGCCCCGCGTGCCACGCGGTCGAAAGCTACCTGGCCGAGGTCCCGGGGTTCGCCCGGGGGATCGTGTGACGGGCCCAGCGTTTGTCTCCACCGCCTTCACAGCTCCAGTGTATCCGCGGCGTCAGCGGACCTCGTGGATGTGCTGGCCGAGCATGTCGGGGGTGATGAGTGTGATGCCACCGTCGGTGACGTGAAAGCCGCGCGCGCGGTCGGCGTCGGTGTCGAGACCCGCCTCGAAGCCGTCGGGCAGAGCGGCGCCCTTGTCCACGATCACCCGGCGGAGGCGGACGTGGCGGCCCACCACGACGTCGGGCAGGATCACGGAGTCCTCCAGCCTGCTGTAGTTCTCCACGAGGACGTTGGAGAAGAGCAGGGTGCGCCGCAGCGTCGCCCCACTGATCACGCAGCCGCCCGACACTAGCGAGTCCACGGCGATGCCGCGGCGGTCGTCCTCGTCGAAGACGAACTTGGCCGGGGGTAGCTGCTCCTGGTACGTCCAGATGGGCCAATCCTTGTCGTAGAGGTTCAGGTCCGGTGTCACCCGGGTGAGCTCCATGTTCGCTTCCCAATAGGCGTCGACCGTGCCCACGTCGCGCCAGTAGGGGACGCCGTGTCTCATGCCGACGCAACTCTCCGCGAAGGAGTGCGCGACCACGCGCACGCGGGGGACGAGAGAAGGGATTACGTCCCGGGCCAGCTCGCGGTAGAGAACGTCGGTGGAGAAAGCATAGACGCCCATGCTGGCCAGCGCCCGATCGGGCGCGCCGGGCAGGCCCTTCGGTTGTTCTGGCTTCTCCCGGAACTCGACCACCCGCCCCTCCGCGTCCACACCGATCACCCCGAAACCTCGGGCGTCCGCGATGGGCACCTCAAGGCAGGCCACGGTGACGTCGGCGGCCGTGGCCACGTGGGCGGCCAGCATCTTGCCGTAGTCCATCTTGTAGACGTGGTCGCCGGCCAGGATCAGGACGAAGTCAGGACGAACCGGGGAGACCCGGGCGCGACGCGATCCGTGGTGGCCATGTCGATTCCCCTGCGAGAGAAGACGTCAGGTTAGGGCAGTCCGGGCTCGACGATCGGTCCGAGGGTAGCATCTGAGAGCGCCGACGGCCGGTCCCAACAGACGCACCACGCAAGATCGACAGCACCATTCACTAGATCCTGGAGAAGGGGACTAGCCGCCCCACGTGGGGCGGCTCGACGCCAGGTTGCACAGCTCATCTCCATGATTCTTCAGGGCTTCGTCAGCGGCACGAATGTTGCGTCGTACTGATCGAGAAAGTTACCAACATGGAAACCAAACATACGCACCGGCGAAGCGGCTGATCAAGAAGGAAGTCGTGGATCGAGCTGCGCTCGCCCAATTGATCGCCGATGCGGAGCCGCCTCCGGAGCCGGGAGCGCAATGAGGCAAGCAAAGCACCTGTGATCCAGAGGAAGACGCGCTGGCTCGCACGAGTAGGGGGTGTCACGTGGCTGTTTCTTGCCCTCGCCACGCTGGCCGTCCTAACCACAGCGGGCCAGATCCTGGGCTTCTACACGGACTGGCTCTGGTTCCACGAGGTGCAGTACACGTCGGTCTTTCTCACGGTGCTCGAGACGCAGGTCCTCCTCGGGGCAGTCACCGGCGCCGCGTTCTTCCTGATCTTCTACGGCAACGTGATCCTTGCCCGGCGACTCGCTTCGCGGGAGGTCCTCGTGGTCGTGGATGACACCGCGGGACTACCCAGTCCGGAGGTTCTGGATCCGTACCTGCGCCGGCTGACCTTGCCGTTGAGCGCGGTGATCGCTCTCTTCGTGGGTTGGCTGGGGACGGATCGCTGGGAGCTGGTGCTGAAGGCCCTGAATCCGACGCCGTTCGGCGTCCGGGATCCGCTTTTTGACCAGGACGTGGCGTTCTATGTGTTCCGCCTCCCCCTCTGGAATTCCCTCTATCGCTGGCTGATGGGGAGCCTGATCGTTTCCGGTCTGGCCGCCGCCGCCGTGCACTTTGCTACCCGAGGCATTCAGATCTCGCCGACGGGGGTCTCGATCTCCGCGCGGGCCCGGGGACACCTCCTGGCCCTCGCCGCCCTCCTGCTCCTTCTGAAGGCCGCCGGGTACCGCCTGGCCATGTTCGATCTCCTCTTCTCTCAGCGCGGGGTGGTCTTTGGCGCCGGGTATGCTGACGTCCACGCCCAGCTCCCGGTCCTGAAGGCGCTGATGGTCATGGCCGGCCTGGTCGGTGTCCTGTGTCTCGTCACGATTCGTCTCTGGAGCTGGCGGCCCCTCCTGTGGAGCCTCGCCGCGCTGGTGGGCGTGGCCATCCTGGGAGGCGGGGTCTACCCGGCTCTCCTCCAGCGCTATCGGGTGTCTCCCAACGAGATCGACAAGGAGAAGCCCTACATCGATTTCAACATCCGCTACACCCGCCTCGCCTACGGCCTGGACAATATCGAGGAGCGGGAGTTCCCGGCGGAGGAGACGCTGACGCTTCAGGATCTGCGCAAGAACGAGGCAACACTTAAGAACATCCGTTTGTGGGACACCCGTCCGCTGCTCTCCACCTACAGCCAGCTCCAGGAGATCCGGACCTACTACAAGTTCACCGATATCGACATCGATCGGTACCGTATCAACGGCGAGTACCGACAGGTGACCCTGTCGCCGCGGGAGCTCTCCTCGAAGGATCTGCCGAGCCGGATCTGGATCAACGAGCGCTTGACCTATACCCACGGCTACGGTGCCGTGGTGGGGCCGGTGAACCGCGTGACGCGCGAGGGGCTCCCCGAGTTCTGGATCAAGGACATCCCGCCGGGGGCCTCCACGGACCTCCGCATCTCTCGCCCGGAGCTCTACTTCAGCGAGCTGACCACGGACTATGTGTTCGTGAAGACACGGGCCAAGGAATTCAACTATCCGGCGGGCGATCAGAATGTCTACACCGTCTACGAGGGGCAGGGCGGGATCCCGCTGCAGTCCTTCTGGCGCAAGGTGCTGTTCGCGGCGCATCTGGGGGACATCAAGCTCCTCATGTCGAACGACCTAACGACGGAAAGTCGTGTGTTGCTCTACCGAAACATCCAGGAGCGGGTCCAACGGATCGCCCCATTCTTCCGGTACGACGATGACCCCTACATGGTGATCTCGGCGGCGGGGCGCATTGTTTGGCTCCTGGATGGCTACACCCTCTCCGACTGGTTCCCGTACTCGACGGCGACGCGGGGGCTGGGAAACTACGTGCGCAACGCCGTCAAGGTGACGGTGGACGCCTACGATGGAACCGTGCATTTCTATGTCGCCGATCCCACAGATCCCGTGATCCGCACCATCGCCCGCATCTTCCCCGGGCTCCTCCAGCCCCTCGATGCCATGCCGGCGGACCTTCGCGCCCATATTCGCTACCCGGAGGGATTGTTCCGGGTCCAGGCCGCCATGTACGCCGTCTACCACATGCGCGACACCCAGGTGTTCTACAACAAGGAGGACCTCTGGAGCATCCCGATCGGTCACGAGGGCGGCCCCAATCTTCCGATGGAGCCCTACTACCTCATCATGCGCCTGCCCGGGGAACCGAAGGAGGAGTTCGTTCTCCTGATCCCCTTCAATCCCAGCAAGAAGGACAACCTGTCCGCGTGGCTGGCGGCCCGGAGCGATCCGCCCCACTACGGGAAGCTCGTCGTCTACAACTTCCCCAAGCAGAAACTGATCTACGGGCCACGACAGATCAAGGCCCGGATCGATCAGGACTCCTTCATCTCCCAGCAGCTCTCCCTCTGGAATCAGCGGGGCTCCCAGGTGATCAGGGGAAACCTCCTCGTCATCCCCATCGAGCGCTCCCTCGTGTATGTCGAGCCGTTGTACATCGCAGCCGAGAAGGGGCAGCTCCCGGAGCTCAAGCGAGTGATCGTCGGCTTCGGGGACCGGATCGCCATGGAGGAGACGCTCGACGGTGCGATGGCGCGGGTGTTCGGGGGGCCGGTGGTAGCGCCAGCTCCGCGGGTGGGGGCGGTGGGCCGGGCTAAAACTCTCCTGGACGCTGCGGCCTCGGCCCTCGCGCGCGCCAACGACGAGCTTCGGCGTCTGAGCGAGCTACTGCGGCAGCTTCGGGAAGAATCAGCGCAAGGGCCGAGACCGCAGACGCGCGGACGTTGATTGGCCCCAGGAGAG
>JBKOVG010000372.1:0-7670 GCA_046723845.1 Candidatus Methylomirabilota bacterium | reverse complement strand
TTATCTCGGGATCAGATCGGGTCGAGCCACACCAAACACAAACGGCCCGTCAGGTGAATCCCTGAACGGGCCGTTTGGCCATTCACCGCCTCCCTCCCGACATATTGGGCGGGGCCGGGCCTGCACTTCACGCGATGTATGAGTGAGGTCGAACTATAGGGGGTCATCCGAGAGGTGTCAACTGCATACGGCTCTGCTGTGGCATCGGCTCCTGCGGCGTTCCGCGCCCGAGTCTGGGCGACTATGTCGCGAGGACAGGGCCTAGGGGCGCGGCGGACGCCGCCGGAGAGTGCTAGTGTTGGCTATCCTCCTGGGGGAGAACTCGTCCCGAGGCTTAGGACAGTAGGGTCAAACATTTTTGTTCAGGATTCATCGCGCCGTCCTGCATGGTATACGCGTGCTAATGGCTATGATGGGTGAATCCCTGTGTCTTGCTGGCCTTTTTCGACCGAAGAGATTTCACGTGTGACCGCTTTTTCCGCCGGTCCCTGGCAAGTGGATGCAGCTCGGCTTCGCGTAACGCTGGATGCCATTCGTCAGACTCTTGCCCAGGAATACGTGCCAGTCGGACCAGAGGCCCTCTTTCTGAACGCGCCGCGTGTTGTAGAGAGCATACGCATGGTCCTTGACGAGCTTCGGCAGTACGTAGGCGAGGGAATTGTGCCGGGCATCGGAGAGGCTTATCGGACACGAGAACAGGCCGAGAGCCTGACGCATCTTCTCGTTGATTTGCAGCACGGCTGGGAACGGCGAGTCGCTGACAAACTTGGCGCCAAAAAGCTAGAGATCGTGAGGAGACTGCTGGGGCGCCCAGCACCCGACTTCCTTCAGCTTTTGGGGCGTGTAGGAGATGAGAACACGAACTCAAGTGTCTTAGCATGGCTGCTTGATCCTCGTCAGGCGCCGACACTGGCTTTACCTGCCTTGTGCGCGCTGGCTGAATTCTTGGATGACCATGTGACGTGGAAACGCTGCCTCACTGAGGCTACGACCTCGGGTTGTCTGTCGGTCAAGCGCGAGTACACAATCGCTCGCGAGTGGACTGCCGAGGATAGTAGCGACCGACTGGACCTTGTGATTTCCGGCCCCGGCTTCGTGCTCGGCCTGGAGAACAAGATCTACGCGAGTCAGCACGCCGGTCAAACCGTAGGCTACGAGCGATTCCTAAAACGAGTGTCTCCGCTCCCAGGAGGGCTATATCTATCCCCTGCTGGCCTTGCTCCAGCGTCAGAATGGTTTCGGGCTGTCTCCTACATGGAACTACTTTGCTGCTTGCTTGAAGGCGCTTCGGAGAATGGCGTTGATTCGACCGAAGAGATGGTTCTTTCGAGTTACGTAAAGACGCTGGCAGGACATGTACTCCGAACCGAACTGCGAGCAGGGCTGAACTGGAGGGGCACGACATGAGCACATTGAGCGAAGTCAGCGTTCTCATTGGACAACGTGCTGGAGACCTCGAGAAGGCGCGCGAAATCTTCACCGCCGAAACGCGAGCGTTTGTCACGGGAATTCTCGGGGCGATTCGGCGACTCCGCTCCGAACCTTGGATGACACCACGTGTGCGAATCGACTTACCGAAGGACATCGACACTGAAACAAGATCGAATGGCAATCTTACTGGTCAGTTCGCCGTTGCACGCTGTGATCTTCGGTTCAAGAGGGGCACAAACTATCAGGTGATCGGTGAGATCCGGCTCGGGATCGAATATAACGACCCGACCGACTCCTTTTCGTGGCAAATCACTCTCGTCCCAGCAGCGAAGTACCATCGGATCGACGATCATGTCAGGAATCTATGGAAGACGGCCTGCGGAGCGAATCTGCCGCCCGAATCGGCTCATCGTGATAAGACAAATACCGTCCGATTCGTGCTTAGGCCAGTGAGTCCCGAGATGACGGCCGAAGTCGCATTCAATGATGCGGGTTCTCGAGTTCATGCTCACGTCAGACGCCTCCCTGGCGGAGGCAGTTGGATTCGACCCAGACGATGACTGAGAATCCAACCGGACCGACGCTGACCGAGGTGGCCGATGGGGGCAGCGGGAGGGCGTTCATGGGAGGCCCGATGAAGCGTCGATCCCTCCGCGTGATACTCGCCCTCGGGCTCGTCCTCGTCGCGGCCGCGCTCCTCGCGCGGGACCTCGGGCTCTTCGAGCGCGTCGCGTCGGACGGGCCCGTTCGGCGCGTGGACGACGGCGCCGGAATCCTCTCCCAGATCGCTCAGTGGGAGACCACGCTCCAGGCCATCTTCGACGAGTCCGACGTCGATCTCCGGCTCGTCACCGTGAAGACCCTCGGCGGGGCGTCGATCGAGGAAGCAGCGGCGTCACGCCTGCACGCGCTCCGAGCGGGAGCGGCTGGACGCGAGGAGCGGGGGGTGGTGCTCTTCTACGATGCGGGCACCCAGCGGCTGCGGATGGAGATCGGGTATGGGCTCGAGGAGTACTTCCCCGACGCCTTCGTAAGCTACTTCATCGACTGGCACGCGCGCGCGTTCTTCGCCGCCGGCGACCCGACGCTCGGTCTCGGCATCGGTCTACGCCTCCTCCACCGCCGCATCCGGGAAGCCGCGCTCGGCCAGCACTTCGATCCCACCGTGCTGACCCGTCTGCGCCGCGCCGACCGGCCGCTCTCGGGCGGCGCGGGGGCATCGGCGGCGGTCCCCCTCGGACGCGATCCCAGCGGGTTCGTGCGGGGGAAGCTCGACGACGTCGACCTCGCCAGGTTCAGGGCCGGGCCGACGCCCGCCAGCACCCATGCGCGGTACCTCGAGTGGCTTACGCTCGACCGCTACGACCCGGACGTCGGCCTCTTCACGGAGCAGAGCCGCGCGCTCGTGGCGGGACTGCCGATGACCCGCGGCTACCGGGAATTCATCTTGCTCGGCCAGGCGGGGCTGCGTTTCATCGTGGACGCGCGCGGGGATCTCGCGCTGCTGATCTTCACCGACTCGCCGCTCACCGACCCCCACTTCTTCCGCCGCCGCGACGGCGCGTGGGAGATGGACATCGTGGCCGAGGTCCGGAACACACAGAACACCGCGGGCCTCTACGGCTGGCAATGGCGGGGGCGCGATGACGACTTCACGCGCGCCTTCGCCGACAAGCTCGTCACCCTGAAGGGCTACACGCGGCTGATCGGTGGCGACAATCGCGAGCTGCCGACCCGTGACGCGCTGTCCGGCACGCAGCGCACCGCCGGGTGGACGCCGCTGCACTTCGCCGCCGCCCGCGGGCAGGCGCCCGAGGTCCGCCGGCTCCTCGACGGCCGCGCCGCGGCCGACGCGCGCAGCGCGGAGGGACGGACGCCCCTGTACGAGGCGGCCAAGCGGGGACGGCTCGAGAGCGTGCGGCTCCTCGTCGAGCGCGGCGCCTCGATCGCAGCGCAGGAGAAGACCGCCGGCTTCACGCCGCTGCACGTCGCCGCCGAGTACAAGCACGTCGAGGTCGTCCACTATCTCTTGAGCCGCGGCGCGGACGTCAATGCCAGGAACTCCCGGGGTCAGACGCCGCTCTACCAGGCGGCGTGGCAGGCGTGGCACCAGGACGCGCAGGTGGCAGAGGTGCTGTACGCGCGAGGGGCCGTCATCGATGCCCGGGACACGGACGGGTTCACCCCGCTCCACCTGGCGGCCCATGCCGGTCACGCGCCGGTCGTCGAGTTCCTCGTCGCCAGCGGCGCCGATCCCGACGCCAGGACCGCCCGTGGCAGTACTCCGCTCTTCCGTGCCGCCGAGCAGGGGCACGCCGACGTCGTGGCCTTCCTGCTCGACCACGCGAAGGACCGCACGTCCGGCCCCGGTGGACTCACTCCGCTGACGGTCGCCCAGCAGAACGGTGACGCGCGGACCCTCGCGCTGTTGCGGACACGGCAGGCGCCGGGCGCCCGCTGAGCCGTCCGGGGCGCCACTGCTGTGGCATCGGGCTCCTGGGGGCCGGTGTCCGAGTCAGGCATGTTATGTCGCGGGGGCAGGCTCGCTGAACAGGGTGACCGTCGCCCGAGGTCGTTCGTATTGCCTATCTTCCAAACGCCGTCCACAATCATTATTAGATTTTGCCCACCCCGTTTCCGCATTGCTCGGGTGAACGGTTCTACTGCGTTAGAGATACCGCTACACGGAAGGTTTTTGGGACGGTCTCAAATATAGCGGCGTCACATGCCCTGGGGGACGGAACTAAGACGCGCCTTTGAATCCCCAGCCAACACCACAATCATCGCTCGTATCAGCGGCCTACAACGACACGTCTCCTTACTGTCTGCCCGAGGGCACGATGGGGTAGGAGTCCCTGCTTCAAGTAGGAAAGCCCCAAGTCTGACGGCTCGTGACGTTCGGACGGACGTGGACGGCACTTCAGTTTTCTGCTCTCAGTGAGACCCGGCGACGTAATAGGAGGCTCAGGCCGAACCGCGCCGTCGCCCAACATCGCCTGGCGAATCACCTCGCGACGCAATGTTGAGGAGAGACCGCATGGCACACAAGATCCTCACCGTCGTCGGCCTGATCTTGACGGTCGTTGTGGCCTATCTGCTCGTCTGGCCCGTGCCGGTGAGGCCGGTCGCGTGGCAGGCACCAGCAGCTCCCGGTTATGTAGGCCCGTTCGCTCGGAATGAGCGCCTCAAGGGTCTCGAGATGCTGCCGCTCTCCGACAACCACGGTCCGGAGACGGTCGCGCTGGATGCTCAGGGGCGAATCTACGCCGCGACCGACGAGGGGCGCATCGTCCGGCTGCGCGCCGACGGCTCTAACCCGGAAAATTGGGTGACGACGGGCGGCCGCCCGCTCGGCATCCGGTTCGACTCCAAGGGCCACCTGCTCGTCGCCGATGCCTTCCGCGGGCTCCTCCGGGTCGCGCCAGACGGGGCGGTCACCACGCTGGCGACCGAGGCCGACGGAATCCCCATTCTCTACGCCAACAGCGTGGACGTGGCGGCGGACGGCAAGGTCTACTTCTCAGATGCATCCACGAAGTTCGGCGCGAAGCAGTGGGGTGGCACGTATCCCGCAAGTCTGCTGGACATTCTCGAACACGGCAGCCACGGTCGGCTACTTGTCTATGACCCAGCAACGGGGAAAGCGACCACGCTGGTCGCCGGGTTGAATTTCGCCAACGGCGTGGCCATCGCCCACGACCAGCGCTTCGTGCTCGTCAACGAGACGGGCACGTATCGAGTGCTTCGCCACTGGATTGCCGGAGCCGGGCGGGGCCGCACCGAGCCGCTGATTGAGAACCTGCCGGGTTTCCCCGACAACTTGAGCACCGGCCTCAACGGGCGCTTCTGGCCTGGACTCATCTCGCCGCGGAACACGTTGGTGGACCAGCTCTCCGGCGCGCCCTTCGTGCGCACGATGGTCCAGCGTCTGCCGCCCTTCGTGCGCCCGAAGGCCGTCGCCTATGGCCATGTGATCGCCATCGATGGGACGGGCGCGGTGCTCACGAGCCTGCAGGATCCCACGGAACCTACCGCCTAACAACGGGCGCCACCGAGGCGAAAGACCATATCTATATTGGCAGCTTGACGATGCCCGCGCTGGGCCGGCTGCCGAAGGCCTACGCCGGGCTCTGAGCGGCGTTGTGCACGGTATTGCTATGGGTAACCACGACGTCCGTGCCGATCTTCCAGTGGTTCGGACCGACGGACCACCGTATGCCGAAAGGCCGGCAAGCGGGCCCCGCGCCTCCGGGCCGGTCCCTGGCCCCCTCTGGTCTCAGGACCGGCGGTACTGGGCGAGCCCGGCCACCGTCGTTTCCGTGGCGGTGACCTCTAATGCCAGCGACTGCAGGGTCAGGCCCTGGAGCGCATCACGCACGACCTCGTCATGGCGGCGCAGCACGCTGAGGACCGCCTGGGCACCCGTCCCCTGGGCCTCCACATCGTCGACGCCAGGGTTCCTGATCGCATCCAACAGGTCGACGATGAGGAGTTGGTCCGCTGGTCTGGCAAGGACGAGGCCTGGCGGCTCAGCGGCCCGCGCCAGGATTCCGCGGGCAACGAATTCCTCGACGAGATCCTCGAGAATCGTCAACGGCGCGCCAGTGACGGCGGCGAGCTCGTCCACCCTGTGGGCGGGCAAGCCCGCGTGATGCCGCCGAGCGATCTCGACGCGGGCCATGAGACCGATCTCGTCCCGGAAGCGGACGCCGTGCCGCTGGCGGGCGGCGGCGTACGAGCTTAGATGCTGATGCACGTAGGCGATCTGCGCACCGATGAGCACGACCAGCCAAGCCACCTGAAGCCAGATTAGAGACAGGACGAGCACCGCGAACGTCGAATAGATCGCGGCATAGGTAGTCGAGCTGGCCACCAGGGCGGCGAAGACTATACCGGCGATCTGCCACAACACGGCGGCCGCGAGGCCTCCGATGACGGCGGCGCTCAGGCGAACACGGGTGTAGGGCAGGAAGCGGTACAGGAACGTGAAGGCGGCGCCCAGGAGGAGCAGGGGCAAGACATGGCCAGCCACGAAGACCGTGGCCGCCTGCAGTCGGTGATCTGGAGGAGGCACATTACGTCACGGAGATGGGACCCATGGACGGAGCGACCGCTGCCGGAGGTCGTTCGTGTTGCCTCCTCCAGACGCTGTCCACAATCATTTCTTTCTGGCTCCTTCATTTTGAGATTTGTATCCTCTTCCATGCCGCTTCGTCATGGACAGGTCTTCCTTCAAGGTTTTTGCAGCATGCTTCGTAGCACCGGCGGCACGATTCGGTGATCGACCGCCTGGGAGGAGCGGCGTCCCGACGAGCTGGAGGGGGCATTCGCGGCGATGGGCAGGGAACGCGCTGGCGCGCTTTCCGTCCCGGCAGACATTATATTTGCTCGTCACGAACAACGGATCGCAGACCTTGCGGCAAGGAATCGCCTACCAGCGATGTACGGGTTCAGGGGGCATGTGGAGGCCGGTGGCCTCATGTCCTATGCGGCGGACTTCGCCGTCATGTTCCGGCGCGCGGCCGTCTATATGGATAAGATCCTCCATGGCGCCAAGCCCACCGAGCTCCCCGTTGAGCTGCCCACGAGGTTCGAGCTGGTGATCAACCTCAAGACCGCCAAGGCGCTGGGGTTGACGATTCCGCCGTCGCTGCTTGCGCGGGCGGACGAGATCATCCAGTGACGATGCCCGCGCCCTACTTCTCCCTCGCCCGCGCGGCCGTGTGAAACGGCCGGCGAGACATGTGATAAACCTATCGCGCTCGATGCCGTGGCAGCGCCTGAAGCAGTCGCGCACGACCTCTCGCCGTATGGGACGGGGTAGGCGATCCCGCTAGGGCAACGGATCGTAGTTCCCTGCGGGGGTTTCTCGAGGACGGGCCTTGCGGGGCTCAGACGGGAAAGGCGGCGAGTTTAGGCGGCGTTAGGCCGCCAGGCCGACTCCATCGAACTCGGCTGTGGACCAACGCTAACAATATCGAGGTTCAGTGGAACGGGTACGTGGAAGCCACTGAACGGGACCGGGAGATTCGCCAACCTTCGAGGAGGAGGCTCGTTCAGGTGGCGGATGGACGGCGATAGTTACCGTGCCGAGTATCCCCCTGACGGGTAAAATCGCGCCTGCCCGTTGTCTTGCCGAGCGGTCGAGGGCTGCACGTCCTTAAACGACGCATTGAACATCGAGAGACTGGCTCTCGACGTTCGCCGACTTCGCCCGTTCTTGGACACCGTCCGATGTC
>JBKOVG010000128.1:0-17984 GCA_046723845.1 Candidatus Methylomirabilota bacterium | reverse complement strand
CTCCACCACCTTCTTCCGCGCGAACACGTGCAGGGCACCCGTCTGCCGGTCGAGCTCCATGCGCACGTTGTCGGCCACGCCCATGGTCTTCTTGGACGCCGACAGGAGGGCAGATTCCAGCGCCTCGAAGAGGATCTCCTTGTCGATCCCCTTCTCCGTCGCCATCTGTCCGATCACGTAGATGAGTTCCTTGTTCATCGTCTGCCTGCACCGTCACTTGCGCCTGAACGGAGGATCGAGGCGCGCCTTCGTCACGAGCACCCGCGGCACCTCCGCCCTTTGCCCTTCGGGTCCGGCGATGGCCAGATGATCAGGGGCGGCTGCCTCCAGCCGGCCCGCGAACTCCAGCCGTCCGCCCACCGCTTCCCGCACCCAGCACCGCACGTCCTTGCCGATCGCCCACGCGAACTCGCGGTCCGTCTTGAGCTCGCGGTCGAGGCCCGGAGAGGAGACCTCGAGGTCGTAGCTCTCCGTGATGAGCCCCGACACGTCAAGCACGTCCGCCGCCTCGTGGCTCAACCGCTGACAGTCGAGGATGCCGGCGCCTCCCGGCTTGTCGACGAAGAAGCGCAGGGCCCAGCGCCGGGCTTCCCGGCGCCATTGCAGGTCCACGAGCTGGAGCCCGTGGGCTTCGAGAACCGGGGCCACCACCGCCTCGACCTTAGCCAGAAACGCCTCCCCGTCAGCCATCCGCGGGTCCATTTCCAGCCACCCTCCTGCCCCGTAGAGAACAAAAAAGTGGGCGGCGCCCACTTTGTCAAAACTTTAGCACATGTAGACACCACCCGCAAGGCCCCGCGGCCCCCGGCGGCGCTTCGACCGCGTCTTAGGCCATCCTAAGCCCATCCGCGATCTTCCGAACTGCCTCAAGCACGCCATCACGGGGCACCTTGATCTGGGCTCCGCTCGCCCGCTCCCGCACTTCCACCACGCCTTCCTTGGCCAGCGCGTTGCCCACGGTGATCCGGATGGGCACGCCCAGCAGGTCCGCGTCCTTGAACTTGACGCCGGCGCGCTCGTCCCGGTCGTCCACCAGCACCTCGAAGCTGGCGCCCTCAAGGAGCTGCTGGATCTCCGCGGTCGCCGCCATCTGCCCGGCGTCCTTGATGGCCACGGGGATGAGGTGGACGTGAAACGGCGCGATGGCCCAGGGCCAGATGATACCGTCGGCGTCGTGGCGCTGCTCCACGGCGGCCGCAGCGATGCGCGCGGGGCCGATGCCGTAGGAGCCCATGACCACCGGCTTTTGCTGTCCCTGCTCGTCGAGGTACATGGCGCCGAGCGGCTCCGAGTACTTCGTCCCGAGCTTGAAGATGTTCCCGACCTCGATCACGCGCTCCACGGTGAGCGGCTTGCCACACTTGTGGCAGCCCTCCCCGGGAAGGGCGACCTGGAGGTCGGCCCACTCGCACGGGAAATCCTTCCCCGCGGTGACGCCGACTACGTGATAGCCGTCCCGGTTGGCGCCGACCACGTAGGAGCCGTTCCTCAGGGACTCGTCGGCGACGATGCGCGACACACCCTTGGCCCCCACCGGCCCCACCGAGCCCACGGAGACGCCCAGGTGCCGCCGCACCTCGTCGGGATGGGCGGGGCGCACCTCGGCGCGCAGGGCGCGGGCGAGCTTGCGCTCGTGAAGGTTGTGGTCGCCGCGCACGAGGGCGAGCACGGCCGAGTCGCCGACCATGAACACCAACGACTTCACCGTGCAGGCGGGCTCGATCGTGAGCTGGGCGGCGACTTCGGCGATGGTGCGCGCCTCGGGAGTGGCGACCTCGCGCGGCGAGCGCTCGGGCAGCGAGGCGGGCGCGGGGACGCCGCGGGCGAGCTCGACGTTGGCCGCGTAGCCGCAGGCGGCGCAGAGGGCGACGTCGTCCTCTCCCGCGGCGGAGGGCGCCATGAACTCGTGGGAGCCGGAGCCGCCCATCATGCCGGGATCGGAATCCACCACCACGTAGCGGATCCCGCACCGGTCGAAGATCTTGCAGTAGGCCTGCTTGTGCGCGTTGTAGGAGACGTCGAGGGCCGCCGCGTCGGGATCGAGGGTGTAGGCGTCCTTCATGAGGAACTCACGCGTGCGGAGCACGCCCGAGCGGGGACGCGCCTCGTCCCGCTCCTTGGTCTGGATCTGGTACCAGATCTGCGGCAGATCGCGGTAGGAACGAATCTCCCGCGCGGCGATCCACGCCACCACCTCTTCGTGCGTCATGCCCAGGCACAGGTCGCGCTGGTTGCGATCCTTGAGCCGGAACATCTCGCCCCCGATGGCGTCCCAACGCCCCGACTGCTGCCAGATCTCCGCGGGCTGCAGCACGGGCATGGTGATCTCCTGCCCGCCGATGGCGTTCATCTCCTCGCGGATCACGCGGTTGACCTTGTCCAGCACCCGATGGCCGAGGGGGAGATAGACGTAGATCCCCGCGGCGAGCTGGCGCACGAGCCCCGCCCGCACCATCAGCTTGTGGCTGATGGCCTCCGCCTCGGCCGGATCTTCCCGCAGGGTGGGGATGAGGGAGCGGGTCCAGCGCATGCCTCAGGTCGCCGTCTTGACCTTGTTCGCCCCGCGCACGCCGGGATCGTAGATGAGGCGCTTGACCGGGTACCCGCCCAGGATGTGCGACTCGAGGATCTCCTGGAGATCGGACTCCTGCACGCCGCCGTACCACACGTTGTCCGGGTAGACCACGAGCATCGGCCCGTGACCGCATTGCGAGAAGCAGCCCGCCTTGTTGATGCGCACCTCGGTCTGCTTGCCCGCCTGGGCGGCGCCCGTCCGCAGGACCTTCACGAACTTCTCGACGTCGCCCTGCTGCGGACAGGTGTCGCCCGAGGTGCACACGAAGACGTGGCAGCGATATTGCCCCATGAGGTCTCCCCCCGGCTATCGGAAGAAGCGGTGAAAGACGTCGAGCCGCGACAGGTCGTTGTACACGGCGTAGACCATGAGCATCATCAGCAGTACGAAGCCGACCTGCTGCGCGATCTCCCGCTTGCGCACGGAGACGGGCCGGCCGAGGATCGCCTCGCAGACGAAGAAGAGCAGGTGGCCGCCGTCGAGCATGGGCACGGGTAGCAGATTGAGCACGGCCAAGTTGACGCTGATCAGCGCGGTGAAGAGCGTGAGATAGGCGAGCCCCTGCCGCGCCTGCTCTCCCGCGGCAGCGGCGATCTGGATGGGGCCGCCGATGTTGGAGGGCGCGAGCTGCGCGGTCACGAGCTTGAACATGCCCTTGACCGTCATGTACGTCCACTCCCACGTCTTGAGCACGCCGTCCTTCACCGCTACCAGCGGATTCGAGCGCACGAATACCGCCCCCGGCCCGGGCGAAACGGCGTGGCTGATGCCGATGCGTCCCTTGCCGTCGGGGCCGGTGGGCGCGGGGGTGACGGTGATGGTGACCAAGCCGTCGCCGCGCTTGATGCCGAGCTCCGTGGGCTGGCCTGCCCGCTTGCTGATGGCATCCGCGAGATCGTCCCAGGAGGCGATGGACTGTCCCTGGAGGGAGACCACGATGTCACCGGGCTTGACGCCGGCGGCCATGGCCGGACCGCCGGGAACCACCTCGCCGATCTTCGCCAAGTCGGAGACGGCCTGGCGGGCGCCCAGGTCCCAGTAGTCCTGCTCGTCGCCGAAGATGTCGCGCCCCGCCACCCGCTGCGGCGTCACCTCGACCTTGCGCTCGCCCTCGGGGCTCACCACCGTCAGCGTGAGCTTCTTACCGCGGCTGTCCTGCACGGCGCCCTGCACTTCGTCCCAGTACTGGAACGGGTGCCCGTCGACGGCGACGATCCGGTCGCCGGGCTTGAGCCCGGCCTGGGCCGCGGCGCTGCCCTCGGTCACCCGGCCTATCACCGCGGGGACCACGGGCCGGCCCCACACCATGAAGGCGAGGCTCGCCAGCACGATGGCGAGCACGAAGTTCATGCCCGGCCCGGCGAAGACGATGAGGAAGCGCGCCCAGATCGGCTTGAGATTGAACGAGCGGGCGGGATCGATGGTCGCCGTGCGCCCGCCCTCGAGCGGGTTCTCGTCGTCGCCCATCATCTTGACGTAGCCACCCATGGGGATGGCCGAGATGCAGTACTCTGTCTCCTTGCCCTTGTACCGCCACAGCACGGGCCCGAAGCCGATGGAGAAGCGCTCGACGCCCACACCGGACAGCCGCGCCACGATGAAGTGTCCCCACTCGTGGATCAGGATCAGGATCCCCAGGACGGCCACGAACGCGATGATGGTCGTCATCGCGGCTCCTTCCCCGCGGGCAGCCGTCCCTCGACGAAGCGGCGCGTCTCCGCGTCCACGCTCACGCAGGTCTCGATGCTGTCGAGGGCGCGCGCGGGCACCCGCTCGAGCGCCTCCGCGATGAGCTCGGCGATCTGCGTGTAGCGGGCGCGCCCTTCCAGGAACGCGCCCACCGCGACCTCGTTGGCCGCGTTGAGAATGGCCGGCGCGCAGCCCGCGGCGGCCAGGGCCTGGCGCGCGAGGGCCAGACACGGGAAGCGCTCCACGTCCGGCTCCTCGAAGGTCAGCGCCCCCGTCTTGGTGAGATCGAGCCGTTCGCCCAGCCACGGCAGGCGGTCGGGATAGTTCAGCGCGTAGAGAATGGGAATCCCCATGTCGGCGACGCCCAGCTGGGCGATCACCGAGCCATCCACGTACTCGACCATGGAGTGGATGATGGACTGCGGATGCACCACCACCTGCACCTGGTCGCTCGGCAGGTCGAAGAGCCAGCGCGCCTCGATGACCTCGAGCCCCTTGTTCATGAGCGTGGCGGAATCCACGGTGATCTTGGCGCCCATCTTCCACGTCGGGTGATTGAGCGCGTCCGCCACCGTCACCGTGGCCATCTCGGCCTTGGGCAGGCGCCGGAAGGGTCCGCCGGAGGCGGTGAGGAGGATGCGATGCACCTGGCTCCGCTGGTGACCTTCCAGGCACTGGAAGATTGCGCTGTGCTCGGAGTCCACGGGCAGGAGCGGCGCCTTGTGACGCCGCGAGGCCGCCGTCATCAGGCTGCCCGCCATCACGAGCGGCTCTTTGTTGGCGATGGCCACCGCTTTGCCCGTCTCGATGGCGGCCATGGTGGGCAGAAGGCCGGCTCCGCCCACGATGGCGGAGAGCACGACGTCGGAGTCGAGCTCACGAGCCATGGTGACGAGCCCGCGCGCGCCGCCCATGATCTCGGGGCGAGGATGCCCGAGGGTGCGGGCGAGCGAATCCACCGCGCGCTCGTCGGACACCGCCACCGCGCGGGGGCGGTGGGCGCGGCAGAGCTCGGCGACCGCCTCGGGGTTCGAGCCCTTGGCGGCCAGCCCTTCGACGCGGAATTGCTCGGGGAAGCGGGCGACGAGCTCGAGGGCGCGTCTCCCCACGGAGCCGGTGGCGCCGAGAACTGTCACGCGCTTCATGCGTGGAGCGCCCGTCCGTAGGTGAGGTAGTAGAAGAGCGCGGGCGCGTTGAAGAGGAGGCCGTCGATGCGATCGAGAATGCCGCCGTGTCCGGGAATCACCTGCCCCGTGTCCTTGGTGCCGACGCTTCGCTTGAGGGCCGACTCCGTGAGGTCACCGATCTGCCCGAAGAGCCCCAGGAGGACGCCGACCACGAGGGCGTCGCGGAGCTGGAGACCGGGAAAAAGCCAGCCGCCCGCGGTCACTGCGGCGAGCACCGAGGCGACGAACTGGGCCAGCGCGCCCTCCACGGTTTTACCCGGGCTGATGCTCGGGGCAAGCTTGTGACGGCCGATGAGCGATCCCACCACGTAGGCCGCCGTCTCCCCCGCCCAGGTGATCCAGACGAGGAGGAGGACCCAGTGCAGGCCGTCGGGTAGCGCGCGCAGCGAGAGCACGTGACCGAGGAGCCAGTTGACGTAGCAGACGCCGAGCAGGGTGACGGCCACGCGCTGCCAGCGCGCGGGCCCGGCCGCGCCCGCGTCGAGACTGGCCACGAGCAGACCCACCACCACGAGGGCGAAGGCCGCGCCCGCGCGCTCGGGACGCACGAAGGCGAGGGTGACGAGACCACCCCACACGAGACCCGCGTCGCGGAGGACGGGCACCCCCGCGCGGGCGAACATGCGGGAGAATTCCCAGTTGGCGAGAAGGCCCACGGCGACGACCACCGCCGTGAAAAGCCAGGGTGGCCCGGCCACGAGCACCCAGACGAAGAGGGGCAGGAGGACGGCGATGCTGACGACGCGGCGGCCGAGCTCACCGATGCGGGATCCGCTGTGCGCGTCCATGGGCGCCGGGATCGGCACGCCGCGGGCTTCCGACATCACACCCGCCCGAAGCGCCGATTCCGCTGCTGGAAGTCCGCGACGGCGAGGTAGAGGTCGCGCGCCTCGAAATCGGGCCAGCGCGTGGGCGTCACCCACAGCTCGGTGTAGGCGATCTGCCACAGGAGAAAGTTCGACACGCGCATCTCGCCGCTCGTGCGGATAAGGAGGTCGGGATCGGGGACGCCGTCGGTGTAGAGGGCGCGGCCGACCCGCACCTCGTCGATCTCCTCGGGGCTGACGCGGCCGTCCTGCACGTCGCGGGCGAGGCGTCGCACCGCGTCGACGATCTCGTCGCGCCCGCCGTAGTTGAAGGCCATGAGCAAGGTCAGTCCGGTGTTGCCCGCGGTGGTCTGCACCACGTGATCGATGCGGCGCTGCACTTCGGGGGGCACCCCGTTGGGCCGGCCGATCACGCGGAAGCGCACGTTCCGCTGCATCAGCTCGGGCAGCTCGCGATCGATGGAGCGCTCGAGGAGGCTCATGAGGGTGGAGACCTCGTGGCGGGGCCGGTTCCAGTTCTCCGAGGAGAAGGCGTAGAGGGTGAGGTATTCCACGCCGATCTCCCCGGCCGCTCGCACGGTGTTGCGCACGGCCTTCACGCCTTCGGCGTGGCCGGCGACTCGGGGCAGGCCGCGCGACGTCGCCCAGCGGCCGTTGCCGTCCATGATGATGGCAACGTGGCGGGGCAAGGGGTGGGCGAGGATGCGCTCGCGGAGCTCTCCTTCACCGAGCGAGGGTCCCACCGCGGACGCAGCGTCCGCTCCCGCCTTGATCGCCATATTGCGTCATTCTACGTGACGCCGGGGCCAAATTCTATGCAATTCGCCCCGTTTGAGAGCAGAAGACCCGGTCGAAAGGACCGGGTCTCGTCGCGGTGCGCGAAGCCGACTAGATGGCGAGGACTTCCTGCTCCTTCTTTTTCGCGAGCTCGTCGACCTTCGCCACGAACTTGTCCGTGGTCTTCTGGATCGTATCGTGACCGCGACGCTCGTCGTCCTGGGAGACGTGCTTGTCCTTCGCCATGGACTTGAGCTTGTCGTTGGCCTCGCGGCGGATGTTGCGGATGGCCACGCGCGCATCCTCGGCGTACTTCCCCACCATCTTGGCGAGCTGCTTGCGCCGCTCCTCGGTCAAGGTCGGCATGACGAGACGGACCACCTTGCCGTCGGAAGAGGGCGTGATGCCGAGGTCAGACTTATAGATGGCCTTCTCGATGTTGCCGATCTGCGAGGCATCCCAGGGCTGAATCACGATGGTCTTGGAGTCCGGTACTGACATGGTCGAGAGCTGGTTGATCGGCATCAGATTGCCGTACGCCTCTACGCGGACATTGTCGAGGAGAGCAGCGTTCGCCCGGCCGGTGCGGACACCCGATAGCTCGCGAATGAGCAGATCGGTGGCCGCCTGCATGCGCGCCTCGAGATCCTTGAGCACCTGTTGCATGGCTCTACCCCTTGGGTGACGTCGCGTCGTTGGAGACGACTGAGCCCACCGCCTCGCCGGCGACGATCCGCCGGATGTTGCCCCGCCGGGTGAGGTCGAATACCACGATGGGGAGCTTGTTGTCCATGCAGAGGGAGATGGCGGTGGTGTCCATCACCGCCAGGCCCCGGTTGAGCGCCTCGATGTAGCCCACCCGGGGCAGCTTCACCGCGGTGGGGTCCTTGGCGGGATCGGCGGTGTAGATGCCGTCCACCTTGGAGGCCTTCAGGAACACCTCGGCACCGATCTCCACCGCGCGGAGGGCGCCCGCAGTGTCCGTAGTGAAGAAGGGGTTGCCCGTGCCGGCGGCGAAGACGACCACCCGCCCCTTCTCGAGGTGGCGCATGGCACGCCGGCGGATGTACGGCTCGGCCACCGCCCGCATCTCGATGGCGGAGAGCACGCGAGTGGCCACCCCGACCTTCTCGATGGCGTCCTGGAGGGCGAGGGCGTTGATGACGGTGGCGAGCATGCCCATGTAGTCGCCGGTGGCGCGATCCATCCCTCCCGCGCTCGCCGCGATACCGCGGAAGATGTTGCCGCCCCCGATGACCACGGCCACCTGCACACCCATGGCCACCACCTCGCGGATCTCCTCCGCGATGCGACCGATGGTCTCGGGCTCGATGCCGTAGGCCTGGCCCCCGGCCAGCGCCTCGCCGGACAGCTTCAGCAGGACGCGGCGGTAGGCGGGCGTCCCGGCCTGGGCCATGGTCTAGTCCGCGCCGACCTGAAAGCGCGCGAAGCGCTTCACGACCACGCGCTCGCCCATCTTGGCGGTGGCGCCGTCGACCATGTCCTTGATCCGCGTCTTGCCCGTGGCGTCCTTGATAAAGGGCTGATCGAGGAGGCACATCTCCGTGTAGAACTTCTCCAGCTTGCCCTCCACGATCTTCTCCAGCACCGCCGCCGGCTTCTTCTGGTCGGCCATCTGCTGCGTGTAGATTTCGCGCTCCTTGTCCAGCACGGCGGCCGGCACCTGCTCCCGCGAGACGTACAGCGGGTTGGCGGCGGCCACCTGCATGGCGATGTCCTTCACCAGCTGCTGGAAGTTTTCGGTGCGCGCCACGAAGTCCGTCTCGCAGTTGACCTCCACGAGCACGCCGATCTTGCTCCCCGGGTGGATGTAGGCGTGGATCAAGCCGTCCTTGGCCTCGCGATGCTGCTTCTTGGCCGCGTCGGCCAGTCCCTTCTTGCGCAGGTGCTCCACCGCCCCCTGGAGATCTCCCTTGGAGGCCTCGAGGGCGGCCTTGCAGTCCATCACTCCTGCTCCGGTGCGCTCCCGGAGATCCTTGACGAGCTCTGCGGACGATGCCATGCGCGACGGGTCTCCTTGTCTTACGAGCCGGCTTCGGCGGACGCGGCCATCTCGGCCTCGGTCACCACGGGCAGGTTGGGCGAGGGGGGAATCTCCTCGGCGGCCGCGGCCTCCTTGGCGTGCGTGCCCGCGCCCTCCAGGATGGCGTCGGCGATGCGCGAGGTGATGAGCCGCACCGAGCGAATGGCATCGTCGTTGCCCGGAATGGGGTAGTCGATCCCCGTGGGATCGCAGTTGGTGTCCACGATGGCCACGATGGGAATGGCCAGGCGCTGCGCCTCCTCCACCGCGATCGTCTCCTTCTTGGGATCAATGATGAAGACGGCGGAGGGGAGCCGGTCGAGGTTCTTGATGCCGACGAGGGCGTGCTGGAGCTTCTCCCGCTCGCGCTCGAGCACGATGACTTCCTTCTTGGGGAGCCGCTCGTACTCCCCCGTCTCCTTCATCTCGTCGAGCTTCTTGAGGCGGGCGATGGACTTGCGGATGGTGGCGAAGTTGGTCAGGGTGCCGCCGAGCCAGCGGTGGTTGACGTAGAACATGCCGCAGCGCCCCGCCTCCTCGAGCACCGTCTCCTGCGCCTGCTTCTTGGTGCCGACCATGAGGAGGGTCCCCCCGCCCGCGGCCAGATCGCGCACATAGGCGTAGGCCTCGCGGAACTTCTTGAGGGTCTTCTGCAGGTCGATGATGTAGATGCCGTTGCGCTCCCCGAAGATGTACTTTTGCATCTTGGGGTTCCAGCGCTTGGTCTGGTGGCCGAAGTGCACGCCGGCCTCCAGCAGCTCCTTCATGGTGAGGGCAGCCATGTCTCTCTCCTGTTCGGTTGGCCTCCGATCGTGAGCGGCGAGGCCTTCACAGAGCGCCTCCACGCTTCCCCGGCACCCTCCGGCGCCGGAGACCGAAGCTCGCGATCGTGCGTAGTGAACTGCGTACTGCTAGGTCGTGTACTTCCCGTTGATGCGAACGTACTCCTCGCTCAGATCCGATGTCCACACCGTCTCCCGGCCCCGCCCCAGCCCCAGGTCGATGCCGATGGCGTACTCCGCGTCCGCCATGAGGGCGCGGATCTTGTCGACGCGGGCGCCCGCCTTGAGCGCGCCCTTCTCCACGAGCACCTCGTCGCCGAATCGGATGGAGACCTTGTCCTGCACCACCCGTGCGGGAGACTTGCCGAGGGCCATCATGAGCCGCCCCCAGTTGGGATCGGCGCCGTTGATGGCCGTCTTGACGAGGGGAGAATTCGCGATGGAGCGCGCGGCGAGCAGCGCTTCCCGGCGCGTCCGCGCCCCACTCACCATCACCTCCACCACCTTGGTCACGCCCTCGCCGTCGGACACCAGCATGTGCGCGAGCCGGGCCACGATGGCGTCGAGCCCGTGGGCGAACTCGCGAAGCCCGCGGCTCCCCCGCTCGAGGGGCGCGTTCTCTGCGAGACCGTTGGCGAGGAGGGCGACGGTGTCGCTGGTGGACTGGTCGCCGTCCACGGTGATCCGGTTGAGCGAGGCATCGGTCGCCCGCTTCAAGGCGCGCGGCAGAGCGTCGGCGGCGACCATGGCATCGGTGGCGACGAAGCAGAACATCGTGGCGAGATGCGGCTCGAGCATGCCCACGCCCTTGGCGATGCCGCCGATGGTGATGGGCCGCCCCCCCACCTCCACGCGGAGGGCCGCTTCCTTGGGCCGCGTGTCGGTGGTCATGATCGCCTCCGCTGCGCTCCGCCCTCCCTGCGGCGACAGTCCCTTGACGAGCTTGGGCAGGGCGGCGCGGACCTTGTCCATGGGCAGGAGCGTGCCAATCACGCCGGTGGCGGCGATGAGCACCTGGTTCGGCTTGATGCGGAGGAGCTCCCCCACCGTCTTCGTCATCTCGCGGGCGTCCTTGATGCCCTGCTCGCCCGTGCAGACGTTGGAGCATCCGCTGGAGGCGACGATGGCCTGCGCTCGGCCGTCACGGATGTGCTCCTGGGAGACGAGGACGGGCGCGCCCTTCACCTGGTTGGTGGTGAACACCGCAGCCGCCCGCGCGGGGGCCGAAGAGTAGATGAGGGCGAGGTCCTTCTTGCCGCTCGGCTTGATACCGGCGGCGACCCCCGCGGCGAGGATGCCGGGAACCGCTGTGATGCCGCCGTCGATCCACTGCACGTCGGCCATGGCCTACGGATACACCGGGGGCGCTTCCAGCCCCGTGCGCTCGTCCCACCCCATCATGATGTTGAGATTCTGGATGCCGTTGGCCGAACCGCCCTTGCCCAGGTTGTCGAGGGCGGACACGCACACCGCGCGCCTCGTGCGTAGGTCGGACACCACCGCCACGTCGCAGAAATTCGAGCCGACGATGGCCCGGGTAGTGGGCCGCTCTCCCTCTGGGAGCACGCGGACGAAGGGCTCGCCCGCGTAGAACTCGTGGTAGATCGCGAGGAGATCCGCCGTGCTCGCGCTCTTGGCGAGGGGCACGGAGGCGGTAGTGAAGATGCCCCGGTTGAGCGGCACGAGGTGCGGCGTGAAGCCGACGACCACAGCACGCCCGGCGAGGGCGGAGAGCTCCTGCTCGATTTCCGGCGTGTGCCGATGCGTGGCGATGCCGTAGGCCTGCACGTTCTCGTTGGCCTCGGTAAAGAGGTACATGGGGTCGATCTTGCGTCCCTGCGCCCCCGCCCCCGTCACCCCGGACTTGCCGTCGATGACAATGCCGTCCACACGCCCGAGCCCGCTCTTGAGGAGGGGCGCGATGGCGAGCACGGCGCCCATGGCGTAGCAGCCGGGATTGGCCACCAGCGAGGCGCCCGCGATGCCCTTCCGATGCAGCTCGGGCATCCCGTACACCGCCTCTCCGAGCCCGGCGGCGTCGATGTGGCCCGTCTTGTACCACGTCTCATAGAGCGAGCCGTCCCGCAGCCGGTAGTCGGCCGAGAGGTCGACCACCTTGCGTCCCTGCCGGCGCAGCACGGGGACCGCGCGTTGCGACTCCATGTGCGGGAGCGCGAGGAAGACGAAATCCGCCTCCTCGCTGAGCCGCGCGGGATCGAGGTCGCTGAAGACGAGGCTCGAGAGCCCGCGCAGATGCGGAAAGACCTTGTCGAGCCGCTCGCCGGCCAGCCGCTCGGAGGTGACCACGCTGAGCTGGAGCTTGGGATGAACGGAGAGGAGGCGGAGCGCCTCGGCTCCCATGTAGCCACTCGCTCCCGCGACCGCGACGCGCAGCATGGCGCCTACCGCTTGGAGTACTGGAACTTGGCCCGGGCTCCGGGCTGACCGTACTTCTTGCGCTCCCGCATGCGCGGATCACGCGTGAGCAGCCCTGCCCGCTTGAGCGTCGGGCGGAGGTTGATGTCGAACTCCAGCAGGGCGCGGGCGATGCCGTGGCGCACGGCGCCCGCCTGGCCCGTCGGGCCGCCCCCGCCCACGTTGATCGTGGCGTCGAACGTGCCGAAAGTGTTCGTGAGCTGGAGAGGCTGGGCGATGATCATGCGCAGCGTCTCGCGCGGGAAGTAGTTTTCGAAGGGACGGCGGTTGACCAGGATGCGTCCGCCGCCGGGTCTCAACCACACCCGCGCCACCGATGTCTTGCGCCTCCCCGTGCCGTAGAACTGCGTCGCTGCCATTCGCTCTCCTCTTAGCTGTATATCAGGACTTGGCCCGAGTGCTCTGCGGGAGCGGCTCGGGCTTCTGCGCAGCGTGCGGGTGCTCCGCTCCCTTGTAGACCTTGAGCTTGCGGGCCATGGCCCGGCCGAGACGCCCCTTCGGCAGCATCCCCTGGACCGCCCACTCGATCACGCGCTCGGGGTGGCTTCTCAGCATGCGCTCGGCGGGGACCTCACGAAGGCCCCCGATGTAGCCGGAATGCCACCGGTACATCTTGTCCGTCAGCTTGCGCCCCGTGAGATGCACCTTCCCCGCGTTGATGACCACCACGTGGTCGCCCACGTCGAGGTGCGGGGCGAACGTGGGCTTGTGCTTGCCGCGCAGCACGTGGGCTACGCGGGTCGCCAGCCGCCCAAGCACCTTGCCCTCCGCGTCGACCAGGAACCACTTCCGGTCGATCGCGCTTTCCTTCGGCATCACCGTCGCCATGTTCTTGATCCTTCTCTGGCCTGGAAAGTCAATTACTTGGCGTTCCCTGTACCGTAAATTGGCAACGGGCAACTATAAAAGAGATCCGACACGGAGTCAACACTCAGGCCCTCTTGCCCTTGCCCGTCTAGGGGGTCTTGTTCGGCCAGGGGCACAGATCCCGTACCGAGCAGGTGGGGCAGGCGGGCTTGCGGGCGACGCAGGTGCGCCGGCCGTGGATGATGAGGAGATGGGTCGCCTGGGTCCATCGCGGTTTCGGCAGGAGGGCGCAGAGCTCGTCGTGAATCTTCTCGGCGTCCTCGGCGCGCGTCAGCCCGAGCCGCTGGCTCACTCGCGTCACGTGCGTGTCCACGGCGAGGGCGGGGATGCCGAAGGCGTTGCCGAGCACGACGTTGGCCGTCTTGCGCCCGACACCGGGAAGCGCGACCAACTCTTCGACGGTGCGGGGCACCGTGCCGCCGTGGCGCTCCTCCAGGGCCCGCCCCATGCCCATGAGGGACCTGGCCTTGGCCTTGAAGAAGCCCGTGGAGTGGATCTCCTTCTCGAGGGTCGCCGGACGAGCCTTGGCATAGTCCTCCGCCGTGCGGTATCGCGTGAAGAGCGAGCGGGTGACCGCGTTCACCCGCTCGTCCGTGCACTGCGCGGAGAGGATGGTGGCGGCGAGTAGCTCGAGGGGCGTGGTGAAGTCGAGCTCGATCCCCGCCTTCGGATACGCCTTGGCGAGCCGCCCGAGGATCTTGACCGCTCTGGCCTTCTTCGCCTCCAGGGACTCGGCCATGGTCGATCTAGGCGAGGGCCGCGCGGATCTGGGCGATGCGCCGCGCCACCTCGTCCCGGGGGAGCGCCTTCGGCTCGTGGGCCACCCGCCAGACGGGCCAGCGCGGCTCAGGATCGCCGGCGAGGCGCGGCACGAGATGCCAGTGGATGTGCGGCACCTGATTGCCGAGCAGCTCATAGTTCATCTTCACGGGCTGGTAGACGGAGGCCAGCGCGCGGGCGACCCGGTTCACCTCCTCGATGTGGGCCGCGCGCTCGCTCGGCGTGAGCTCGTAGAGCTCGACGGCGTGACGCTTGAGGACGACGAAGACCCAGCCGGGGAAGAACTGGTCCTCGTTGAAGTAGACGCGGCTCGTGGGCAGATCGGCGACGAAGAGCGGTCCCTCGCCTGCCACGCGCGCGCACATCACGCAGTCGGCTGCCGTCATGAAGACCTCCGGGCGAGGTAGCGGCTGATACGATCGACGGCTTCCTCGATGCGCTCGAGCGAGTTGGCGTAGGAGAACCGCAGGTAGCCCTCGGCGCGAGAGCCGAAGTCCACCCCCGGGGTCACGCCCACGTGGGCATGCTCGAGGATCTCGAAGGCGAGCGCCTTCGAGTCGGCGCCGAAGCGCCGCGCATTGGCCAGCACGTAGAAGGCGCCGGTCGGGTCCACCGACACGCCCAGGCCGATGCGCCGCAGCCCCGCCACCATGGCCCGCCGCCGCTGGTCGAAGATCTGGCGGAAGCGCTGGGCATCCTCGGCGGCCTCGGTCAGGGCGGCCAGAGCCGCCCATTGCACGAACTCGTTGGAAGAGATGAAGAAGTTCCCGTGGGCGACCTGGAGGGCCCGCATGAACTCGCGCGGGGCAATGAGATAGCCCACGCGCCAGCCCGTCATCGCATAGGCCTTCGAGAAGCCGTTGAGCACGAAAGCGCGGTCGGTGAACTCGAGCATGGTGTGCTCGGCGCCCTCGTAGGTGAGGCCGTGGTAGATCTCGTCGGAGATGACCCAAGGGCCGAGGGCGGCGGTCTCGCGGAGGCTCACCGCCGCCATGACGGCACCCGTGGGGTTGGCGGGCGAGTTGATGAGCACGGCCTTCGTCCGCGGCGTGACCCGCGCGGCGAACTCACCGGGCCGGCACTGAAAGCCGTCCGACTCCCACGTGGGCGCGTCGACGCACGTCCCGCCCGGGTAGCGGATGAGGTTCGGGTACACGGCGTAGCGAGGATCCGTGAGGAGGACCTCGTCGCCCGTGTCGAGGAGCGTGGAGAAGAGCAGGAGCATGGCGGGCGAGGTCCCGGCCGTGACGAGGATCTGGTCGGGCGAGACAATGACTCCGTAGCGGGCGCGGTAGTGATCGGCGATGGCCTCGCGGAGGGGAAGGATGCCCAGACTATGCGCGTAGCGGGTGCGGCCGTCTTTGAGCGCCTTCTCGGCCGCCTCCCGGACCACGGGCGGCGTGTCGAAGTCCGGCTCACCGAACTCCAGGTGGATGATGTCCTTGCCCTCGCGCTCGAGCTCCTGCGCCCGCTGGAAGATCTCCACGGCCAGGAAAGGCTCGATCACCTGGGAGCGGCGGGAGGTCACGGTCGTCTCCGATCTCGACGGGCGAGCCGCAGGCGGGCCCGCACGATCTGACCGAGCATCCGCGGACCGTCTCGCAGCACGTCGACCTTGGAGCCCGGCTGATCGGCCCAGTTGATGGCGACCTCGACGATGCGATAGCCGCGATGACGGGCGAGGAGGATCAGCTCGACGTCGAAGCCGAAGCCATCGGTCTCGAGCTCCTCGAAGAGCACGGCCGCCACCGGTCCGCGCAGCAGCTTGAAACCGCACTGGGTGTCCTTCACGTCGCCCACGCCCAGGCGCTGGGCGAAGAAGTTGAAGATCTCCCCGGATACTTTCCGGTGGAGGTGCACCTCGCGGCGCACCGAGGGATCGCGCAGCGCGCGTGAGCCCACGGCCAGGTCGGCGCCCGCCTGGATCGCCGTCTCGAGCCGCTTCACCTCCGCAATGGGAGTAGCTCCGTCGGCGTCGGCCATGAGCCGCAGGCCGCCGCGGGCCGCCCGCATCCCCGCCCGGACGGCGAAGCCCTTGCCGTGGTTCTCCGCCAGCCGGTGGAGTGTCACCGTCTGGTGGATGGCCTGGGCTTCCAGCACGCGCGCCGCCGTTTCGTCGGCGCTGCCGTCGTCCACCACGATCACCTCGTACGGCTCGCCGCGCCCGTCGAAGTGGGCCACCACCTCGCTCAGGTAGGCGGGCAGACGCTGCGCCTCATTGTAGGCGGGGATGACCACGGACCAGCGCGGCTCGGCGGGATCCGCCACGTCAGGCCCAGGTCGGGGATTCGGCGCGGGGCCGGCGTCGGGCCACCCCCGTCTTCTGGGCGGCACGGGCCACCTCGCTCGCCACGGCGTGGGCGACCTTCTTGTTGAACACGCTCGGGATGATGTACTCGGGGCCAAGCTCGCTCCGGCTCACGCAGCCGGCGATGGCGTGCGCGGCGGCCAGCTTCATCTCGTCGTTCACGAGGCGCGCCCGGATGTCCAGGAGCCCCCGGAAGAAGCCCGGGAAGCACAGCACGTTGTTGATCTGATTCGGGTAGTCGCTGCGCCCGGTGGCCATCACGCGCACATAGCGCAGCGCCTCTTCCGGCTGGATCTCGGGCACGGGGTTGGCCATGGCGAAGACGATCCGGTCCCGAGCCATGCGGCGGAGATCACGGAGGCTCAGGGCGCCGGGCACGGAAAGCCCGATGAAGACGTCGGCGTGGCGGGTGGCGTCGCCCATCTTGCCCTTGATCTGCTGGGGATTGGTCGCCTCCCCCACCCACGTCTTCATGAAGTCCATGCCCACGGGCCGCCCGCGATAAATCGTGCCGTGCTCGTCCACAGCGACGATGTGCTTGACCCCGAGGGCCTGGAGCATCTTGATGACGGCCGTCCCCGCCGCACCCACTCCGCACACCACCACCTTGAGCCGCCGCGGCTCCTTCTTGACGATCTTGAGCGCGTTGAGGAGGGCGGCCACCACCACCACCGCGGTGCCGTGCTGGTCGTCGTGGAAGATGGGGATGTCCAGCTCCTTGCGCAGGCGCGCCTCGATGTCGAAGCAGCGCGGGGCCGAGATGTCCTCCAGGTTGATCCCCCCGAAGGCCGGAGCGATCAGCTTGACCGTCTCCACAATCCTGTCCGGATTCTTGGTATCGAGGCAGAGGGGGAAGGCATCGACGCCGGCCAGCTCCTTGAACAGCATGGCCTTGCCTTCCATCACCGGCATGGCCGCCTCCGGGCCGATGTCTCCCAGGCCCAGGACGGCGGTGCCGTCCGTCACCACGGCCACCGTGTTCTGCTTGATGGTGAGGGAGAAAGCGCGCTGCGGATCTTCCTTGATCGCTTCGCAGACCCGTGCCACCCCGGGGGTGTAGGCCATCGAGAGGTCGTCACGGCTACGGATGGGCACCTTGCTCCGCACCTCGATCTTGCCGCCCAGGTGCATCAGGAAAGTGCGGTCCGAGATGTTGGCGATCCTGATCTCGGAGACGCTCCGCAGCTTGTCGACGACCCGTTGCGCGTGCTCGCTGTCGCGGGCCTTGATGGTGATGTCCCGGAACACGCGATCCCGCGTCACCTCGACCAGGTCGACAGCGCCGATGTCCCCGCCCGCCTTGCCGATGACCATGGTGACGCGCCCGAGCATGCCGGGGCGGTTCAGGATGGCCAGGCGGACCGTGAAGCTGTACGACGCGCTGGGGGCGACGGCCATCAGGAGCTGGACGAGTTGGGGAAAATTCCCGCCATATATGAGATTTTCACGATAGGACCCCTCCTCGGGCCCTGTCAATCAAATTCCCGACACCGCCAATTGACCCTCGACAGACCGCGTGATATCCACCCCCATGCTCACGATTGTGAAGGCCCTGGCGTGCCTTGTCCTCTCCGGGCTCGGGACGACTCCGGCCGCCGCAGAAACCGCCCACTGGGTCCCGGTGGCGGGCCAGAGCCTCGTATCCTTCGACGCGAGCTTCCCGCCCGGCGACTTCAGCGGCTTCGGGCGAGACCTCACCGGAGACTTCGAGG
>JBKOVG010000442.1:0-12572 GCA_046723845.1 Candidatus Methylomirabilota bacterium | reverse complement strand
CCGTTCAGTCCAGCGCCGCGCACAGGGATGCCGCCGCCGACGGATCGCCGAGAACAATCGGGTGGTGTGCGGACACCTTCACCAGCTCGTCAGTCGCGACGTCCACGACGAGGAGCCCGCTATCAGTCAGGATGGTGCCTCCGTCCGGCAGCCAGACCCGCGTAAGCAGCCCACTGTCCTTTTCGGTGCCGGTGGCCACGTCACCTGGGACGGCCAGGTTGTGGATGACGGTGTCGTGCTGCGTCCAGAGCGCGACCAGCCCCGTGACGGGGTTGCGGAACGTCCCGTCGAGGGACTCGCGGAAGTGTCGCTGCAGCAGGTTCCCGTCGGCGTCGTAGATCCGCTTCCCCACCACCGCGCGCGACTGGGAGAACAGCAGCTCCGTGCCGTCGCAGATGACGCCGGAGGGCACATCCACGACGTCGGGGTCGCTGAATGCCAGATCGCACGTGATGTGGCTACCGTCGCGGTAACACACGGCGTTGAAGGAGTCCGGTGGTGCCGGGTTCAGCGTGCTCGGATCCACCGGCGTCCGAGCTGACGCGGGCGTGGCCAGCGCCAAGGTGAGGACGAGGCCACCCGTCACAGCGAGGATGGGCCGACTAAACCGGCGCACAGTCCTACTCACGTTCATGTTAGGTCCCCCGTCTCTGCCGATGTGGCGCAACGCGCTCGTGGGGCGGTAATGGTGATTGATTGCAGTGCACACTGCCAACCGGCGCATGACTGTTCACGGTTCCTTCCAGTGTGGTCTGGGGCAGCTCTCGAGCCACCGAAATGGTGGAGGAGGCTGTCGTCATGCCGCTCACGCTAGGTGGGTCTGCGGATGGCCGAATCGGGGTCGACCCGCGCTTGACGTGAGGGGCAGCCCCCATCCCCGGGCGGTAAGCGGTGTGCTGCGAGCCCGACTCTGGCCTGCGTCGGTTTCGTGAGTGCGGTGGAGGATTCCGATGCGACGGGGTCATCCCGCACGGCATCGTCATAGATCCCGACGATCGGCTGGTCGCTGAGCGGTCATGGTCACACGCCATTGGTCGTCGCGTATGCGCCTGTTGCTGGTGGCCGGGTTCATCAGATCGCGACGGTCGAGGTGGGACTTCGCGCCGTCGGCCGGGTGGCCCATCTCGCTGCGACAGGCTGCGGCATCGTCTATCGCTGGCGATTGCTTGCCGCCACCATCGGGGATGGCACGAGCTGAGCGGCTCACCGCCGTTGCCCAGTTAGCGCTTCTCACCGCCGCAGCGGTGGTGAGCGTCGAAGCTGCGGCGGTCGCCCGCCGATCTCCCGATTTCTCGTTCGCGAGGACTTCAGGTCTGGCCGGGACGCTCGAGCTAGCCCGACGCTTTCACCGGTGACGGCGCGTTGATCGACTGAAAGTGCTCCTGGCCGACGACGATCGAGGTTGCGAAGCCAAAGATCCGCCGGAGCCGGGAGCACCTTTCAATAGCAAGCGGTTTCGACGGGCGTCAGCTCTGTGGGATTAGGAGTTCATGATCATGATCGCGCGTGTCTGGCGCGGCTGGGCCACGGCAGGAAACGCTGATGCCTACCAGCACGTCGTTAGCACGCAGGTCTTTGCCGGAAACAGCGGCCCGCAACCTCGAGGGCTCGCGCCTACGTGCTGCGCCGAACGCTCGAGAATGGTGAGGTGGAGTTCTCGACGATCCTCCTCCACATCGCGGTAGGACAAGCCGTACCGCAGGTACCAGCGCACCGCGACCGCGATCACCTCACGCGGGAAGCGATAGCCAACCGGAGCCGAAGACCAGACGTCGAACCGATCACCGGATCAGTCTGCTTGGCACCCCGGCGCGGCGCCCAACGCAACAGTGCCACGCCGACGATCCTGGGCCCTAGACAGCGGGGCCGCGCCACGTCTGCGCTCTCTTAATCAGCTGGTTCGAGGTTCGAGTCCCTGGCGGCGCACCAGTTCTAGGCCAACGATTCCAGGGGTTTCAGCGCCTCTGACAGGTGTTGAGGTTGATCATCGCTGATCGGTTTCGTGGACAGCTTTGTGGCTACTTAGCGCGCGGGCCAGAGCCTGCGTGCGTACGAAAGAGAGACTCAGCCAGTCTTTGCAGGATCCTCTTCGCGCCTGCTCGTCGGACCCGACCCCGAACGTGTGGGGTCGGCGCAAGGGGATGTGTGGCGCGATGGCGCGCGCCTGCCGGGTCGCTCAGGCTCGGTCGTGCTGTATTCGGTGTGGTGGATGACGGGGACGGGCTCGCTGTGCGAGCCCGTCCGGCCGGGGTGTGGCTCAGGATTGCGGCGAGCGCGGCTCTCGTGCGCCGCAGCCGTGGGTAGTTCTACTTGCCCAGTGCTGCGCAGACCTTGTCGAGTGCGCTCAGGTTGCCGCGGTAGAACGCGTCGACGAAGTCGTTGCGTCCGGCGCTGGAGATCAATTCGCTTTCGTCGAAGTTGAATACCTGTCGGCCGTTCCCGAACAGCACCGGCGCGCCGGTCGCGCCGCGAATGATCGTCTCGCCGGTAACCGTCTGCGTGGAAGTGGTGAGATCACCCGGCGTGGCCAGCACATCGGTGAACGTGACGTTCTGGGTATAGGTCACGACGTCGCCGGTGAGCGGGTTGGACCACTCTCCGAAGGAGTACAGGTCGTGGAGGACGCGGCGGGTGAGGTTGCCATCTCCGTCGTAGTACCGGGTCCTGTTCTCGTGGCCTGCCGCCGTGTCGTAGACGTCGAATCCCGGGCACGGAATGTCGGTGATCTCGGGCCCAACCGCAATGTCGACAACGGCACGGCAGATGGTGCCGGCTCCCACCGCTTTGCAGGTGTAGCCAGGTGGCGGGGGTGGGTTGAGCGGACCGCTGCCCGTCGGCTGAGCGGCGGCGGTCCCGGTCCAGGCCGTGGCTGCCAGGATGATGATGGCCGCGAATGCCGGCAGTTTCGTGTGCATGGCTTCTCCCTCAGTTGTCGGGGCTGTCGGTGTGCGCCTGCCGGGTCCCGGACCGTTCTTCCTTGCTAGGTGATTGATCCAGGTGGACCCTGATGGTGCGCCGTACCCGAACGTATGGGCGGCGCTCGGGGATCGAATCGGGGGTAGCCCTCCGGTCATATGCGGGACAGCCCGCACGAACGTGCAGTCACATTGGTGGTAGGACCGGACGCGGCAGTGCTGACAACTCCATAGGGTCGCAGGGTTCACGCAGATCGGAGGGGTCATGGCCGCGACGGGAGTGCGCCTTGGGACGACGGTTGCCGGGCTGCTGGCGTTGGTGGCCGCGGCAGGATGTAGCGGATCGACCGACAAGGCGGGCGGCAAGAAGGATTCGCCTGTTCGCGTGCTCAGCGTCCTGAACCCTCGTGGTCCCGGCGAGGTTCAGCCGTTCGGCGAGAAGGTCGCGGAACTGTCCGGCGGTAACCTGCGGCTGCAGATCCAGAGCGGATGGGAGAAGGGATCGATCTCGAGCGAGGCCGATGCGATCCACACGGTTCAGTCCGGCGCGGCCGACCTTGCGATAGTGCCCGCCCGGGCGTGGCATTCCGTCGGGGTGACCAGCTTCGACGCACTTATCGCGCCACTCGAGATCGACAGCATGACGCTGCAGCAGAAGGTGCTGAGCAGCGACATCGCGACGGACATGCTCGACGGGGTCAAGCGTGTCGGGCTCGAGGGCATCGGCATGCTGCCCGGTCCCATGCGCAAGCCGGCAGGCATCACGCGCGCCCTGTCGGCGCCCACTGATTACGTGGGAGCTCGCATCGGATTCAGTCCGTCCGCGATTGCCGATCGTAGTTTGCGGGCGCTGGGTGCGGTCCCCGTCGAATCCGGGTTCGACGGTGCCTCGATCAGCGCGGATGACGGGATCGAACAGCAGGTCAGCAGCATCTCGGCCAATAGGTACGACCGCGCGGTCACGACGATCACCGTCAATGTTAATCTCTGGCCGCGCCCAATGGTCATCGTCGCCGGCGCCAAGGTGTTCGCCTCGTTGACGGGCGCTCAGCGGAGTTGGCTGCGCTCGTCCGCGCGTGACGTCCTCGACGCGACGACCAAGGTCCAGATGGCCTTCGACACCGAGGACCTCGGTTCGATGTGCCGGCGCGGGAAGGTCAAGCTCGTCAGTGCCAGCAGTGTGCAGCTGGTACAGCTGCGGGCCGCGTTTGCGCCTGTCTACGAGTGGCTGCGGCAGGATGCGGCAACCGCGCGGTATCTGGACGAGATCGCAGCGCTGCGCGCCGACAGTGCCGTGCCGTACCAGCTGGAGGCGCTGAGCTGCGCAGGCATCACGACCGGGCCGCGCCCACCGGCGTCGGCGGCCACAGGCACTGCAACGGCACCCTCGCGTCTCGACGGGGTGTACGAGGTGACATTGTCCGAGGCGGACCTGCGTGCGGCAGGGGACGCAATTGGGCCGGCGAATGAGGGCCTGTTCCGATTCGTGTTCGAGCGCGGCCGATTCGCCTTCACCCAGCATTTTGAGCCGACGTGCACCTGGGGTTACGGAACATTCACGGTCACCGGTGACCGCCTCCGGCTTTCCTTCATCGACGGCGGCGGCATCGCGTCCGGCGGCGCAGTCAACAGGCCTGGAGAGGTCTTCGACTACCACTGGAGCATCTACCGGAACGCGATGCGCTGGTCGGCGGTACCGAGCGCGGTGTCTCCGGCTGGTTGGGCGTTCAAGCCGTGGCTCGTGGTGAGCAAGACGGCGTCCATCAGGTATCTAGACCAACATTGTCTCCCGCCGGCTGGTGCGCTCAGCGGCTGAGCAGTGGGATGACGGCGCGCAGCCGCGTACCCGCGCCGACTGGGCTATCGACGTGGAGCGTCCCGCCGAGGACGTCGATCCGGTCCGCGAGTCCGATGAGCCCCGTTCCGGTGTTCGGGTCGGCGCCGCCAATTCCGTCGTCGGTGATCTCGAGTCGGATGGAGTCGCCGTCGCGGACGAGGTGAATGCGAGCCCGCGTCGCCGAAGCGTATCTGGCGATGTTCGTGAGCGCCTCGGCGCAGACGAAGTACGCGGCCGCCTCGACCTCTGCCGGCCAGCGTCCTGCCTGGACGTCGAGTTCGACCGGCAGCGGCGCGGTCGTGGCGAGGTCGGCGAGGGCTGTCGAAAGGCCTCGTTCGGTCAGCGCTCGGGGGTGTACGCCGCGGGCGAAGTCGGCGACCGCCTCCCGACAGATACGCAGTTGTTCACGCAGCTCCTGTCCCGCCGGCCCGTCCTCGAGCAGCGTTGCGACCTGCGCGAGCCGGCTCTGGGCGCCGGACTGCAATTCGTCCTCCAGCAGTTCCCGTTCGGTGTCGGCGACGACGAGCAGGCGGCGGCGTGACTCCTCGATCTGGGTGACGGTCAACAGGACGTCGGCCTGCAACCGGGCGTTGGCGAGGGCGATCTTGGCGAGTGCTGCGACCGAGTCCAGCAGTGCCGGGTCGTCGAGGACTGTCGTGTCGTGTACGAGGACGGCGATGTCGCGGTCGCCGTCGCGCACGGTCGTGATGGATCGTCCCGGCCCGAGTGGCTGGAGTTCGAACGGCCGGGCGGTTTCGTCCATGAGTCCGGCCGCGCCCGGCGCCGGGTAACCAACCTGCAGCGACGGATCACCCAGCGCGTCCGCGAGTTTGTCGCGTAGCGAGGCCCGCTGCGCGGAGTCACCGAGATCGACCACGAGGCTCGTGATCGCCGAGCGGTTCCAGCGGCCCCACCGCGCGTCTGCGAACAGCGCGACCGACGTGGTGAGCAGGACGAGCTCGTACGCGACGAGCACAAGATGGTCGAGGTCCAATCCGCCCAGCCGGGCGGCTGCACCGAGTGCCAGGACGACACCCAGACAGCTCGCCGCCGCGAGCGACGTCAGCCGGGCCCGCCGTTCGGCGCCGTGCGCCCGGCGTTGCCCGCGCGCGACCACTGCCACCGTGCTGGCCGCGAGCGCGAGCGTGACGATGTCCAGCCGGCCCAGTGGGTAGACGAGTGCGTCCAGGTAGGCGAATCCGACCACGACCCGTTCGGTGCGATCACGCAGCCGGTTGCGTGGGTAGCCGACCAGTAGGTGCACCAACGGCCCCCGATGGGCGAAGACCACGACGGGCCCGAGGCCACCGACCAGCCATGCCAGTCCGGTGGCCATCATCAGCGCCGCGGGTGTGGTCAGCGGCCCGCGCCACATGGCCAAGCCCAGTAGGCAGAAGCTCGCTGCGACGAGCGGATCGAGCACGGACGCGAGCATGATCAGCCGATCAGTGCGGCAAGGGCGGCACCGGAGAGGTCCGCCTTCGGGATGAAGCCGCGGGCCGGGCTGGCGGTCAATCGGCGCCGGTAGGCCGTGCTGTCCCGGCTGGAGGTGAGCACCACGACGGGCGGGTCCTGCTGGTCGGCCAGCACCCGTGCAACCGCGAACCCGTCGGTGTCCGGCAACTGGATGTCGAGCAGTACGACGTCCGGGCGCAACCGTTCGCTTGCATCGATCGCGGCGGCGCCATCGCCGACCTCGCCGACCACGATGAATCCGGCAAGCTGCAGCAGCACGCGTGCGAGTGCCCGGAACGGTGGGTGATCGTCGACGATCAGCACCTGTCGTCCCGGACGAGGCTCGGGCTGGGCGTTCATGTCGCGCGCAGCGTGGTCAGTACCGCGAGCACTCGCCGGTGCGAGTCCTCGGACTCGACGAGGCCGAGCTTGGCGAAGATGTGGCCGATGTGCCGCTCGACGGTCTTCGGGCTGAGCGCCAGTCGAGTGGAGATGCCCTGGTTGGAATGGCCCTCGGCCATCAGGGCGAGCACGTCGCGTTCCCGGTCGGTAAGCCGTTCAAGTGGATTGTGCTGACGCTGGCGGCGCAGCAGCCGGGCGACGATCGTCGGGTCGATGACGGACTCGCCCTCGGCGATCCGCTGCAACGCGTCGACCAGCACGACGACGTCGGATACCCGCTCCTTGAGCAGGTACCCGACGCCGCCGGGATGCTGTTCGATCAGGCGCATCGCGTATCGCGAGTCGAGGTAGTGCGACAGGACGAGCACGCCGACCGATGGGTGCCGGTCACGGATCGCAAGCGCAGCTGCGAGGCCTTCGTCGGTGTGCGTCGGGGGCATCTTGATGTCGACGATCGCCACGTCGGGCAGATCGAGGGCGACTGCGCTCAACAGCCGCTGACCGTCGCCGACCTTCGCGACGACGTCCACGCCCACCTCGATGAGCAGCCGTGCGATCCCCTCTCGTAGCAGCGCCTCGTCGTCGGCGATCACGACCCGCATGGCAACTCCACCCGGATCGTCGCGCCCGACGCCGACGACGGGTCGACGGTCACCGAGCCGTCGAGTGCGCCGATCCGGTCTACCAGGCGGGTCAGGTCGGATGGTGGCGTTTCGGTTTCGACGTCGATCTGCAGCCGCCCATCGGCATCGGTGACCGCCACGGCAACGGGCTCTGCGGTTGGTCCTTGGACGCAGTACGCGACGGTGAAGTACGCCGCGGATTCGACCGGCTGTGGGTAACGCCGGTCCGGCACCGACCGAAGCAGAACCGGCGTCGCGGATGATTCGGCAAGGGTTTCCAATCCGGCTGCAAGCCCTTCGTCGGCCAGCTCGCGCGGATAGAGCCCGCGGGCCACCGCTCTCAGCTCGGCCAGCGCGGTGGTCACCTGCGACTGAGCCGCCTCCAAACGGGCCATGCAAGCCGAATCGTCCGGGTCGAGTTTGAGCATTGCCAACCGCAGGCCCAGTGCTAGTGCGACCAGCTTCTGCTGCGCGCCGTCATGCAGGTCGCGCTCCAGACGTCGTCGTTCGGCGTCGGTGCTCTCGACAACACGCGCTCGTGAGGCGCGCAGGTCGACCAGCCGCGACCGCGCCTCGGACCGGAGTCGTTCATTGTCCAACGCCAACCGGGCCGTGCGCGTGATCTCCTCGGTAACCCCGTCCGCGTCGAGCAGGCCACGCCGATGCGCCAGCAGCGCCAGGGTGGTTTCACCCCGAACCAACCGCGTCATTACCTGGTCAGGTGACGGATCGGCGTGCTCGCCGGAGCTGTCGGCCAGGCCACCGTCGGACAACGGGTAGAAGATGCGGAGTGTTCGGTCACCGAGAGCGGCGCCGAGAGCGTCCGCCAGCCCACCGGCGGACGCCGTGCTCCCCGCGTCGACAACCAATCGAGCCACCGCCGCGCGAGTTAGGCGGCGGCGCACCGCAACCCAGCCCGCACCTACGGCGAGAGCAATCAACGCGCCGCTCTCGATCAGCAGAAGCCGATGATCCACCCGGTCACTGCTGAGGAAGCCGCGTCTGATCGAGTGCCAGTAATCGACTCCAACTGCCGCCAGATATGCGGCGGCCGGAGCCGAAACCGCAGCGACGATGCCTCGCCGGGCCGCCGATGATCGTGCGACGCGAACCGCCAACGCGACGATGACCGCGGACGTCCACCCGACCCCGGCGTACGTACCGGCTCGGTTGAGGTTGTCGACCATAACCGGATCGGAATGAACGGCGAGAAGGTTCCCAGGACATTCGCTGCACCCCTGAGCCAGCGGATCGAACAACATTGCCGGTATCAGCCCGGATATGAGCAACGTGCTCACGTACGAAGCCGCAAGTAACAGCGCTTCGGTCCTGCGGAGCTTAGGCGTGAAGTCCCGCAGGGCAGCATGCGCGACCAGGACAGGACACACGGTCGACAACGCCAACCCGGCCGTGAACAGCACGCTCGATCCGACCTCGGGGTCGTTCCACTCCACGACAAACCACGACAACGACGCACCGAAGAGAACGACGGCGAACGTGCGGCGGGCCGGGTTCGCCACACACGCGCTCGCCACGACAATCAGTGACCAGCCCGCCGCGAACTCCAGCGCCACCGCCCACGCCGAATCGCCGGCAATCGAAAACCTCGGGAACCGTCGGGCGATGGCCACGGACTCAACCGCGACCACGCCACCGATGACCAGCATCGCCAGTCGAACCGCCGCGATCCCCCCTGCTCGTGCCACCCCATCATGGTGACCGCACCAGCGCCCCAGCGATAGCCAGGGCGATGCGCGCGCCGCCGAATTCATCGTGAACCCGACCCGATGCCGTGTCAGCCGTACCGCAGTCGTCAGCGAAACTTCAGACCTTGAAGCATCGCCGCGAATTCGGCGTAGAAGCTCGGCACGTTGACGTCTTGGCTGTCTGTTTTCGCCCAAGCCAGCAATGTCTTCCCGTTGACGTCGATGACCGCGATCCGGAGGGTCAGGTCGGGTTGGAGCCCGAAGCATTCGTCGGCCGCGGTGTTGGCAGTGGGGCAGCCCAGTGAGCCGTCGAGGGCTTGCGTTGTCGTAGCGGTCATTATCGTCGCCGGATGCCCGTCGACGCTGATCGTCTTCACATTGGCGAACTTCGCGCCGTGGCTGGCCTGTCCGCGGAGATAGGCCAGGTAGTTCTTGGGTGGCGCCTGCGGGCCGGCGGATCCGGGCGGGTAGACGACGACCGGCTGGAGGAACCGAACCGCCTTGTGCCCCGCCGAGACCGACTCCCAGGTCAAGAACGTACCGGTGTCCTCGGTCGGCTGAGGTTTGAGCGACGCCGGCACCATGACCGTCAACGGAATCGAGAAGGATTTGCTGCTGTACTTGGCGGCACTCGGCGAAGGTGCGGCCGAGGACGTCGGGGCCGAGGAATTCGCGGCCGAAGATGTCGGGGCCGAAGATGTCGCGGCATTCGGCGATTTCGGTGATTTATCTGCCTGCCCGCAACTTGCAAGGGCAAGGGCCAGCAAAACCGCTGTACCCAGGGCAATCCATCGTTTCATCGTCTTCTCCTATTTCTTGCTATCGGCATGGCGGGGGTGGACGCTCTTGGTGTCATCCATGCCTGAACGTAGGAAAGCGCGAGCGCCAGGCGAATCGGGGTGTTCCCTCCACCGAGTGAGGGACGGCCCGCACACACATCGGGACGACGGGCTGGTTTGCCCGGACGTAACGGCGCGTGCCGCTACCTACGTTCAGGGGATGGACAGCTCAGGAGGGCGGGGGACGATGCCCAGTGCTCGCACGCTCATGACCGCCATTGCCGTTGTGCTCTGCCTTGGCGGCGCCGGGTGCACGACGAACGCCGACAAGGCCGGCGGCCGCAAGGCCGCACCCGCGCTCGTCCTGCATGTGCTCAACACCCGCTCCGCCGATGAGGTCAAGCCCTTCACCGACAAGGTGGCCGAACTGTCCAATGGCTTGCTGCGCCTGACCGTCACCGACACGTGGCGGCGTCAGTCGACTACGTCCGAACCAGAAGCGATCCGCGCACTGCAATCCGGTCAGGCCGATCTGGGGATCGTCCCGGCCCGTGCGTGGGACGACTTCGGAGTGACGAGCTTCGACGCACTTCTCGCACCCATGGAAGTGGACAGTATGGCGCTGCAGGAGAAGGTGCTTGTCGGCGCTCTGCCGGATCAGATGCTGCAAGGTTTGAAGTCCCTCGACCTCGTGGGGGTCGGCATCATCCCGGGTTCCATGCGCAAACCCTCTGGGATAACCCGCGAACTGCTGTCGCCGTCGGACTACCGTGGCGCGATCATCGGGATCAGCCCGTCACCGCTGGCAGCCCGCTCGCTGCGCGTACTTGGCGCGGTGCCGGCCGTCTCCGCCTTCAACGGCACGGACGTCAGCCGGTTCGACGGCATCGACCTGGCGGCCGGCGGCGTCGGTGCCAACCAGTACGACGGCGTGGTGCGGACCATCACTCAGAACGTGAACCTCTGGCCGCGACCGTCGGTGGTCTTCGCCAGTGCCAAAACCATGCGCCGTCTCTCCGCACAGCAAGCCAACTGGCTGCGAACGGCCGCGCGCGACTCGGTCCATGCGAGCACCACGGCCGACATCGCGGGCGAAGTCGAGCAGGTCGGCTCGATGTGCCGGCGCGGCAAGACAAAACTCATCACAGCGACACAGACGCAGCTGACACAGTTGCGCGCAGCCTTCGCCCCGGTCGACGCGTGGCTGCGCCGCGACCCGCAGACCCGCACCTTCCTCGACGAGATCGATGCAATGCGCGCTACCGGCACCAAGCCCTACCCACAGGAGACACTGAGCTGCGTGAGCGCCGTCGCGACCAGCGGTCCGATTGGATCAGTCACCCCGTTCGACGGCACCTATCGCGGCGTAAGGACCGAGCGCGACGCACGCAAGGTCGAGCCGAACGTCGTGCCCGAGAACTGGGGTACCACGACCTTCGTTTTCGACCGTGGGCGTTTTGAGACCACCAACGTGAACACAGAATCCTGCACCTGGGCCTACGGCACCTATGTCGTCACCGGGCACCGCGTCGCATGGACGTTCGCCGCCGGCGGTGGACTTTCCCCGACCGGCGCCACCATGAAGCCGGGTGAAGGGTTCGAGTTCAGCTGGAGCCGATACCGCGACACAATGAAGCTCTCGGTAGTACCCGGAGCCGTGTCTCCACAAGCACCCACGCTCGGCCCATTCCGTGTGATCAGCAACAGACCCGATGCCTCGTACCTAAGCGCACGCTGCCCGCCGCCCGCGCACTAGAGTCCTCGCGGCCCCGGATCGTTCGGAGACTAAGTTTGGATAACCGGGCTTCAGGCTGAGGCCGGTGTTGCAAGGCAGGCCCCACTCGCGCTCGATCGGCGAGATGTCTCCGTTCTCCTCATAGAGCGGTGCGATCAGAGGCCTTCCGCGTCGGGCCCGGCTTGCCTCCGGCCGTCACGTTGGTGGGGATCGCGAAGATGATGCTGTACCACGCCCAGCCGTGTGGTGAGGGCCGCGGCTTGCTCGAGATCTGTGGCGGGACGGCATTCGCACCACGGTCCCGCGGTTTCGCGGCGTGACCGTGCCGAAAGTGTTCAAATTTCGGCCGCCGTTAACAACTTTGTAGTTAGGGTCGGTAGCTTGATCACTGCGCCACTCGGGTGGGTCAGCGGACTCCTACTGCGTCGCCGCCCTTTCGCCCGCCACGGCGGTCCCAGCGATGTCGCCCAACCGACGCCGGTGGGGGGCTTGGTGGGTCTGGCCTGATGTGGGCGACTTCTGGGCGTTGACGCTGCCCCTCTTTGACTGATGCCCTTGACGTATGGGGGGCGCCGGGCTGGCGGGGCGACGCGCCGAGTTGCGCGCATTGACGAGCGCGCTGTGCGGTGAGTCGGCGGCCGCGGTACTGATTGTCGGGGAGGCTGGCGTCGGCAAGTCGCGACTCGTCGCGGCCGCAGTGGAGGCGGTGCGGCCCGAGGTGACTGTCCTGCAAGGTTGGTGTCTGCAGCTGTCCGAGGGCCGGCCGTTCCTGCCGATCGTGGACGTACTGCGGGGTATGTCCGAGCTGGATGGTGGCCAGCTGCTGAAGGCGGCGCTGGCGGACAATCCCGTATTCGTCCGCACCGACCTAACCCGGCTGTTGCCCGAGCTCGAAGACGAGGCGCTTCCGGCGACGTCCGGAGCGGACGACGAGTGGCGGCGGCACCGGCTGCTGGACGCCGTGCGGCAGGTCGTGCGCGCCGCGTGCGCGCTGCGTCGTGTGGCGATCGTGATCGAGGACGTGCACTGGGCTGATCGCTCCACGTTGGAGTTACTGGACTACCTGCTCGCCCCGGCCATGACGCCGGCGTCCCGATCGTGATCACGAGCCGTAGCGAGG
>JBKOVG010000047.1:0-13707 GCA_046723845.1 Candidatus Methylomirabilota bacterium | reverse complement strand
CCCCTGGGCGGCTTCTTCAGCGCCCTCGAGCCGTTGTCGTTCCTGGGCATGGCGATGTACGCCTACTACGCCATACGTCGGTCCGGCCCCGCCCACCCGAACCGCATGGCCCTGCACTGGACCCTCGGCAGCGCGATCTTCTCGGCGCTGGGTGCCGGCATCCTCGGACTCGCTCACACCTGGCCGGCGGTCAACAAGTGGACGCACGGTACGATGATCACCCCCATGCACGGGCACATGGCGTTCTTCGGCGCCTACGTGATGATCGTGCTCGGCATGATCAGCTACGCGCTGCCGGGCCTCACTGGGCGCAGCGAGGAATCGCGCGAGACCGCCGCCGGCTTCTGGGCCTTCTGGTTGCAGATCGCCGGCATGTTCGGCATGACGATGGCGTTCGCTACCGCCGGGATCACCCAGACCTACCTCGAGCGGATCCTCGGAATCGGCTACCTCGACACCCAGCTCAAGATGCAGGTGCACTTCCTGATGCTAACGGCGACCGGTGCGCTCTTCGTCGTCGGCGTGGGCCTCTATCTGTGGGACTTTTTCTTCCTGGCCGGCCGGCCCGTCGCCGCGGGCCAAGCCGAGCGGCTCGCCCCGGCGCGCCCGGCCGTCTGACCCGCTGCCGATGACCCCACGACAATCCGCGGACCCGCTCGCCGCGGCGAACGGTGTGCGCCCGGCCCCGGCGGAGGAGCCGTTCTACCTGCCGTCCGGTGACGAGGTGGCCGTGTTCGCGGCCTGCCATGCGCGGGGGCTTCCGGTCATGCTCAAGGGCCCGACCGGCTGCGGCAAGACTCGGTTCGTCGAGCACATGGCCTGGCATCTCCGGCGGCCACTGGTGACCGTCGCCTGCCACGACGACCTGTCCGCGAGCGATCTGGTCGGCCGCTACCTCGTCCGCGCCAGCGAGACCGTGTGGCAGGACGGGCCCCTCACCCGGGCGGTGCGGACGGGCGCGCTCTGCTACCTCGACGAGGTGGTGGAGGCACGCCAGGACACCATCGTCGTGATCCATCCGCTGACCGACGACCGGCGGATGCTGCCGATCGACAAGACCGGCGAGCTCGTGCCGGCTGCCGCCGGCTTTCAGCTCGTGATCTCCTACAATCCGGGCTACCAGCACCTGCTCAAGGATCTGAAGCCGAGCACGCGGCAGCGTTTTGTAGCCCTGGAGTTCACGGTTCCCCCCCCCGCGCGCGAGATCGCCATCGTCGTCCACGAGGGCGGAGTCGATCATCACCACGCCTCGGATCTGGTGGCGCTCGCCGGCCGCCTCCGGACGCTGCGCAACCGCGGCTTGCCGGAGGTGCCGAGCACCCGCCTGCTCGTTGCGGCCGCGCGGCTGATCGCGAGCGGAGTGGTGCCGCGCGAGGCCTGTCGTGTGGCCATTGCCGGGCCGCTGACCGACGATCCCGATCTGCTCGCCGCCGCGCAGGACGTGATCGCCGCCCTCCTGTAGGAGTTCGCGTGGGCGAGCCGGAAGGGCTCCTCATCGAGGGCGCACGGGTCGCGGTCACCGGTGCGCGTGATCTCTGGTGGCGGATGCGGCCGCCCTCGGAAGCTCCCGTCCTCGCGCTCGGGCTGGTGCGGCACCGGCTTGAGCTCCTCCTGAGCGCCCTGCACGGCCTGACCGTACCGATCCTCCCCGCCGACTCGGAGCCGGCCCCGACCTGGCTCTGGCGCGTGCTAGGCCGCGCGCCGCGCCACCTCAGGCCCGCGGGGGCGCTGGCCGCGACCGACGGCCGACATGTCTGGTTGCCTCGCGTGCTCGATGCGCGGGACGGCGAGCCGGCGGCACTCGACCGTTACCGTCTGCTCGCGATCGAGCAGGCGGCTCGCATGGCGCGAGGGTTCGCCCACTCGCACCCCCATGATGCCCCGCGGAGCGAGCGAGACCTCTACTGGATAGCGACCGCCGACGTGGTGGACCGCGGCCTTGCCCGCGACCTACCCGGTCTCGCCCCCGGACTGCGTGCTGCCCGCTTCGCAGCCAGGGCCGCGAGGCCGGCGCTCGAGAGGCTGGCGCCGGCCGAGCGCGCTGTTGAGGAGATCGTACGCGACGTGCTGGAAGCGGACCTTGCCTCGCCGGCTCTCAGCATCGACTCGCCCGACGACGCGCAGGCGTGGGCGCACGCCCGGGCGCGGCGCCTGCGCACCGCCGGCCGTTATCGCGGGGTGGCTCCGGTCGAGCTCTGGGGGGAGCTGCGACCCTGGACCCCCGTGGTGGGGGCGCGCGAGGTCGAATCGCCGGATGCGTCGTCTCCGCTCCCCACCCGTGGAGCTGTCCTCCGCCGGCGTCCCCGCCTGCGGCCCGCTCTAGACGATGAGGACGACACCAGGCCCGGCATGTGGATGATCCGCTTCGACGATCCCATGGAGAGCGCCGAAGACCCGCTGGGGCTCGAGCGCCCCGCCGACCACGATGACGCGACCGAGGCGAGTGAGCTGGCCGACGCGTTGTCGGAACTTCCCGAGGCGTGCATCGTCCGAGCTCCGGGCATGCCGCGGGAGGTGCTCCAGAGCGATGGGCAGTCACTCCGGGTCGCCGGGAGTCCGCGCACGCGCACGAACACCTCGGGCATCACGTATCCGGAGTGGGATCATCGGCTGGCCGCCTACCGTTTCCCGGGGGCGATCGTGAGGACCGCGCCGGCGACCACCGGCGACGTCGAGTGGGGAGAGCGAGTTCTCGCCCGCCACACCACCCTGGTGCGGCAGGTGCGCCGTCGCTTCGACGGCCTGCGGGCGCGCCGCGTGCGGCTGGGACGACAGGTCGACGGGGCCGAGGTCGACCTCGGCTCGTATGTGACGACCTTTGCCGACTGGCGGGCAGGCGAGCCCGGCGACGATCGCCTCTACATTGCCTCACGGCCGGCGCGCCGCGACCTGAGCATCGCTGTGCTCGCCGACGTGAGCGCCTCGACCGACGCCTGGGTCGCCGGAAGCCGCCGCATCGTGGATGTGGAGAAGGAAGCGCTCGTCGTCCTGCTCGAGGCCCTCGACGTACTCGGTGACCGGCACGCCGTGCTCGCCTTCTCCGGCGAGGGGCCCCGCGCGGTAGACGTGCTCACCGTGAAGGGCTTCGACGAATCTTCCCCGGCGCCCGCGCGGCGTCGCATCGCCGCACTCGAGCCCGACGGCTACACGCGCGTGGGGGCCGCGGTCCGGCACGCGAGCGCCCTGCTGGGCCAGGAGCGCGCCCGCTTTCGCCTGCTCCTGCTCCTCTCCGACGGCAAGCCGAACGACGTCGATGAGTACGCGGGGCGGTACGGGATCGAGGACACGCGTCAGGCGGTGGCCGAGGCGCGCTTGCAGGGGCTGATACCGTTCTGTTTGACCGTCGACCGCGAGGCTCCCGCCTACCTGCCCGCGATCTTCGGACCACGTGGCTTCGCGGTACTTTCCCGGCCGGAGCTCTTGCCGACCGTACTCGTCGAGGTGATGCGCTTCCTGGTGACCGCCTGAGATTCCGCCCTCTCTGGTTCCGCCCCGTGGCTCAGTGTCCGCCGTGCGTGCCGATCCTTGGAATGGACATCACCAGGTGGAGGTACCCGCCGAGCTCGTTGATTTTGCGCATGTCGCCCGCGATGAAGGCGGCGCGCTCCTCCTCCGTGAGGTCGGCGTCGGCAATGGCGGCGCGCGGATCCACGATGAAGCGGGCGCGCAAGTCCGGGTTCTTCTTGAGGTGGTACAGGAGACTGTTGATGGCGTAGCGGCTCATCAGAGCCTCCATTCCACGGCGGCGAGGTTGATGCGGGGCAGCTCGCCGAAGTACCGGACCTCCGCGCGGGCGGGCGTGATGGCCCCGAGCAGCGCCATCCAGTTCAGGAACTCGTGACTCCCCGTCTTGTGCAGCTCGTCGGCGGTGAGATCCAGCAACGGCTCGTGCTCCCCGAGCTCCATCCACTTGATCAGCTTCCGGTCGAACACGGTGTCCGTCTCGCCCACGCGCCCCAGCAACAGCTCGGGGAAGTGCGACAGGCCGCCGGTGGCGATGATGCCGACCGCCCACGGGCTCTTCGCCACCACCCGGGCGATGTGCTGGCCGAACTGGAAACAGCGTCGGGCCGTCGGCTGGGGCGCGACGAAGGCGTTCACGAAGATGGGCACGAGGGGCGGAATGGTGCGCCGGCCCAGGAGCGTGTTCACCGGGCTCAGAAACGCGTGGTCGATGGGCGCCTCCCACGAGAGCGCGAGGTCGAAACCGCTCTTCAGGCCCTCCTCGAGGATGGTGCTGGCGAGCTCCTCGTGGAGCACGTACTCCATCGCCAGGTGGTCGAGCACCTTGTCGAAGGCCTCGGCATTGTCCTGCACCATCCGCTGGACCTTCTTGCCGATGCGCACGCAGATGGCGGGCACGCAGTTGAACGAGAACGCGTTCATGTGGTCGTCCGCCACCACGATGAGGGCGTCGGGCTTCCTCTCTACGAGGCGGTCGCCCATCCTCGTGATGGCGTCCATTGCCTCGGTCACCTTCTGCCGGCCGAGGTCGCCGCACGCGGCCTGGTAGTACTCGGGATCCAGCACATGTGACATCGCGCCCCCGAACACGATCTTGCCCATCGCCCTCTCCTTGCCCCGCCTACGATATGGTGAGAATCAGATCGCCGATGTGCCCCAGGTCTCGACGAACCGCATCGCTCCTGGCCAAAACCTGGTGAACATATAACCTGAAACCGGGGCCCGACCGCCCTCACTTCCTGACGGCCGCGCGTCCCGCGGCCAGGATGCTGTCGACCAGGGCGTAGCCACGGCTGCGATCAGGATTGGTCGCGGGCGCGGTCATGCGGTTCGGCTGGCGGAGGTGAGGTAAAGGGGATAGCCAACACTAGCCCCCCTCCGGCGGCGGGCGCGCCCCTCGGGGCCCCCGTCCCTATGACGTAATCTGCCATTCTCAGACGTTGGCCCCCCTAAGAGCCGATGCCACAGCCACAGCGAAGAGCTAATCTCACGAGCTGCACAATGAGAGCAGTCCCGAGCTGGAACGCTATCGGTACTGACGCAGGATCCGACGCGCGACGACCATCCGGTGCACCTCGTCCGGGCCGTCGTAGATCCGCGCGGCCCGCGCCGCGCGGTAGAACATCTCGAGCGGGGTCTCCCCCGAGACGCCCATGGCGCCGTGGGCCTGGATGGCGCGGTCGATGACGTCGTGGAGCACCTTCGCGCCGAAGAATTTGATGAGTGACACGTCCACGCGCCAGTCGAGCTTCTGGTCCATCTTCCACGCGGCCTGAAGCGTGAGCAGGCGGGCGGCTTCCATCTCCGCCCGGGAATCGGCGATCCAGTTCTGGACGGTCTGCTTCTCGGCGAGCGGGGATCCGAACGCTTCGCGCCCGACGACGTGGCGGCACATGAGGTCCATGGCACGCGCAGCCACCCCGAGCCATCGCATGCAGTGCTGGATGCGTCCGGGCCCGAGACGGGACTGGGCGATCTTGAAGCCCGCGCCCCGCAGGCCGAGCAGGTTCCGCCGGGGTACGCGACAGTTGTCGTAGCGCACCTCGCAGTGCCCCCCGCCCTGCACCGTGTGCCCCATGGTCCTGACGGGGCGAATGCTGACGCCCGCACAGGGAAGCGGCACCACGATCATACTGAAGCGATCGTGAGGCGTCGGTGTGTGGGGTTCCGTCTTCGCCATCACGATGGCGAAAGAGGCCCCGATCGCTCCGGAGGTGAACCACTTGTGTCCGTTGATCACCCACGTCTCCCCTTCCAGCACGGCCGTGGTCTGGAGATTGGTGGGGTCGGCGCCCGACACCTCGGGCTCCGTCATCGAGAAGCACGACCGCACGTCGCCCGCCACGTTCGGCAGCAGCCAGGCGCGTTTCTGCTCTTCGGTGCCGTACATGAGGAGAATCTCACAATTCCCCGCATCGGGCGCCTGGCAGCCAAAGCTCACCGGCCCGAGCGGACTTCTGCCGATGATTACGTTCATAAGCGCGAGACCGACTACGCCGATCCCCATTCCGCCCGCGTCCTCCGGCAGGTGGGGCGCCCAGAGTCCCAGCTCTTTCACCTTCGCCTGGATGGGCCGGAGCACGCTGTCCGGAATCCCTGGGAAGAAGCTGGGCGCCTCGAGATCGAACGCGTCGGCGAGATGCTCCTCGGCCGGGTAGACGTATCGGTCCATCAGCTGCGTCGTGACGAGTCGGAGCTGCTCCTGCTCGGGCGTCGGGCTGAAGTCGATCATGATCGCTACACCTCGAGCCATTCCTTGCGGATGGCGGCGTTGGCGGTGAGATCCTCGGGACTGCCTTCGAAGACGATGCGCCCATGGCCCATGACGTAGAGCCGTGTGCTGATCCGGAGTGCGATGGTGAGCTTTTGCTCCACCAGCAGGATCGAGATGCCGCGCTCGGCGATCCGGGCCAGCAGGCCGGCCACGAGCTCCACCATCTTGGGCGCGAGCCCCTCGGTCGGCTCATCGATCATGATGAGGTCCGGGTCGCCCATCAGGGTGCGGCAGATGGTCAGCATCTGCTGCTCGCCCCCCGACAGGACGCCTCCGAGCACACTGGCGCGCTCGCCAAGAACGGGAAACAGCTTGAACATGTCGTCGAACGTCCAGCGCGCGGACGGTCGGGTGGACTTCATGCCGAGGATCAGGTTCTCGCGCACGGTCAGGCCGGGGAAGATGTCGCGGTTCTCGGGGACGTAGCCGAGTCCCTTCCGCGCGATCTCGTGCGGACGCAAACCGGTGACTTCCTCGTCCCGGAAGCGGACGGAGCCGGTGAGCGGCACGTCGCCCATGATGGCCTTGATGGTCGTGGAGCGGCCAGCACCGTTCCGCCCGAGCAGGCTGACGATCTCGCCCGGTCCCACCTCGAAGGACACGCCCTGGAGGATATGGCTCTTGCCGTAATAGGCATGGAGATCTCGGACCGCGAGCATCAGTGCGTCACCGTGCCGAGGTAGGCTTCCTGCACCACGGGGTTCGCGCGGATCCGGTCCGGCACGTCGGTGGCGATGACCTCACCGTAGACCAGCACCGAGATGCGGTCGGCGAGGTCGAACACGACGCTCATGTCGTGCTCCACCATGACGAGCGTCTTGCCGCTGGAGAGGGCGCGGATCAGCTCCACCGCGTAGGCCGTCTCACTCCGGCTCATGCCGGCCGTCGGCTCGTCGAGCAGGATCACGTCGGCGCCGCCCGCAACCGTGATGCCGATCTCGAGCGCCCGCTGCTCCGCGTACGTCAGGACGCCGGCGGGCACGTCGCGCCGCGCCGCGAGGTGGATCTGCTCCAACACCTGGTCGGTGCGTCGGGCGGCGTCTCGCAGACGGTCGACCGCTCGGCAGAACGAGTACCGATAGCCCAGGGACCAGAGGACGCCGCAGCGAACGTTCTCGTATACGCTGAGCCGCGGAAAGATGTTGGTCACCTGGAAGCTTCGAGACAGGCCGCGGCGATTGATCTCGAAGGGCGCGCGATTGGTGATCTCGGCGCCGTTCAGCAAGATCCGGCCTCTACTGACCGGAAGGCGCCCGCTGATCAGGTTGAATAGTGTGGACTTGCCCGCGCCGTTCGGCCCGATGATGGCGTGCCGCTCGCCCTTCACGATGTCGACCGACACTCCGCGGATGATCGGCGTGGGACCGAACTGCTTGTGCAGATCCATCAACCGGAGCGCGAGCTCGGCCGTCATCGGTCCATCACTTGCGCGGACTCGCCGACCGCGCTCCAGGCGACCGTCACGCGCTGCAGGCACCGGCGGAACCCGTAGAAGCCGACGATGAGGACGGCGAGCCCCACGAGCCAGGGCCACGGCCTGGCCATGTCGACCGGGATCGTGAGGAACGTCGTTCGGGTGCCGAGCTCCGGCTTGGTCGCGAGACGATAGTTGATCTCGAGCAGGAAGACGGCGCCCACCGTCATGACGAGGGCGGGCACGGCGGCGATCAGATAGCTCGGGCAACAACCGGTGCAGGCGCCGGCTTCGGATCAGCGGCGCGTGCATCAGGATGAGGGAGGTGAGGCCGCCTGGCGCGAAGAGCACCATGATCACGAAGAACAGACCGAGATAGAGCTGCCAGGCCGCGCTCCAGTCGCTCAGGCTGACCTGGAGCCACGTGATGACGATGGCGCCCAGGACGGGACCGGCGAACGTGCCGACGCCGCCGATGAAGGCCATCAGCAGCACTGCCCCCGATCGAGCGGCGCCGAGCGCCTCGGCCGCGACGATCTCGTAGTTGAGCGCGTGCAGGCCGCCGGCCACGCCGGCGAACATGGCGGAGATCGCGAAGGTGATGAAGCGCACGCGCTGCGGGTTGTAGCCGACGAACTCCGCTCGCTCGGGATTGTCGCGGACGGCGTTGCACATGCGGCCGAGGGGCGTGCGCGTGAACGCGTACATCACGGCGACCGAGACAAAGACCCACGCCGCGATGATGTAGTACACCTCGAGCTGGGAGCCCCAGTCGAGGCCGAACAGATGCGGCCCGCGCGTGCGGTTCGCGGTGATGCCCTCCTCGCCGCCGAAGAAGCGCGTGAGCATCAGGGACGCGGCGACCACCAGCTCGCCAAGTCCGAGCGTGATCATGGCGAAGACAGTCCCGGCGCGCTTCGTCGTCACCGAGCCGAACACGATGCCGAAGACCAGGCCGCCGGCCGCGCCGAACAACGGCACCAGCGGCATGGGAACGGGCAGACCTGCATTGATGAGCCGCATCGCATGAATGGCGGTATAGCCGCCCAGCCCGAAGTAGACCGCATGCCCGAATGACAGGAGCCCCGTCTGTCCCAGCAGCATGTTGAAGGACAGGGCGAAGATGGCGGCGATGCCCATCTGGCTCAGCATCGAGCGGGCGAAGTCGCTGCTGAGCCCGGGCACGATCGGGAGCACGAGGAGCAGCGCCGCCAACGCGATGAAGCGATCGCCTTTCATGTCTCCCGGGTCCCCATGAGCCCCTTGGGGCGGAAGATCAGCATCAGGACGAGCAGGAGGTACGGGATCATCGGCGCCGCCTGCGCGATCTTGATGGACGCCGCCTCGTGGAAGACGGACTCTCGCGCCACGCTCCATCCGAGGTGGCTGAGCAGGTCGAGCGTGGACACGTCGAGCGCGACCGCGAAGGTCTGGATGATGCCGATGGCCATCGAGGCAATCAGTGCGCCGGGAAGCGAGCCGAGCCCGCCCACCACCACCACGACGAAGACGATGGGGCCCAGCGCCGACGCCATGTTCGGCGCGGTTAGGAGCGCGAAGCCACCGATCACGCCGGCGAGCGCGGCGAGCGCGGTGCCCGCCGCAAACACCCGCATGAACACCTGCGGCACATTGTGGCCGAGCGTGGCGACGGTCCGAGGATGGGTCAGCGCGGCCTGGATGATCAACCCGATGCGCGTGCGCCTCAGCGCAACATAGAGGACCACGAACATCGCCACGGAGACCAGCATCATGAAACCCTTGTAGGCCGGGTAGCTCGTGGCGAAGAGCGTGAACAGGGGGAAGTCGAGCGACGCCGGCACACGGTTCTCAATCGGATTGCGACCCCAGCCCATCACCACGACTTCCTCGATGAGGTACGCGAGCCCGAACGTGAAGAGCAGCTCGGGCACGTGCCCGTGGCGGTGGACGTGCCGGAGGCCGTAGCGCTCCACTGCCGCGCCGACGAGGCCGACGAGGAGCGGAGCCAGCACCAGCGCGGGCCAGAAGCCGACCATCGTCCCGATCTGGTAGGAGAAATATGCCCCCAGCATGAACATGCCGGCGTGGGCGAAGTTGAGCACGCCCATCATGCTGAAGATGAGCGTGAGGCCGCTCGACAGCATGAAGAGGAGCAGGCCGTACACGACCCCGTTGAGGAGCGAGAAGATCATGAGCTCGAGCATGGTGTCACACCCTGGCGGCGGCCCACGTGCGGTCGCCGCCAGACGCGGGCCTCGTTACTTCGGACGTTCCATCTTGCAGGTGGTGAGCGTCGCCGTGTCCTTCCCCTCGACCTGGCCGTTGCTCACGAACCCGAGTCCGGTGTGCTCGACGTCGTACTTGACTTTGTCGGACATGGTCGAGATGAGCAGCGGCTGCAGGAGCTGATGGTTGTCCGCGCGCATCTCCACCTCGCCCAGCGCGGTCTTATACTTGAGTCCTTCCAGCGCCCGGGCGACCTTCACCGGATCATTGGATCTGGCGTTCTTCATCGCCGTCACGAGCATCTCGAACATGGTCTTGAGCCGCCAGTAGCTGAAGTCGTCCTCCTTGCCGGTGAAGCGCTTCTCGTAGGCGATCTGATCCGGATCGGCCTCGGGCAGCGCGTTCTTGTGCCACTCCGTCACCTGCTTCACGTGGCCGACACCGTCCTTGCCGATGGCGGTGGGAGCTCCCAGGGCTCCGGCATAGTACGTGTACCAGTCCACCTTGAGCCCGGCGTCCTTGCCCGCCTTGATCAGGAGCAGCATGTCGTTACTCCAGTTCCCCGTGATCACGGTATCGGCCCCCGAGGCCTTGATCTTGGCGACGTACGGCGAGAAGTCGGTGACTTTCGCGAGCGGGTGCAGCTCATCGCCCACGATTTCGATGTCCGGGCGCTTCCTCGTCAGCATCGCCCGAGCGGCTGCGGCCACGGCCTTGCCAAACGAGTAGTCCTGGTTGATCAGGTAGACCTTCTTGATGGTCTTCTGCTGCGCGATGTAGTTGGTCAGTGCCTCCATCTTCATGTCGGCGTCGGCGTCGAAACGGAAGTGCCAGAAGTTGCACTTCTCGTTGGTGAGCGCAGGATCCACGGCGGCATAGTTGAGATAGAGCACTTCCTTGCCCGGGTTGCGCTCGTTGTGCTTCAGCACCGCGTCGGTGATGGCGTGGGCGACCAGTGACCCGTTACCCTGGGCGACGTAACGGATCCCCTCGACGATGACCTTCTTCAGGATGATCAGGGACTCCTGCGGGTTCACCTTGTTGTCGAAGGCCACGATCTCGATCTTCTGCCCGTTCACGCCGCCGGCCGCGTTGATCTTGTCGGCGAAGTAGTTGAAATGCTTCTGACCGAGAATGCCGGCGCTGGCCGCGCCGCCCGAGAGCGGGTCGATGTAGGCGATCTTGAGCGTGCCCTCGGCTGCGGCCGACGCCGCAAGCGCGGCGACTGCCAGCATGGCGGGCAGGAAGCTCCGTAGCGTGCGCGAAATCATCGTTGATCTCCTCTTTGGTGCGCGGTTCGAACGCCGCACGGTTGCGGGCGACTGGGGGGCAGAGCCCGCCGAGCCCTATCGCCCATCCGGTCCCTGTCTTGTCCTCTCACGCAAGTGCAACAGGGGTGCCGCACAGGTGAGCGTAAGGAAATCGGCGATTTAGAAGTGCACGCCACGGAAGCGAGTGGGTCGGTCCCTCCTCGGTGGGACATCACCGCCCCTAAATGGCGCGAAGCATCGAGAAGGCGCTCGCGAATCGAATACGCCTAGAATCCCGCGCGCATCGACCGCTACCACGCCCGACGCGCTCGCCACGAGCGGATTGATCTCCATCTCGCTCAGTTCGGGAACGTGCACCGCCAGTTGGGCGACACGGCAAATGGACTCCGCGACCGCGGTGCGGTCTACGGACGCTTCGCCTCGGACTCCGCGAAGCACGGATGCCATGCGGAGCTCGTCCAACATGGCGAGCGCCTCGGGAACCGATATCGGGGCGAGACGCGCAGCGGTGTCCTTGAGCACCTCCACGTAGATTCCGCCGATGCCCACCATGACGAGAGGACCGAACTGTGGGTCTCGCACCATACCGAGCAAGAGTTCCCGGCCGGACGAGACCATCGGCTGGACCAGCACCCCTCGTATGTCCGCCTGGGGGCGCTCCGTTCGAACACGCGCGAGCATTGATTCGGCAGCATGAATCACCTCGCCCGCGGAGGCGAGGCCCAGCACCACGCCGCCCACATCGCTCTTGTGACTGATATCTGAGGAGACCACTTTCAGGGCCACGGGAAAGCCCAACCTCTGAGCGACGCTGCCTGCCTCCTCGGGGGTCGACGCGGCATAACCGAGGGCGCACGCAATGCCGCAGGCCTCGAGGACCGGCTGCAGCTCGAGCAAGCCTAGCTTTGTCACGCCTTCGCTCTTGAGCCGCATCAGATGCGCACGCACCTGAGGGGGCGGAGGCGCCATCTGCGGCGGCATTTCAGGTCGGCCAGTGCGTCGCTCACCGACCTGTGCCATCCCAGTCAGTGTCTCTACCGCAGGCTCGGGAAACGGAAAGGTCGGAATGCCTGCCTCCTCGAGCGCACGGGCCCCGGCGGCAACCCGTGCTCCTCCGACGAATGCCGCCACCACCGGTATGGACCAACCGCGCGTCGCCCCAATGACCGCACGGGCCACTCCGACTGAATCCGTCGCCGCCTGCGCCGTCAGTACGACCAGCACGGCATCGCCGTTCTCCTGCCCGAGTGCGTGAAGCGCCTGGCTATATCGCGCAGCATCGGCATCTCCCACCAGATCCACTGGATTGGCGAGACTAGCGGTGGGCGGCAGGGTGGCCGCGAGCTGCCGCCGGACGGGGTCCGGAAGCGGTTTCACTTCCAGGCCGGCGGCCCGCGCTGCATCGGTCGAGACGATACCGAGGCCGCCCCCGTTGGTCACGACGATCAGGCGGCGGCCCCTCGGTAGTGGCTGGCTCGCAAGGCCGCGGGCCAGGTCGAAGAGTTCCTCGACTCGCGTGGCTCGCACGGCGCCCGCCATTCTGACGGCCGCGTCGAAGGCGGCATCTGAACCGGCCAGAGCACCCGTGTGCGATGAGACGGCTCGAGCGCCTTCGGCGGAACGGCCGGTCTTGAGCACCACGACCGGCTTTTTCGCGGTGACGGCTCCGAGCGTTTCGACGAAGCGCCGCCCGTCGGCGACGCCTTCGATATAGGCTACGATGACCCGCGTCTCCGGATCCTCGGCCGCGGCCTGGAGCAGGTCGCTCTCATTCAGGTCAGCCTGGTTCCCGAGGCTGGCGAAGAAGGAGAAGCCCAGCCGCCGGTCGCGGGCCCAGTCAAGGATCGCGACGGCGAGCGCTCCCGAGTGTGAGACGAAGGCGATTCCTCCCGGCTCGGGCATACCGGGCGCAAAGGTCAGGTTGAGCCGACGAGAAGGCCGAATCCATCCCAGGCAGTTGGGCCCGAGGACACGAATCGGCTGCCCCGTGAGCCACTCGCGCAGCTCGGCCTCACGGCGCTTCCCCTCGTCATCAGCCGACTCGCGAAAGCCGGCCGAGATCACCACGGCGCCGCGGACTTCCTTGCTCACGCAGTCCTTCAGTGCCGGAAGCACGCTTCCCGCGGGTACCGTGATCACCGCCAGATCCACGTCTCCGTCCACGTCGAGTAACGATGGGCAGGCCTTGAGCCCCTGGACAGTTGCCCTGGAGGTATTGACGGGAATCACGCGGCCAGGAAAACCGGCCGATCGGAGGTTGGCGAGGACGCTTCCTCCCACCTTGGAAGGATCATGAGAGGCACCGATGACGGCGACGGCATGCGGGTCGAAGAACGGGGCGAGCGGCGGACACGTCATGGGCGGCTCAGGCTTTGGGCGTGGAGACGCGCGCCCATCTTGAGGGCCAACTCACGCGCGATCTTACCTGCGGATTCTGACGCGCTCGAGAAGTCAGTGGCAAACAATATCTCTCGAATCTTCATGCCGGTGGCCTCCTCCCGGAAGGGCACGCTACGGGCGCCGACGTCGTGATGTGCCGGCATTTGACTTCCCAGCCCGCCGCACAGTTTCCTCAC
>JBKOVG010000359.1:0-19300 GCA_046723845.1 Candidatus Methylomirabilota bacterium | reverse complement strand
CCAGCACCGCTTCCACCACGCCCACCCCTGGATGCGCGGCGAGCGCGGCGCCGAGACCGGCGCGCTGGGCGACGCCTGCGCCCTGCTCCATGACATCGGCGACCTGCGCGGGCAGGACGCTCCACCGCATCACCGCCGCGGTCTCCGGGAAGGCGCCGCGGCCGAGGCCGCCGCGCGCCCGCCACGCGGCGTCGCGCGCCTCGCCATCGAGGACGCGCGCATCGACGAGCCCCTGCGGACGGAGGAGGCGCTCCACCTCCGCGCACTGCCACTCGACCTGCTCGGGGATGCCGTCGACGCCGATGAGGAGCGCCACGGCCTCGACGGGCTGTCCGAGGCTCTTGCATGCCTCGGCGTCGACCAGATCAAGGGCGGAGGGCAAGAGGTCGGAGGACATCACCGCGCGCGCCGCCGCCCCCGCCTCCTTGAGATGGCCGAAGCGCGCGATCACGAGCCGATCGGCGTCGGGACGCGGCCGGAGCTTCACGGTCGCCTCCACGATCACCCCTAGCGTGCCGAAGGCGCCGATGAAGAGCTTGGGCAGGTCGTAGCCCGCGACGTTCTTCACCACCTTGCCCCCACCCTTGACGGTGGCGCCCGACGCCGTGATCACGGTGAGGCCGATGAGGAGGTCGCGGCACGAGCCGTAGAGGTGCCGGCGCGGCCCCGCGTCGTTGCTCGAGAGCACGCCGCCGAGCGTGGCCCGGTCGGCCTGCGCGGGATCGAGCGAGAGCCACTGCCCCCGCTTGCCGAGCTCTCCCTGGAGCGCGCCCAGCGTGATGCCCGCCTCCACGGTAGCGGTGAGATCGCCGGGCTCGTGCTCCAGGACGCGATCGAGGCGCTTCAGCACCAGCACCACGCCGAGGCGCGCGGGCGGCGCACCGACGCCCATGCGTGTGCCGCCGCCCCACGGCACCACCGGCATGCCCGCCTCCGCGGCGGCGAGCAGCACCGCCGCCACCTCCTCCTTGCTGCCGGGCACGGCCACCGCCTCGGGCGTGCGGCCGTCGAGGACGTAGGGGGCACAGTCCGCTCCCGTGAGCAGATGCGCGGGACCGACGATGCCGCGGAGCGCGTCGACGAGGGGGGCGGGCACCTGAGTCGTCCCAGCCCCGCTAGAAGCGCTGGGCGAGGCCCTTCTCTTCGAGCGGGTGCGGGCGGTAGGCGATGCCGCCCTCGCCGCAGGCCTTGCGCGAGGGAAAGATCTTGCCGGGATTGCAGAGGCCGCGCGGGTTGAAAGCCTCGCGGAGTTGGCGCATGAAGGAAAGATCGGCCTCGCTGAAGATGAGCGGCATGTAGTCCATCTTCTCGAGGCCGATACCGTGCTCGCCCGAGATGGAGCCGCCCACCTCCGCGCACACCTTGAGGATCTCGCCGCCTGCCTCGACTACGCGCGCCTCCTCGCCAGGAATGCGCGGATCGTAGAGGATGTTCGGGTGGAGATTGCCGTCGCCCGCGTGGAAGACGTTGCCGACGCGGAGACCATGCGCCGCCGCGATCTCGTTCACCCGCGTGAGCACCTGGGGCAGCCGTGTGCGCGGGATGACGCCGTCCATGACCATGTAGGCGGGCGAGATGCGGCCGTAGGCGCCGAACGCGCTCTTGCGCCCCTTCCACAGGAGCTGGCGCTCCGCCTCGTCGCGCGCCGCGCGCACCTCGCGCGCGCCGCAGTCGCGGCAGGCGGCGATGACGCGCTCGGCCTGGCTCTCCATCCCGTACTGGAGCCCGTCGAGCTCGATGAGGAGTGCGGCGGCGGCATCGCGCGGATAGCCGCAGCCGAAGGCATCCTCCACCGCCCCGATGGTGGTCTGGTCGATCATCTCCATGGCGGCGGGGATGAGGCCTCGCGCGATCACTGCCGACACCGCCTCGGAGGCCTGCGCCACGGTGTCGAACACGGCGAGCACGGTCTTCACCGCCTGCGGCTGTCTGAGGATGCGCACGATGATCTTGGTGGCGACGCCGAAGGTGCCCTCGGAGCCCACGAAGAGGCCGGCCATGTCGTAGCCCTGGCTCTCGCGGGTGCGCCCGCCCAGCCACACGATCTCGCCGTCGGGCATCACCACCTCGAGGCCCAGCACGTGGTTCACCGTCACGCCGTACTTGAGCGTGTGCGGCCCGCCGGAGTTGTTGGCGATGTTGCCGCCCACCGTGCAGGCCTGCTGGCTCGAGGGATCCGGCGCGTAGTAGAAACCCTTGGGCCCCACCGCCCACGAGAGGTGGAGGTTCACGAGGCCGGGCTCGACCACGGCGATCTGATTGTCGTAGTCGACCTCGAGGACGCGGTTCATCCGCATCAGCGAGATGACGAGGCCGCCCTCGGCGGGGAGACAGCCACCGGAGAGCCCGGTCCCCGCGCCGCGCGCCACGAAGGGCAGCGACTCGCGGTTGGCGAGCTTTACCACGGCGGACACCTGCTCCACGGAGGTGGGGAAGACGACGAAGTCCGCGAGGGCGCGGAAGAGCGTCAGGCCGTCGGACTCGTAGACGAGCAGCTCCTCGGGCTCGGAGAGCACGGCGCCCTTGCCGAGCAAGCCTTCGAGCTCGCGACGGAGGGCCTTCTTGCGTGTGGAGTCGAGCTCGACAGCCATGGGCGAATTATACCCTCAGACCTCCCACGGAGGGTCGACGGCCATCCGCAGCTCGAGCAGGGTCGGGCCCTGGTGGCGAAGGGCGCGATCGAGCGCCTTGGGCAGGTCGTCGAGGCCCTCCGCGCGCACGCCCTGGGCGCCGAAGGCGCGGGCCATGGAGGGGAAGTCCGGGTTGGCGAGATCGACCTCGCCGTACTTGCCGAAGATGCCCTCCTGCAGGTACTTGATGGCGCCGTAGCGCTGGTCGTTCAGCACGAGGAACACGATGCCGAGGCCGTACTTCACGGCGGTAGCGAGCTCGTTCACCGAGAACATGAAGCCGCCGTCGCCCAGCACGGCCAGCACCTGGCGGTCAGGATGCGCGATCTTGGCGCCGATGGCCGCGGGCACGCCGTAGCCGAGAGTGGCGGAGCCCACGGGATAGAGGAAGGTGCGCGGCTCCAGGACGGGGAAGTGCCACTCCATCCAGTAATTGAGCCCGGTCTGGTCGTTGACCACGATGGCGGACGGATCGAGCGCGTTGCGCAAGATGCGCATCAGCCGATCCACAGGTTCCGTGTAGCGCGGCCAGCGCGTCTCGCGCTGGGACTGTAGCCACGCGGGGTCCCACTCGCTCGCGGCGGCACCGTAGCCGAGCGTGGCCAGCAGCCCGCGCAAGGCGTCGCGCGCATCGCCCACGATACCGACGGCGGGCTTGTGCATGAGCCCGATCACCTTCGGATCGATATCGACGTGGATCAGCGCCTGCTCCCGCTTGAATTCGAGGTTGAGTAGGAGCCCCTTGGTCGACCGGTGGGCGAAGCGACACCCGACGGCGAGGATGACGTCCGCCTGCTCGAGCGCAGCCTGGGTCGACCGGTAGTTCGGCAGGACGCCGAGCCAGAACGGGTCGGTCTCGGGGATGGCGCCGCGGCCCATGACCGACGTGACCACGGGCGCCACGAGCCGGTGGGCCAGGGCCGTCAGGTCGGCCGCGCCACCGGAGGCGATGACACCGCCGCCGGCGACGATGAGGGGCCGCTTCGCCGCGCGTAGGCGCCTGGCCGCCGTCTCGATCTTCCGCGGGTCGCACACGGGGAGACGGCCGCGGGGCTTTCCCCGGTGGGCCTCCGTCTTGGCCACGAGAAGATCCGTGGGGAGCGAGAGCGCGATCGGCCCCGGCCGCATGGTGCGGAACAGATGGAAGGCGCGCTCCACGGCGGCGGGGATCGCGGATCCCTCGCGGATCGTCTCCGCCCAGCGGCAGACGGGCTTGAAGCACTCAATCTGGTTCGGCACCTCGTGGAGCGCGCCCAGCCCCTTGCCGATCAGCGCCGCGGGGATGTCGGACATGAGCACAAGGACGGGCTGCGAGCCGGCGAAGGACTCCACGAGCGGCGTGAGCACGTTGGTAGCGCCCGGGCCCGTGGTGACCACGACCACGCCGGGGCGGCCGGAGGCGCGCGCGTAGCCATCGGCCATGAAGCCCGAGCCCTGCTCGTGGCGGGACAACACGTGCGCGATGTCGTGCTGGCGCAGCAGGGCGTCGTAGATGGCGAGGTTGTGGACGCCGGGCAGACCGAAGACGTGCCGGACGCCCTCAGCGCGCAGCACCTCCACTACCCACTCACCGCCGGTACGGACCTCAGCCATGATGACCTTTCGCGAGGGCGCGGCACTCGATCGCGCCGAGGCAGGAAGCGAGTATACGACGACGCCTCGGCTGTTTGACAATCGGCGACTCCGATTGCAATGTGGACGCTCCTGATGAGGATCTCCCCGCAGGTCGCCGTGGTGGGAGGCGGGCCGGCCGGTCTGGCGGCCGGCATCGAGGCCGCGCGGGCCGGGGCGACCGTGCACCTCTACGACGAGCGGCCGGTCCTCGGCGGCCCAACGTACGCGCACGCCGCCCAATCCACGCTGATCCCCGAGATCCACGCGGCGGGCACGCGCATCGTCCTGCACCAGGGCGCCACGGTCTGGGGCGTCTTCGAGCAGCGCACGCTCGCCGTGTGGGAGAAGGACCGGGCGGAGAAGGTCCGGCCCGAGGTCCTGATCCTGGCCGCGGGCACTCAGCGCCGCGTCGTGCCCGTTCCCGGCTGGACGCTGCCCGGCGTGGTGGATGCGGAGACCATTCGCACGCTCGCTCCGGGACAGCGCGTGCTCGTGGCGGGAGCGGGGCATCAACTTCCCGTGGTGGCGAGCCGCATCCTTCGCGCGGGGGCACGCGTCGTGGGCATCCTCGACGCCGCTCCCGCTGGGCGGATGCCTCGCGCGCTGCCGGCTCCGTGGAGCCGGTGGGCGCTCTCTGGCGACGCGTCGGCGGACTGGCACACGCTCCGCGCCGCCCGCGTGCCCCTCACCGGCTCGCGCGCGGTGGCCCGCGTGACGGCGACGAGAAGGTGCGCGAGGTGGTCACGGTAGCGCTGGACGGCGACTGGTGCCCGGTGCGTGGCTCGGAGGAAACGGTGGCCGTCGGACCGGTGTGCCTCGTCTGGGACCCGGTGCCGTCGATCCAGCTCTCCCAGCTGTGCGGCGTCGAGCACGAGTACGTCGCGGACCGCGGCGGCTGGATTGCCGCGGTCTCCGCCGACATGGAGACGAGCGTGCGCGGCATCTTCTTCTGCGCGGGCGACGGCGCCGGCCTCGGCGGGGCGGCCGTGGCCGTGCTCGAGGGGCGCATCGCGGGGATCGCGGCTTCCTCTCGCCTCGGCGTGCTCTCGCCCGGGGAGGCTCGCTCGCGGCTTCGACCGCATCTGTCCGAGCTGGCGCCGCTCAGGAAGTCGCGCGACGTCCTTGGCCGTCTCCACGCGATCAAGCCGGGGCTCGCCGAGCTGATCACGCCCGACACGGTGGTCTGCCCGTGCGAGGGCGTGACAGGGGCGCGCGTCGATCAAGCCCTCGACGAGGGCGTGGGCGAGCTCGGACAGATGAAGCGCATGACCCGCGCGGGCATGGGCGAATGCCAGGGACGGCTCTGTGCCTCCGCGCTGGCCCAGCTGATCGCGCGCCGGCGGGGCGTGGCGCTGTGGGCCATCGCGCCGCCGAGCTTCCGGCCCCCCGTAACGCCGGTGCCCATCGACGTGCTCGTCACGCTGGCGGACGAGTAGCGAGAGAGTAGACATGACCGCGGAGATCGTGGTGATCGGAGCGGGGAGCGTGGGTGCGAACGTCGCCTACCGGCTCGCCGAGCGCGGGGCCAAGGTCACGGTGCTCGAGGCGGCAACGCCGGGCAGCGGCACGTCCAGCACGAGCTTCGCGTGGACGAACTCCTTCCACAAGACGCCGCGCGATTATCACGATCTCAACACGGCGAGCATGGCCGAGCACCTGGCGCTGGTGACCGAGCTCGGCGGTGGAGACTGGCACAAGCAGGAGGGCGCGCTGGCCTGGGAAGAGGAGCCGCTCGGGCGCGCGCAGCTCAAGGAGACGGTGGAGCGCCTCGCGAGCTGGGGCTATCCCATCGAGATGCTCTCCGCCCACGACGCGCGCAAGCTCGAGCCCGATCTGGTCATCGCCCCGCATGTGGACGAGGTGGTCTTCACCCCGAGCGAGGGCTACGTCGACGTGGTGCCGCTGATCGGCCGGCTCCTCTCGCATGCCGTGCGCCGGGGCGCGCGCGTGCTCGCGGGAGAGCGCGTCACCGGGGTGCTTCGCGAGGGCAGGCGCGTGCGCGGCGTGCTCACCGCGAGCGGTCGGCGGTTCGAGGCCGACGTGGTGATCGACTGCGCGGGCCCCGCCACAGACGAGGTCGCGCGGCTCACGGGCTTCGAGGTGCCCATCGACCGCGTGCCGGGCCGGCTCATCTACACGGCGCCCGTGGCCAGCACGCTCCGCCGGCCGATTCATGCTCCAGGCGTGCACTTCAGGCCCGACGGCGGCGGGCGCATCGTCCTGGCCGAGTTCGCCCACGACCAGGTCTGGCGTCAGTCCGAGGAGGGGCTGTGGCCGCCCGCGAAGTCGCTCGCCGCGGTGGCGAAGCACTTCCCCGCCCTCGAGGGCGCCCGCGTCGAGGCGATCCGCTTCGGCGTTCGCCCCATGCCGAGGGACGAGAAGCCCATGGTTGGCGGCATTCCCGGCCTCGACGGCTTCTACGTGGTCGCCTCGCACAGCGGCGTCACCCTCGGCCCGCTCTGGGGCAAGATCGCCGCCGCGGAGATCCTGGACGGAGTGCCCGATCCGCGGCTGGCCCCCTACCGTCCTGCGCGGTTCCTCTCATGACACGTCCCGACGTGCTCGAGAGCGCGCGCCGCATCGCTCCTGCCATCGGTCAGCTCCGCATGCTGCGCACGTGGGCGGGCTTCCGGCCCTACACGCCGGACGGGCTCCCGCTCCTCGGCCCTGCGCCCGACGTGGACGGCCTCGTCCTCGCCACCGGCCACGACGGCAGCGGCATCGGGATGAGTCCGGTGAGCGCGAAGCTCGTCGCAGCGTGCGTGACCAAGGCCGATCCGCCCCTGCCCCTCGAGCCCTTCGACCCTCGACGCTTCGGGGACTCGTGAACACGGAAAGGACATCGTCATGATCAACTGCCGCTCGCTCCTCTTCCTCGGGCTCGTTCTCGGCATCGTCCCCGGGGGCATCGTCCTCGGCTCCGGCGAGGCGAGCGCCCGCGACGCCGACATCATCATCTCCCAGAAGGCGGACGTGGAGACCTTCGACCCGTCCATGACCAACAACACGAGCACGCACAACATCAACATCAATATCTACGACACGCTTGTGCGCCTCTCCGACGACGGCAAGGACTTCGTGGGTGAGCTGGCCGAGTCGTGGAAGCTCGTGGACCAGACCACCTGGCAGTTCAAGCTGCGCCGCGGGGTGAAGTTTCAGAACGGGGAGGACCTGAACGCGGCCGCCGTCAAGTTTACCTTCGACTCGATGATGGACCCGGAGCGCAAGACGCGCGAGCGCCCGACCTACCAGGCCTTCAAGGAGTGCGGGTCGACGATCCCTACACCGTGTCGTTCCTCACTCACAAGCCCTACGCCATCGCCCTGACCCAGCTCCAGTACCTGATGATCGTGCCCCCGGGCTAGATCAAGCAGGTGGGCTGGGCCGAGTTCGCCAGGAAGCCGGTGGGCAGGGGGGCCTTCAAGTACAAGGAGTGGGAGAAGGACGTGCGCGTGGTGCTGGAGGCGAACGACGCGTACTGGAAGGGCAAGCCCAAGGTGCGCTCCATCGCCTTCCGGCCCATTCCGGAGGACGCCGCGCGCATCGCGGCCCTCCAGCGGGGCGAGGTGGACATCATCGACGCCGTCCCCTACGACCGGATCAAGGAGATCCAGAGCAGCCCCAACGCCAGGGGGAGCAGGTCTACATCGGCCTCGACACGCTGCGCTTCGAGCCGTTCAAGAAGCGCGAGGTGCGCCAGGCCCTCAACTACGCGGTGAACGCGGACGCGCTGGTGAAGAATCTGCTCCTGGGTTACGCGGTGCGCCTGAACGGCCCGCTCTTCCCCGTCACGCCGGGCTTTAACGAGAAGATCCCCGCGTATTCCTACGACCCCGATCGCGCCAAGAAGATGCTCGCCCAGACGGGCTATCCGAACGGCTTCGACGTGGAGTTCGCCCTCTCCACCGCCTTCCAGGGGATCGCCAAGGGTACCGAGGTGGGCGAGGCCGTCGCGGGGCAGCTCGGCCGGGTGGGCGTCAGAACCAAGCTCAACGTGATGGACTCCGCGGCGCTCTTCAGCGCGTACTCGGCCAAGAAGCTCCAGATGTACCTCTACGCCTGGAAGTCGAGCCCGGAGGCGGGGCGGCATCTCGAGACGCTGCTCCACTCGAAGACGCGCGGCTACTACTACCAGAATCCTGAGGCGGACAAGCTGATCGATGCCTACTTCTCCGCCCTCGACCTGAAGAAGCGGCAGGAGATCGGCCGCGAGCTCCACGCCTACCTGCGCGAGGACGCGCCCTGGATTTTCCTCTACCAGCAGATGGACCTCTTCGGGGTGCGCAAGAACGTGACGTGGGAGGCGAAGCCCGACTACCTCATGCGCATGCGGGACGTGGCCGTCACCAAGTAAGTAGTGCGGCGCTACATCCTTCGCCGGCTGGCCCAGGCGATCTTCGTAATCGTCGGGGTGTCGCTCGTGGTCTTCTTCGTGATCCGCCTGAGCGGCGACCCCACCTATCTCCTGCTCTCCGCAGAGGCGACGGAGGCCGATCGCGCCCGCTTCGCCCGCGAGGAGGGCTTCGACCGGCCGCTCTACGTGCAGTACGCCGAGTTCATGAAGCGCGCGCTCCGCGGTGATCTCGGCCGCTCGCTGCGCTATCGCCAGCCCGCCCTGCCCCTCGTGCTCGAGCGGCTGCCCGCCACCGTGGAGCTGGCCCTGGCCGCCCCGGGGCTGGCGCCCCACGATCCTCTCGACCAGGACGTGGCCCGCCGTCTCCTGCCTCCCGCCTGGCTCGCGGGGGGAAACCCGGAGTATTTCCTGGGCACCGATCAGCTCGGACGGGACATCCTCTCCCGCATCATCTATGGCTCGCGCATCTCGCTGCTCATCGGCCTGCTCTCCGTGGGCTTGTCGCTGCCCATCGGCGTCTGCCTGGGGCTCCTCGCCGGCTACTTCTCGGGACGGCTCGACGACATCACGATGCGCATCGCGGATGTGCAGCTCGCCTTCCCGTTCATCCTCCTCGCCATCACCATCGCGGGCGTGCTCGGCCCGAGCCCGCGCAACGTGATCCTCATCCTGGCGGTGGGGGGTTGGGTCGTCTATGCGCGGCTCGCGCGCGGGCAGGCGCTGAGCCTGCGCGAGAAGGAGTTCATCGAGGCGGCGCGGAGCCTGGGGAGCGGGAGCCTGCGCGTGCTCTTCCGGCACATGCTGCCCAACGTGATCTCGCCCATCATCGTGGTGGGTACCTTCGGCGTCGCCCAGATGATCCTGCTCGAGTCGTCGCTGTCCTTCCTGGGCCTGGGCGTGCAGCCGCCGACACCGAGCTGGGGCGGCATGCTGAACGACGGGCGGGCTTACATCACGGTGGCGTGGTGGCTCACGACCTTCCCGGGCGCGGCCATCATGCTGACCGTGCTCGGGATCAACTTCGTGGGCGACTGGCTGCGCGACCTGCTCGACCCGCGGCTGCAGTCCGTGTGAGACCGCGCCATGCCTCTCCCCTCAGGGGAGAGGGCAGGGTGAGGGGATCAGCGGTCGTCCCGAAGCAAAGATTTGGCTCCCCGAGCTGGACTCGAACCAGCAACCCCCCGGTTAACAGCCGGGTGCTCTACCATTGAGCTATCGGGGAACGCCGAGAGCAATTGCGGTAGGAAGTCTTTTGTATCACAGCACCGTCCCTCGAGCCAAGGGGAGTACCCTCCCCTTACGTACACTGCCCCTCACCATCTCAGCCCTCGCCTCCCCGCTCGAGGCGAGCGTTTCGGCTCGAACGGCGGCCCTCTCCCCCTGAGGGGAGAGGGGTCTCTGGATCTAGCTGACGTCGCGGCGGCCTTCGAGGGCCTTGGCGAGGGTGACCTCGTCGGCGTACTCGAGGTCGCCGCCGACGGGCAGGCCGCGGGCGATGCGGGTGATACGCATGCCGAGGGGCTTGAGGAGCTTGGCGAGATAGATGGCCGTGGCCTCGCCCTCCACGCTCGGGTTGGTGGCGAGGATGATCTCCTCCACGCCAGGCTCTTCGAGACGCGCTAGGAGCTCGCGCACGCGCAGGTCCTCGGGCCCGATGCCGTCGAGCGGGGACAGCGCGCCCAGCAGGACGTGGTAGCGGCCGCGGAACTCGCCGGTGCGCTCGAGAGCGAGGAGATCGTTGGGCTCCTCCACCACGCAGAGCGCGCGCGCATCACGCCGCGGATCGCTGCAGATGCGGCAGGGATCCTCGTCGGTCACGTTGAAGCAGATGCGGCAGTGCACGATGAGCTGCTTGAGCTGGGTCAGCGACTCCGCGAGCCCCTGCACCTCGTCGCGCGGGCGTTTCAGGAGGAAGAAGGTGAGGCGCTGGGCGGTCTTGGGGCCGATGCCGGGCAGCCGCTGCAGCGCGTCGATGAGTCGGGCCACCGGCTCGGGGTAGTAGGCCACGAGCGTCCGCTACATGCCCAGGCCGGGGATCTTGAGCCCCGCGGTGAGCTTGCCCATCTCCGCCTGCACCATGTCGCGCGACTTGCGCAGCGCCTCGTTGCACGCGGCGAGCACGAGATCCTCGAGCATCTGCGCGTCGTCCGGGTTGATGACCTCGCGATCGATCTTGATCGAGAGGATCTCCTGCTTGCCGTTGGCCTCCACGGTGACCATGCCGCCGCCCGAGGTGGCATCGACCTTCTTCTTGGCGACCTCGGCCTGCAGGGCCTCCATCTGCTGCTGCAGCTTCTGCGCTTCCTTCATGATGTTGCCGAAGCCTTTCACTGGATCTCTCCCTCCTCGGGCGGGCGGGGGCGCACGGCCACCACCTCGCCCTGGAACATCGCCACCGCCGCCTGCACGGCGGGATGATTGACGGCGCCGCCGGTCGCCGCGGCCTCGGTGGCGATCTCGACCCGCCGCGCTCCCGGAATGTGCTGCTGCACGGCGTGCGTGATGAGGTCGCGATTGGCGCGATCGTTGAGCATCTCGCGATGGAACGGGCTCGCCACAAGCGCGACGGTGAGCACGCCGCCCTCGAGGCGCACGGGCACGCCGTGCTGCACGACGGAACCCAGCAGCGCCTTCTTCCTGAGGATCTCCTCCGTGGCGCGGGCCCATCCCGTGCTGAGATCGGCGGGCTCCGCGCTCTCCGCCGCGGGGCGCGCGGGAGCGGCCGCGCGCTCGACGGGCGACTGCGTACTCGGGGGCGGACCGGGAGCCGCGGCGGGTGGAACGGTGCGCGGCGACGGCGCGGGAGCATCGAGGAGGCTCGGCTGTGGCGTGGCCACGCGCGGAGCTGCCGGCGCATTGCGCAACCGATTCGCTGCCTCGTCCACCTTGGCGATCAGCGCCTCGATGGCCTGCGGCTGCGGGCGGCGGGCGGAGCGGACGGCGGCGATCTCGAGCTCCACGCGCGGATGCGGCGAGCGGCGCATCTCGGCGTCGGCATCCATAAAGGCGCGCAGGAGATAGATCAGCTCGTCCGCGCTCACCGTCTCCACGCTCGCGGCGAGGGCCTCCCGCTCCGCCGGCGTGAGATCGGCGAAGGGCGCCTCGGGGGCGACCTTGACCACGAGAGCGCGGCGGGCCGTCTCCACCACCTCGCGGCAGAGCCAGGCGAGGTCCTCGCCGTCGCGGGCCGCGCGATCAATGGCCTCGAGGGCCCGGGCGCTGTCCCTCTCCAGGAGCGCGGCGAGGAAACCGCGCACATGCACGGGCGAGGAGGAGCCGAGGAGCCGCGCTACGCTCGTCTCGTCGAGCACGCCCTCGCCGTAGGCGATGGCGGTGTCGAGGAGCGACAGCGCATCGCGCAGGCTGCCCTCGGCCGCGCGCACGAGGAGGGGCAACGCCGCGGGATCGAAGCGCATGCTCTCCTTGGTCAGGATCTCCTGGAGCGTGGCCATGAGCTGCTCGGGCGCAATGGGTCGGAAGTCGAAGCGCTGGCAGCGCGAGAGCACCGTGGCGGGGATCTTGCGCGGGTCCGTGGTGGCGAGCACGAACACCACGTGCGCGGGCGGCTCCTCCAGTGTCTTGAGGAAGGCGTTGAAGGCGGGCCCGGAGAGCATGTGGACCTCATCCACTATGTAGATCTTGAAGCGCCCGCGCGCCGGCGCGTACTTCACGTTCTCCCTGAGCGTGCGGATGTCGTCGACGCCCGTGTTGGAGGCCGCGTCGATCTCCATCACGTCCACCGGCGCGCCGGAGACGAAGTCCTGGCAGGACGGGCACGCGTTGCAGGCCTCGGGCCCGCTCCGCTGCGTGCAGGCCAGCGCCTTGGCGAGGAGCCGCGCCGTCGTGGTCTTGCCCACTCCACGCGGCCCGGTGAACAGATAGGCGTGCGCCACGCGCCCTGACTTGAGCGCGTTCTGCAGCGTGCGCGTGACGGGATCCTGGCCCACCACGGCCTCGAACGCCTGTGGCCGCCACTTCCGAGCCAGCACCTGATACGTCACGCCGCCCCCCTGGCAGTGTGCGAACCCGGTGGGGCGGCGACTCCTGTCCCAGCTGGTGGGGGGGAGTATGGGGGAGGAGCGGCAGCATGCGCTCCCCCTGGTGGTCGGATAGCTCCCGCCGTAGCTGGTGGGGGGGAGTACGGGGGAGGAGCGGCAGCATGCGCTCCCCCCCGTTGCTGAATGACCGTGCACCCGCCTTCGAAACGCCCGTCCCGCGATCTCCGAGCGAAGCCGGCTCCGGTCAGGTACTCCCACGGCACACGAGCGGAGCGCCTTACCGTTGCTCCCTTCCGGGCCTGGCGGGATTCGACGCGACTCGTTGCGTGGGGCCCAACCTTCAACACCGTTCCGCAAGGCTCATTCGACACGAGCGGTCCTCGAGAGGGAATTCAACCCCGCTGTAGCGGATTGCGGGTTACAGGGCACCGCTACCTCCCCGTCTAGCACGGCCAACTTGCGCAGGCTGCGGATAAGAACCCATCTGCTTCGTTGGCGCCCTCGCCCGGGCGCTCAACGTACAGAGAGTACGCCTCGCGCCCGGCCTTCGGGCGCCGCCTCGCAGCTGGGCCCTTCTCGCCACCCTGCAAGCTCATGTCCGGTACTGACTGCGAACCGAACGACTGACTGCCACCACTGATTGCGCGAGGAGGAATGCCCTCACCGTCTCGCCCCCGGTCAACATGGCTTCGCCATGTTGAAGATGAAAATAAATGGCGGAGGGGGTGGGATTCGAACCCACGGTAGAGTTGCCCCTACACGGCATTTCCAGTGCCGCACCTTCGGCCACTCGGCCACCCCTCCTGCACCATTGCGCTCTGCTCGTCTGTACACCCTGCACACGGCGAATCGACCAACACCATACCGACCCATCACCGCGATACGCCTCCATACACCTCAGCGGCTTGCCCTAACCGTGATACGCCTGCATGCACCTCAGCGGACCACCCTAACCGTCTCGCCCACGGTCAACATGGCTTCGCCATGTTGAGGATAATTGGCGGAGGGGAGAGGATTTGAACCCCCGAGGGACTTGCGCCCCTATCCGATTTCGAGTCGGACGCCTTCAACCGGGCTCGGCCACCCCTCCGCGTCAGTCCTATCAAGCATTTACCTACTGTCTCACCCCTGTCTCACGAGAGGCGCTTTCGCCAGAGTCGAAGTCTTGCCGAAGTTCTCGAACGCTGACCGCCTCCGAGGCAACCACAGCGGGCACCGGTACGATCTTCTCGACGGCAGCAGCCGAGTGGCCGGGGGACAGGTGCGCGTACCGCTGCACCATGCTTAGGGTCTTCCACCCGCCAAGCTCCTGGACCGTCCGCAAGTCTACCCCAGCGGCCATGAGACGGGAAGCGAAGGTATGCCGGAGGGCGTGCCACGTCACCCCGTCGAGGCGGGCTGCCTCGTCCTCCCCCTACCCGCCGCCCGGAGCGTGGCCTGTGCGGCCACCACGGCCCGTACGAACTCACGGGACACCGTCCGGTAGGCAGCATGCGAGACAAGCTCTTCGGGGTCCGCCGGGCGGGTCCGCCGCGCCGCGAGGTCTACGAGGGCGCTCCGAGCTGCACTGTTGAGCGGCACGCGGCGTGTGCCACCGTTCTTCGCAAGCCGCACGGTGATGATGCCGGTCAGGAGGTCCACGTCGTGCCAGCGGAGCCGTGCCTGCTCGGACCACCGGAGGCCCGTATTGGCCGCTTGGCGTTCCTGAGCTAGTCTGCTGGATGATTGGTCTGGCCCCGTCGTCCTGCGTATCTTGAGCTGGACCCGGTTGAGCGGCCCGCGAGAAGAGCATGGCTCGAAGCGATGGCCGGTCGTGCCCTCGCTAGCGAGGAGGAGTGCGAGAGCTGGGAAGCGCGGCTACTCAGCGCCGCCCGTTGGCTCGCCAACCTGCGATCCAGTCACGCCCCGTACACCTGTCGTCTTGCGAGTGGCGCGTGGTCCAGGCACGAGTGATGAAGCACGACGACCGGCGCGGCCGTCAGTGCCTCACCTTCCGAGCCAAGCACAGGGCCAAGCGCGGAGGCAGTCATGTGCGCCCAGAGCCAGCCCTCGAACACCTCGCAGGACTGCTCCTAGCCGCGAACGGCTTGGTCGCGCAGTGTAAGAACCCGAGTTGCGGAGTGTGGTTCTCAAGTACCACGGCTAAGCAGGAATACTGCACGCCTCGGTGTTCCGAACGTGGGCGCAAGTGTGCTTCCCGCCGCCGGAAGGGTGTGAAGCCACGCAAAGCTCACCCGTCCGTCACTATGTTTGCGCCTCGGTCAGCGGGCGGTGCGCTAACGCATACCGACTGGCAGGACTACAAGTACCGCCCGCGTATCTGAAGAACGGGCACGCAGACGGGCCGGACCATCGACTGCCAGCCCAAGTGAGTCTCGCACGATGGGCCCGGCACGGGTCGTTCACAGTGTCGAAAACTCTGCCGATTCGAGGCCAGGACCGGTCGTGGCACGGTCCAACCACGCATGACTATTGCCGAGCGGTCTGTGGTCTCTTTCTTGCTCTTCAGGTCGTATGGACAACAACGAGCTGCGCGCCAGGATTCGCCAGCTCATGGCCTCGGGTGACCTTCCACCTGTCCCACCGCTGGCCGACAAGAATCTCCCTGGCCATGCCGTCCGGGTCACGCGGACCGTCGTTGGGCGATCCACGCTAGAACCGTGCTTGATTTGCGGTGAGGCCGACCCGATGATTGCCTACACCTACGCTGACGGAAAGGTCATCCGCCTTCACGCTGCCTGCGACGCACTCTGGCGACAAGAGCGTGAAGCGCAATCCTGATAGTCGGGTAGTGCGCCGACCCGGCACCGTTTTGACTACTCGCCCATGCTAGTATTCTGCCATGCCCGAGGTAGAACGTGCTCTCCGCGACAAGGCGCGCCAGCGCCTTCAGGACGGCGTAATGCCGATGACGAAGCCGACCCGCACCTGGGGTGGCCCCGGCGCGGGCCTGGCCTGTGCGGTGTGCGAGCTGCCTATCAACAAGGAGCAGGTGGAGTACGAGGTGCAGTTCCTTGCCGAGGGCGCGAGGATGCCGGACATCTTCCACCTACACCTGTCGTGCTTCGCTGCTTGGGAGCTCGAACGCGGGCTGATGAACCGCGCGGCCGACGCCGGACGCCTGGCCTCAAAACTATCCTCGGGCGGCCATGAGCGCCGCCGCCTCTGATGAGCCAGTCCGGGGAACGAGCGGTGTCATCCATATCGACTGTCGGCAACGCTCCGGTGAACCAACCGAGTACTTGGTGAGTTTCGGCGGCAATAGGGATGGGGTGGGGGCCTTCTACCTCGCCAGGGCCACCAGCTTTGACCCGCTGACTGCACTTCTCCGAAAACTCGGCGTGCCCGGTTCCACCATTGAGACTGCTCTGCAAGTGCTTGAGGCCCAACCGCACCACAAGATTCCGAACGTGATACTGACCCGGGCTCAGATGCGCGAACTCAGTTTATAGCGCCAGCCTTCGTCTCCGACGATGGGACGGCCCTACTGGGTCGATGAACACGACCAGCGCGTCCCGACGCGCCCGTGCCACGTCCCCACATGCGACCGAGAATGGCCGCTTCAGCGGGGGCGGTCCTACAATCCCCGACCCTGGGGGAACGCCCTGAGTGGTTCCACATCATCTTGCGGGACGTCGTCGGACATGTCGAGACCAGCGAACAGGAGCAGCCCAACTCACAGCGTACGAGGCGTGACGCCCGCGCACAGTTCATCGCAAGAGCCAAGTTCGGTTGCGCTTACGTTCGGCTTTGCGAGATCGCGGACCAACTGATGGGCTTCCTGATGGACCGCTCCGGGATCAGCGACCCGAGGTGACTGACACACCCACGGCGACATCGAGACCGCCCCACGCGTTACCTTACTCGCCGATCTTCACACATTGCTGGCGCACGATGTGCCAGTACGCGCCAAACGGGCAAGCTGTTCCGTCCTTCCTTGCTGGTGCAGGAGGCGCCCCCAATTGCCCACCTTCGGACGGTCGTGGTTGCCGCTCGCTGGGGCTCGGAGCGGTGGGTGCAGAATCTGAACACGCCTCCAGCTCCCTCTGCTTCGCCAGTGCAATGATCTGTTGCGCCTGTTGCACCTGACACTGTCGCCGCGCTTGAGCAGCGGGCACCGGATCGTAGCGATTATCCATGCCCATTCTGGCGGCAGCCGCAATCTGTTCAGCGGGGGTCATTAGTAAAGATGTCAGCAAGAGCATCATCTGGTTCTCGGCTTCGCGGCGCACGTACCTCATTCGTCCACATTCGTCCGTCTGCGCAGATGCCGATTGGGTGGCGACGGCGAGCAGGCAGCAGAGCATGACGATAGTGGTCCTAACGTAGATGGCGGCGATCATGGTGCGGGCACGTCAACGTCGCCGACGAACTCGTCTGACATCTCCCTCTGCTCACCGAAGAGATCGTGCCGTGCGATATCTGTGACGACGAGCCAGCCCCATCGCGCAACGATACCCAATTGCACAGCGACACCCCTGGACCTGTTCCGAGGCAAATCAGATTAGTCATCGTGTGCGCGACCACGACCCCGCTCCTAACAATGGGTCCCCGTTCTGCTCTGACGTCGGGCCAAAGCATGTCCTCTTTGGCCTGACAATTCGCCTTTGTCGCGTAGGACCCGTGGATGTCCCACGTGGACGGACCACGGAGAAAACGGGCGGGATCGTTAGGGCGTCCTGGCGCAAGGGAGTCGGCTCTCGTCTCCTGCCACAGCACCCACACGCACTCAGCGGAGGCCGACGTGGCGAGGGCGAGCAGGCAGCAGAGCGCGGCGACGACGATGCACGGCTTGCCTCGAATCATTTGCCGCCTCGTCGATCAATCCACTTCTTAGCCGCTTGGAGAGCCACGGCTTGCGCGTCCGTTTCAGAGGGAAGACGTTTGAGGAATGGCACGATGACACCCGTGTGACTACCCGGGTCCTGTCCAGGCTCCCAGACTTCGATCATCGCTGACCACCCAGCACCGGCTGGATTGCCAGTAATGCGAATCTTCCAGCCGCGATACTCATGTTGAGATTTGGGGGACATGGGAACAGCTTCCTCCTTGCTCATTGGGACGAAGGGAGATGGCCCACCAACGAGCGAGCAGAAGGTCCCGGGAGAGGACATGGTTTTCCCCTTGCCTCCGATCCCAATGGGCCACAGCTGCATGGCTCGGCGCCGAGAGGGACCCGCCACAGCGATGAGCTATGGAACGTGAATGGGGAGGATAGCTTGATCAGACGGGCTACACAATGGGGGACTCGCGTGTCTGCGGCTAGCCCACGAGAGCTAACCCCAATCCGAAAATAACTGAGGCTTGAAATAGGTGCGTACTCGTTGAAGCAGAACGGCCTCCGGTGTGGTCTTAAAGAGGAGGAGACGTCCCCACGTCACTCCCCACACACAGGAGGCCGCCCTGATGCGTCTGAGCGTAGCGAGCCTGCGCCGAATGATCAAGGGGAAGTTGCCCGTGGAGTTCGTGCACCAAGAGTTGACCTCGTATAGCGGATTGGAGCTGCTGCGCCGTTACTTGCGACAGCACGACCTGCCGCGCCGGCTGCGCGCCGCGTGTACGACCACGGGCGGGGACTATGGTGGCGGCCGTCTCGCGCTGCTCGTCTTGGCGCTGCTCTACGTCGGGGCCCGGCGTCTCGAGCATCTGCGCTACGTCGCGGGCGATCCCCTGATCGCGCGCTTCTGCGGGTTGGCGCGCATCCCCACCGCCCGCACCGTGGGCAACTGGCTGCGCCAGTTCACGCAGAGCGCCCTGGCTCCGCTGGTCCAGCTCAACCACGACGTGGTCATCGACGCGGTCCCGCGCTTGGCCCTGCCACGCCTGACGATCGATGTCGATGGCACCGTCGTCCGCACCGGCGCCACCGTGGGCTGGGCTTTTCGGGGCTTCAACCCTCATCACCGGAAGGATCCCAGCTACTACCCGCTGCTGGCCCACGTCGCCCAGACGGGCCACATCCTGCGGGTGAAGAATCGGCCGGGCAACGTGCACGATTCCAAGCAGAGCGGCGCGTTCCTGCGCGAGGTGATCGACAGCCTGCGGACCGCGTTCGGCCGGCGGCTCCCCCTGGAGTTCCGGATGGACGCGGCCTTCTTCCAGCGCGACGTCCTGCGCCTGCTGGCGGCGCGGGGCTGTGCCTACGCGATCAAGGTCGGCTATTGGAGTTGGCTGCCCCTGAAGCAACTCGCCGCCGAGCGTGAGCGGTGGCTGCCCGTCGCCCCCAACGTCACCGGCTTCTTCCACGACCTGCCCATCCCGCAGTGGAACCTCCGGCTCCGGGTGATGATCTACCGCAAACACGTCGATCACGAGAGCCCCAAGAACTTCCAACTCGATCTGTTTACCCCCGACGACGGCCACTTCGAGTACGCCGCCGTCGCCACAAACCTGCCCCTGGATCTGCCCGCCCTCTACGCCTTCATCTGCGGTCGTGGCGCCCAGGAGAAGACGATCGCCGAGCTCAAGGGCGAGTTCGCCCTGGACGTCATTCCCACGCGCCACTACGGCGCCAACAGCGCCTGGCAGCAACTCAGCATCCTCGCTCACAACCTCATCCGGAGCTTCCAACTCGACACCCTGGCGACTCCCAAACCGCGCTCCCGCAAACGCACCTATGCGTACCTGATCCGGAGCATGCGCACCCTGCGCTTCCTGCTCGTCACCCGGGCCGGTCGCCTGACTCGCATTGGCGGCCGCCACGT
>JBKOVG010000074.1:0-5874 GCA_046723845.1 Candidatus Methylomirabilota bacterium | reverse complement strand
GGCGTAGATGTCCTTCAGGAGCTCGGTGAACAACCGGACATTCTCGATGGCGATCACCGCTTGGGCGGCGAACGTTTTGAGCAGTTCGATCTGCTTGTTAGAGAACGGTAACGTCGGCCGCGATACGTTGATCGAGCCGATACATTGCCCCTCTCGAATCATTGGCACGGCCACGAGGCTGCGATATCCGACGCTCTTCGCAACGTCGAGGCTGGTGAGCGGGATGTCGTCGGTCTCGACGTCTCTAATGTGAACGACTTGGCGCTCCAGGATAGCGCGGCCCGTGATCGTGTCGAGGGTGACTCGCCGGGGCCATTGGCTCCGCATGGCAGCGAGACCCGCTTCGGTGAAATTGTGGTGCGCCGCCATGTCGACATGATCGCCGTCAACAAGGAAAGCCGCACTGATGACTCCGTCGCATAGCCGGACCGCGCTCTGGACGATGGCGTCGAGCACCGGCTGGACGTCCGTGGTGGCCCTCGAGATGACGCTTAAGATCTCGCTCGTGGCGGTCTGCCGCTCCAGGGCCTCCTTTGTCTCGTCGAAGAGCCGCGTGTTCTCGATTGCGATCACGGCCTGGTCGGCGAAGGTTTCGAGGAGCGCCACTTGCCGGTCGGTGAACGGGCTGACCTCATTCCTCAGGAGCGTGATCACACCCAGCGACATACCTTCGCGGAGCAACGGAACCGCCAACGTCGTGCCGTGGCCTCCGTACTCTCGCTGGAGTACCTTGCCTTCCGGGAACTCGTTATCCGGCATGGCGCTGACGTCGTGAACGTGGACGGTGCACCGGTCGATGACCGCTCGTCCTGAGACCGTTCCACGGGTCAGGGGCACGGCGCCACGCTGGACGAGCTGACTCTGCCGAACGGATGCCGCGACCGAGCCGACACTAGCCACGATTCGAAGCGCGTCGCGATCGGCTATTAAGATAATGACGTCGGGCGCGTGGCAGAGTGCTGCGGCGCTGTGCACGATTGCATCGAATACCGGCTGCACCTCAGTGGGCGACTGGCTGATGATGCGCAAGATCTCGCTGGTGGCCGTCTGCTCTTCCTGCGCCTCTGCCAGTTCGCGGTCGCGAGTCTGGAGCTGACCCAGCGCCTCCGCTTTGCCCCTGAGAGCCTCCGCCAGCTGCTTCTCAAGGTCGTGAACCGTAGAGCCCTCGCTCTTCCGCGACTCGCCCGCAGCGGAGGGCTTGGCTTCGACCTCAGCCCTCGCGGGCTTTGCTCGCCGACGCATCGGCTTCTCCGTGCCTGTCACAGTGCAGGAACCCACGACAGGCTAGGCGAAGGTGGCTGGGTGGGCAAGGGGAAGGCGGATACTTCGCAGCGGGTGGTTACATCTACCCCTGAGACGCCCCACCCCACGACTGAAAGTTTCGTTCTGGGAATCCAAGGTTCTACCATCGTGTCCTGCTCGTTGTCTCGGCTACTTGCCGGATCCGGGGAAACCCCGGAAGACAACGATGCTGGGGTGGAGGACAACGATGGCGGGTCTGCTATTCATCGTGTCACGCACGAAACCAGGCACCCATGCCTACATGAAGCTTGTAAGCGACACCGAGGACGTCGTGCTCTTCGACCGCCGAAGCGGCGATCGTCGCCGAAGTCATGAGCACGTCACGAATGAGCGACGCCACGGCGAGCGGCGCCGCCGCAGCGTCACGGCAGACCTCCAGAAGGCCGGCTGGGCACAGGTGCGGCAACATACACCGCGCTTGGTTCAGCACGGCGAGGCCTAGCAGGCGCTGCCTCGGCGACATGGGAGACCATGAGGCCCTGTCACGGGCGCGCGGTGATCTGGTCCAGGCGCCAGCGCAGGCGCTCGAGCCCGGGCCCGGGCTGGGCGTCGACGAGGAGCGTCAGGGTTCCCGCCGCGTGGAGCGAGCACGCATACTGAAATCGTCCCGGGCGCCGGAAGGGGATGCGGTAGGTCTGGCGCGGCCCGAGGATGATCGGTCCGACCTGATGGACCACGTCATCGTCGTTGGTGATGACCAGCACATCGCGGATGCCGACCGTGAGGTGAACCGGCGAGGGCAGCACGGAGAGCAGCGCCCCCTCCTTGAGACGGGCGGCGGTGCCCGGCGGGATCACGAACGTCAGCTCCCGCGAGCCCGTCGGGAGGGGCGCGAAGGCGGCCCACGCCACCGCCGCCAGCGCGACGACCGCCGTGACGCCGACCGCGGCGACGCGCCTGATCACCTGACTTCGGCGCGGATGGTGACGGGCCCGGCCCGTTCGCACACCAGGGTGAGCGTCACGCTCTGGCCGGGGCTGAGGGCGCGCTTGAGCCCCATCAGCATGAGGTGATAGCCTCCCGGCTTCAGCTCGACCCGCCCGCCTGGCGGTAGCGCGATCTTCGGGATTCGCTCCATCATCATCATGCCCGACATATTTCGCGTCTCGTGGATCTCGACGCTCGCCGCCAGGTCGGCCGCCGCCGACAGGAGAACATCCGGTGTGCCGCCTTGGTTCACGATGGTGACGTAGCCGGCCGCACTGCTCGGCGTGTTAGGCACGACCGGGGCCCGCCGGACCCACGGGCCTTCGAGCCGGATCGACGCGTCTTCGGCGGCCGCGAGCAGGATTCGGACGTCGTGGAAGACGTCCTCCACCGGCGTGCCGAACGGGGCCATCACGCGCAGACGGCCCGCCGTGTCGATCATGTAGACGGACGCCGTGTGATGGACCCCGTAGGACTGAGGTCCGCCGCCCGGAATCTCGCGCCGGGCGATCGAGACCCCGTAGGCGTTCCAGACCGGTTCCAGCCGGGCCTTCGAGCCGGTGAGCCCGAGGAACGTCGGGTCGAAGATCTGGACGTAGGCGCGCAGCCGGTCGGTCGTGTCGCGGTCGGGATCGACGCTGACGTAGACGACCTGCACCCGGCCCGCGTCACCGCCGAGCCGCGATCGTACCTGCGCGAGCTCGGCGAGGACGGTCGGGCACACGTCGGGACAGTTGGTGTAGCCGAACGTGAGCAAGACGACCTTGCCGCGCGCGCGACTGAGCTGGAACTCGGTCCCTTCCGTTCCGACCAGCGCGAAGTCGGGCGCCGCGCGCGGTGGCTCGAACGCTCCGCCCCTGAACGTGGCGCCGTCGACGGGCGCGGCCAGCGTGAGAACCCACAGCACGATTCCGCACAGTGTCCCGCGTCGAGACGCCATCACGACGCGTCGAAGGTGGACTCGGAAACTCCGAGCTCCTTGAGAAGCGATGCCTTGAGCGCGAGGAGGTCCGGGCTGGAAAGCTGGCGGGGACGGGGAAGCGTCACATCGACCACAGTCTGGATTCTCGCCGGCCGTGGTGAGAGGACGAGCACCCGGTCAGCGAGATGCAGGGCCTCCTCCACGTCGTGGGTGACCAACAGCACGGTGTGTCGCTCACGCGACAAGATGCGAAGAAGCTCGGCCCGCATCCGTAGCCGGGTCAGCGCGTCGAGCGAGCCGAACGGCTCGTCCATATAGAGGATTTCCGGCTTTACCATGAGTGCGCGCGCCAGCCCGGCCCGCTGCTGCATGCCGCCCGAGAGCTGATGCGGGAAGGTGTGCTCGAACCCCTCGAGGCCGACCAGCGCGATGTAGTGGGCGACGAGCCTCCGCCGCTCTTCCGGCGACGCCCCGTTGAGACCGAACACCAGGTTTCCCTCCAGATCCAGCCAGGGGAAGAGCGCGGGCTGCTGGAAGATGTAGATACCTGTCCGCTTCGGCTCGCGCACCGGCTCGCCGTCCACACGCACCTCACCTCGATCCGGCCGCTCGAACCCGGCCAGCACGCCGAGGAGCGTGGATTTGCCGCAGCCTGAGGGTCCGATCACGGCGACGAACTCTCCGTCGGCGACCGAGAAGCTGATGCCGTCCAGCACCGGCAGCGGCCCGCTGCGTGTGGGAAAGGTCTTGGCGATGCCGCGCACGTCGATCTTAGGTCTCATACCGCCAGCGAACCTCGTCGAGTCGCTCGAGCTTGCGCATGAGCGTGTCGAGCAGGAAGCCGATCACCCCGATGGCGACCATCCCGGCCACGACGAGATCGTAGCGATTGCCGGCGTTGCGGGAGTCGATGATCAGGTAGCCGAGGCCGGAGTTGACGGCGATCATCTCGGCGGCCACCACCACCAGCCACGCGACGCCGAGGCCGATGCGCATGCCCGTGACGATCTGGGGCAAGGCCGCCGGCAGGACGACGGAGCGGAACAGCTGGAATCCCGTGAACTCGAAATTGCTCGCGGCCCGGATGAGCTTGCGGTCGATCGTCATCACGCCCGCCGCGGTGCCCACCACCATCGGAAAGAACGACGACAGGAAGATGAGGAAGATCGGCGAGAGGTCGCCGACCCCGAACCACAGGATCGTCAAGGGGATCCAGGCAATCGGCGAGATGGGCCGCAAGCCCTGCACGAGCGGGTTCAGGAGGGCGTGCGCGGTCGCGAACCGGCCCATCAGCATGCCGACCGGAATCGCCAGCGCCGCGGCGAGCAGGTAGCCGTACGTCACCCGGAACAGCGAGGCCACGACGTGCTTGAGGAGAAGTCCCTGCCGCGCCAGATCTACCAGACCGACGACCACCTGCCATGGCGTCGGAAAGATCAGGCTCCCGCTGGTGACGACGGCGACGTGCCAGAGGGCGAGGAGCACGGCCACCGGGACGAAGGTCGCGAGCCAGCGCCCGTCAAGGCCGGACATGAATCTCCACCAGTCGCGCGGCGCGCTGAAAGGACTCGTCGACGTACCGCTCGTAGGCGATCCGCTTCCGGATGATCCCGGCCTCCAGCGCGGCCTCCATCAGCTCGTCCATCTCGGACCGGATGAGCCGGAGATCGGCGTACGTCACGCGGTCGCGAGGATTCGTGAGCACGTGCTTGAGGATCTCGGGCTGCTGGTTGAACATCGCCGGCCCGCCGGCGACCACGGCGGCCAGATCACGATTGGCCTGCGCCGTCTCCAGCCAGGCGCCGGCGGACAAGACGTGATTCACGACCTGCTGGACCAGCGGGCGATCCCGGTCGATCAGCTCCTGGTGGACGGTGAGCACACAGCAGACATAGTTCGGCCACTTGTCACGGGTCATGTAGAGGATGCGTGCGTACCCCGCGACCTCAGCGACCGCCCCGAAGGGCTCGCCGGTCGCATAGGCGTCGACCTGGCCGGCGTAGAGGGCCGCCGGCATCTCCGGAGGGGCCATCTCGACGAGCTCGACATCGCGAACCGTCATTCCGCTCTCCTTGAGCATTCGCCGTACGAACAGATGGTCGACCGCGAAGCGGCTCGGGATCGCGATGCGCCGTCCGCGGAGGTCCTTGATGCTCTTCGCCGGTGAATCGCGCCGGACCATGATGACCGCACCGGAGCGATGGCCGAGCGATACGATCTTGGCCGCGACGCCGCTGTCGACGAGATCCATCACCATCGGCGCCAGCAAGTAGGCGGCTTGCACCTTGCCGGCCATGAACGACTCCTTCAGCTCGGGCCAGCCGCTGTACTTGCTGAACTCGGCGACCGAGTCGGCGAGGGTCACGTCGACCACGCTGCGGCCCTCGGCGTCACGCGTCATCGCCACACTGGCGATGGGAAGCGTCAGGTTTCACGTGACGGGGAGGCCGCCGACGGGGAGGGAGCGGGCCTCGGCCGCACGCCAGACCGGGCGGCGGCCGTTGACGCTCGCATGCAGTGTCGTCACCACGACGACCCAGGCCGCGATCGCTATCACCACGACGGCCGGGCTCGGCCGCGCCGGGACGCGCCATCGCCTCACGAAGCTCACGATCTTGGTGCGGAGTATAAACGCCCCGGCGCGAGCCCCGGCCGCGTTCTGCCGCCCGCATGCGAGTCGGATGCTATGATTTCGCCGATGAGGCTCGCCGGTCAGGCGTGAT
>JBKOVG010000196.1:0-31226 GCA_046723845.1 Candidatus Methylomirabilota bacterium | reverse complement strand
GCCGCCGACGTCATTGGCGCCCGCCGCGAGGAGGTACTGCGCCATCTTCGGCCCCTCCTTGACCCAGGAGGACTGGATGTTTCGGAAGGTGGGGCCGAGGATCAGGCGCGCGAGGGCGTGCATCTTGATCACCTCGACGCCGGTGGCGCCCTCGCGCACCCCGGGGACGAGCCCGCGCCGGTACATGGGCGCCTCGTGATGGATGAGGGAAAGGGGAACGAACTCCGTGAAGCCGCCCGTCTGCTGCTGGATCTGGCGGAGGAGATCCATGTGGCGCACCCAGTGGGCCGGCGTCTCCACGTGGCCGTACATGATGGTGGAGGTGGTCTGGATGCCGAGGGCGTGGGCGGAGGTGATAACCTCGATCCACTGGTCGACGGTGATGCGGCCGCGCGCGATCCGGTCGCGCACCTCCTGGTCGAGGATCTCCGCGGAGGTGCCCGGCAGCGTGCCCAGCCCCGCCGCGCGCAGCGCCTTCAGATACTCGGGGATGGGCAGGCCCGAGCGCGTGGAGCCGTAGAGCACCTCCTCCGGGGAGAAGGCGTGCAGGTGCATTTCGGGCACGGCGGCCTTGATGGCGCGGCAGAGGTCGACGTAGTACGAGCCGTCGAGCTTGGGGGGCAGGCCCGCCTGGATGCACACCTCGGTGGCGCCCATGTCCCACGCCTCGACGGCGCGGCGCACCACCTCGTCGAGAGGCAGGAAGTAGCCCTCCTCCTCGCGGTGGTCGCGGCTGAAGGCGCAGAAGGTGCAGTGCTTGATGCACACGTTGGTGAAGTTGATGTTTCGATTCACCACGTAGGTGACGATGTCACCCGCCTGCCGGCGGCGCATCTCGTCGGCCACCAGGGCGAGGGCGTGGAGCTCGCGTCCCTGCACTTGGGCGAGCCGAATGCCCTCGTCCACCTTGAGCTCGGCGCCCTCGAGGGCATGGCCGAGGATGCGTCGCACGTCGGCTTCGATCCAGTCGAGGTTGATGGGGCTGCCGCCGTTCAGTTCCACGTTCGCCACCTTTCGAGGTCACCCCGCACGAGGCCGTGCTCGTCGATCAGGCGCTGCACCTTCGGGCGCAATCCTTCGTCGACGAACTCGGGACGCCCGGCATATTCGGGATAAACGGCCAGCCGCTCACGCAGCTCGAGCCCCGCACCCTCGGTGGCGCGCCGGAGGGCGGCGAGGCCTGGCCAGGGTCGCTCGGGGTTGATGTGGTCTGGAGTGAGCGGGGAGATGCCGCCCCAGTCGTTGATGCCGCATTCGGGCAGCCGCGCGAAGTCCGCGTCGGAGAGATTCGGCGGCACCTGGATGTTCATCTCGGGGCCGAGGAGGAGCCGGGCCACCGCCGCCGTGCGGAGCAGATCGTGCATGGACGGCTCGAGATGATCGTGCATGGGGATGCCGGGCTTGCGCCGGAAGTTCTGCACGATCACTTCCTGGATGTGACCGTAGCGCTCGTGCAGCTCGCGGATGGCCACGAGGGCCTCCACGCGCTCGGCATGGGTCTCGCCGATGCCGACGAGGATGCCCGTGGTGAAGGGGATGGCGAGCTTGCCCGCGAGGGCAATGGTCCGGAGGCGATGGGCGGGGACCTTGTCGGGAGCGCGATCGTGGGCTCGACCCGCGCCGAGGAGCCGCTCGGAGAGCGTCTCCAGCATGATGCCCATGCTTACGTTGACCTCGCGCAAAGCGGAGAGGTCGCGCTCGCCCATGAGCCCGGGATTCGCGTGGGGCAGGAGCGTCGTCTCCGCGGTGACGAGCCGGGCGACCTCTCGCAGGTAGCTGAGGGTGGTCCGATGCCCCATGCGATCGAGGAACTCGCGGTACTCCGGGAAGAGCGCCTCGGGGCGGTCGCCCAGCGAGAACAGCGCCTCCTTGGCGCCCAGCCGCTCGCCAGCGCGCGCGAGGGCCAGCACCTGCTCCGGCGTCATGCTCAACGCGCCCGGATCGCCGGGATCGCGTCTGAAGGTGCAGTAGCCGCAGTAGTCGCGGCAGAGATTGGTCAGGGGGATGAAGACCTTGGCCGAAAAGGTCATCCGCCGTCCGTGCCCCTGATCCCTCGCCGAGGTCGCCGCCGCGAGCAGATCGGGCAGGAGGGCGCCGTCGCCGTCGAGGAGCGCCACCGCCTCCTCGGGGGAGAGTGTGGCTCCGCCGGCCGCGCGCTCGAGGGCGGCTAGCTCGCGTAGCGCCACTGGAGCACCTTGCCGGGGCGAACCTTGATCATCGTTCCCTCGTCGCGCGACAGACCCATGGCCACGTACTGAGGATACTTGGCCACGAGGACGTCGACCGCCTTGGCGAAGTCGCGGCCGGCGGTGAGGACCTCGGCGATGCCCTGGATGATGACCCAGCGCAGGCGCCGCCAGTCCTCCTCGTACTGGTCGATCACCACCGACACCTTGGGGTTCTCGCGGATGTTGCGCACCCGCGCGAGCTCGCCCGCGCGCTTCGGCTTGGCATCGATGGCCGAGACGAGCGCCTCACCGTCCCAGGCGTAGCAGATGGGGACCACGAGCGGCTGACCGGATCCGTCGGCGGTGGCCAGCCTGCCCACTCGCGCGGAGGCGATGAAGTCCGCCACCTCGGCCGGCAGGGCGGACATGCGCGCGGTCAGCTCCGGCTCGAGCGGGCGCGCAGGCGGGGCCGGACATCCTCGGCGAAGCGCTCCATGATGGTGAGGAAGCCGCGGGCGTCCTGCGCCACCGGATCGAAAACGAAGTGGCTGACGCCGAGGGACTGATAGGTCTTGATGTCGCCGATCACCTCGGCCGCCGTCCCGCGGAACAGCGTGCGGTCGGCTCCCGCCAGCTTACCGCGCTTGGACACGACCTCGAGCGGGCAGCGGAAGGACAGAGTGATGGCCTCGGGGTCGCGTCCTGCCTTCTTCGCCCAGTCGTGGACGATGGCGACCTTGTCGCGAAACTCCTCGGGCAGCAGCATGGCTGGAGGGCGCAGGCCGATCGGGTGCCAGCCGTCCGAGACCTCGCCGGCCCGGCGGAGCGCCACGTCGGTGTGGCCGCCGGTCCAGATCGGGATGCCGCCCTTCTGCCGGGGCTTCGGCATGACGCTCACGGGTCCCATGCGGTAGACGCTGCCTTGCCAGTCGACCGGCTCCTTCGTCCAGCACGCGCGCATCAGGGCGATGTACTCGTCGGTGACGGGACCGCGACGCTCGAACGGCTCCGCGTGAAGCGCCTCGAACTCTTCCTTGAACCAGCCCACGCCTGCCCCGAGGATGACCCGGCCGCCGGAGAGCACGTCGAGCGTGGCGAGCATCTTCGCCGTCACGACCGGATTGCGGTAGGGGATGACGAGCACGCTCGTACCGAGCTTGACCCGGGAGGTCTCTCCGGCCAGGTAGCTCATCAGGGTGAGGGGCTCGAGGTAGCCGTTCGCCCAGTCGCCGGCGAACTTTCCCGTCGTCGCGTACGGATACGGCGTGGTCTGGGTGGTCGGAATGACCACGTGATCGGTCACGAAGATCGAGGAATACCGAAGGTCGTCGGCCCTGCGTGCCAGCTTGACCAGGATGTCGGGAACTGCGAGTGGGCCGCGACCTGGAAATGCGAAGCCGAAGTCCATGGCGGGGGTCATATTGCTCGCCGCTCAGGAGCCTGTCAAGGCAAGTGGACCCGCGTTCGCACTTGGACATGTCACGCCCCTGGGACGCTCCGCTGTCAGGATTTCGAATGCGCTTGTCGGTGCCTTCGGATGGAGCCTGGCCTGAGCTTATGAATCCTAAGTTGCTGATAATGTGACCATGCAGTTGTCTTAGCCGACCCAAGGGATTCCCTGGTGTCAGTCTGGTGACGCTTTGGGGATGCTGTGCTAGGTTGGAAATAGCACGATGCGTCTCTCGCACAAGATCTTCCTTACGACGGCCCTGCTGATTCTCGCCTTGGCGGGAGTGGGCACATGGAGCCTCCTCGCCATCAGCCGCCTTGTCGACGTGAACCGGGCGCTCGCCACGCAGTCGGTCCCGGCCCTGCGCATGGGTACCTCGCTTCGCGAGCAGCTGACCGGGCTTACCCGCACCGAGGAGAATGCTGCTCCCCAGGCCTCGGAGGCGGCCCAGAAGGCCTGGAATGACCGCGCCTCACGGATGGCCAAGGACCTGGGCCTCCTTCGCACCTTCCTCGGCACCGAGGAGGAGCGCTCGCAACACCAGGAGGCGTCGGTCGCCTTCACTACCTACCGGCGGCTGGCGGGGATGGGGTCGGCGCTCAGCGCGGAGCGGCGCTTCGCCTCGGAGCGCACGGGCGCTCATCTCGACCGAATGCTGGGGGCGACCTACGGGGCCCTCGAGGATGCCCAGCTCGAGGCGCGGGAGCTCGAGGCGCACACCTGGAACATGGTGTTCTCGGCCCTCCTTGCGAGCCTCGCCGCCGCCCTCACCACCGCCGGCTTCCTCACCGCCCATCTCACCCGATCGCTGCGGCGACTCTCCGTGGCCACGGGCCAGCTCGCCGACGGCGTCTTCACGGAGCCGCTCGCCGTGACGAGCCGCGACGAGATCGGGGGGCTCGCGCGGTCATTCAATCGAATGGCGGACCGGCTGCGCGAGGTGGATCGCCTGAAGGAGGAGCTCTTCTCGCACATCTCCCACGAGCTCAGGACGCCGCTCACCTCCGTCAAGGAGGCGACCCATCTGCTCCTGGACGGAGTGCCGGGTCCGCTGACGCCGAAACAGAGCCGGCTCGTCGAGATCATCGCCACCAGCTCGAACCGGCTCCTCGGGCTGGTGAGCCAGGTGCTGGAGCTCTCGCGCCTGCGCGCGCGCGTCCTGCCGCTGGAGCGGCGCCTCGTGGACATGGAGAAAATCGTGGTCCACGCGCTCGAGGAGCTGCGACCCCAGGTGGAGGAGAAGAACCTCGCGATGGGCCGCACCACGAACGGCTCGGACTTCGGCATCCAGGGCGACGAAGACCGTCTCCTGCGCGTGGTGGTCAACCTCCTCGGCAATGCCGTGAAGTTCACGTCGGACCGGGGGTCGATCATGCTCGGGCTCGCCGACCGGGGCGCGGAGATCGAGCTCACGGTGCAGGACACGGGCATCGGCATTCCCCAGAGCGAGCTCGCGCGCATCTTCGATCCCTACCAGCAGGCGCATCACGGCCGCGGCGGCTCTGGACTCGGCCTGGCCATCGTGAAGGGGCTGGTTGAGGCTCACGGCGGCCAGGTCAGCGTCGAGTCCCAGGAAGGGCAGGGCAGCACCTTCGCGGTGCGCCTGCCTCGCGACGGGCGGCCTCCGGCGGAGACGGTGCCGGCAGGAGAGACGGCGGAGGTCACGCGATGATGAACGGCCGCGCGCTCGTGGTGGACGACGACCCGGCCATCCTCGAGGTCCTCGAGATGCGGCTGCAGTCCATGGGACTCGACGTCGCCCTCGCGCGGAGCTACCGCGACGCCGTCTTGCTCCTGGACGGGCGCGGCTTCGACGTGGCCCTCTTCGACCTGCGCATGGAGCCGATGAGCGGGCTTCAGCTCATGGCGGCGGCCCATCAGCGTCAGCCGCGGCTGCCTGTGCTCATTATGACCGCGCACGGCACCATCGACAACGCGGTGGAGGCGCTCCGCGAGGGCGCCTTCGACTACCTGACCAAGCCCTTCGTGCCGGAGGAGCTGCGCGGCAAGATCGGCCGAGCGCTCTCCCAGCGCCGCTGGACCCGTGACCGCACGCTGCTCAAGGCGGTCGGCGAGGCTCTCGGCTCTTCCGGGACGATGGAGCGCGTGCTCGATACCGTGGCGCACGCGACCGTCGAGGCGACGGAGGCGGAGCGGGCGGTGGTCTTCCTGCTCGAGGAAGGGCGGCTCGTGCCCATGGGCAGCGCAGGCAGCGCCGTCGGCCTCATCGACGACCTGGCGCGCACTGCCCGCTCCGTCATCAATCGCAAAGCCCCCACCGCGGTCACGGACGCAGACGGGCGAGTGCGGCTGGGGGCGCCGCTCTTCGTGGGCGGCGGCGCCGCGGGCGCGCTGGTGGTGGAGACGCAGGTGGAGCCCACGCCGGACGACCTCGATCTCCTTGCGCTCTTCTCCTCGCAGGCGGCGGTGGCCCTCAAGAACACCCGAGAGCTGGAGCGGCTGCGCAGCGGAGCCCTGGCCGCTCTCGGGCGCATGGCGGCCCAGGTCGCCCACGAGCTGCGCAATCCTCTCGGCGGGCTCAAGCTCTTCGCCGACTATCTGGAGCAGCGGCTGCACGACGCCTCCGACACCGAGGGTGTCCAGGTGGCGCGACGGATCAGCCTCGAGGTCGATCACATGGCCGAGCTGGTGCGCGAGATCACCCAGTTCGGGCGGCCCGCGGCCCTGCGCCGGGCGTCCACCAGCCTCAATGGCCTCGTGGAGTCCTGTCTCGACCTCGCCCAGGCGCGCCGCACGATCAAGGATGTGCAGGTGACGCTCGAGCTCGACGCAGCGCTGCCGCAGGCCATGCTGGACGCGCGCGAGGTGCGCAAGGTCTTCCTGAATCTGATCGGCAATGCCCTCGAGGCCATGGAGGGCGGCGGCACGTTGACGCTCCGCACTCGCGCGGCGGACCGAGGGTTCCTCGAGACAATCGTCGAGGACACGGGGTGCGGGATGAGCGACGAGACCCGCGCCCGCGCCTTCGATCTTTTCTACACTACGAAAGAAACCGGCACCGGACTCGGTATGGCCATCGCTCGCTCCGTGGTCGAGCAGCACGGCGGCCGCATCGAGATTCGGAGTCAGCTCGGGCAGGGCACGCAGGTGAGCGTGCTGCTGCCGGTGGAGGGACCGTGAAGCCCGAAGTTCTGGTGGTGGACGACGAGCCCGCGATCGCGGAAGGCCTGCGCCTGATCCTCGAGCGCGAGGGCTATGTGGTGCAGACGGCGGTGAGCATCGCGGAAGCCTCCGCCCGGATGGACGATGCCGATTTCTCCGTGGCCCTCGTCGACCTCGTCCTCCCCGACGGCGACGGCATGGGCCTCCTCAAGATCCTGCGCAGCCAGGATCCCGACATCGAAGTGATCATCATGACGGGCCACGGCTCGATCTCGAAGGCGGTGGAGGCGACCAAGGAAGGCGCCTTCTACTTCGTCACCAAGCCCTTCGACTCCGCGGAGATGCTCACCCTCCTCGGTAAGGCCCTGGAGCGCCGCCATCTCCTCGCCGAGACCTCGGACCTCCGTCGCCAGCTCGCCGAGCAGATGGGCTACGGCGAGATGCTCGGGAGCTCGCCGACCATGCGACGCGTGTTCGAGTTGCTCGACTCCGTGGCCGCCTCCGACGCCAACGTTTTCATCGTGGGCGAGAGCGGGACGGGCAAGGAGCTGGCCGCCAACGCCGTGCACGCCAAGAGCCCGCGGGCCCAGGGGCCGCTCGTGAAGATCAACTGCGCGGCCCTGCCCAAGGACCTGATCGAGTCCGAGCTGTTCGGCCACGTCAAGGGCGCGTTCACGGGCGCCACCTCGGAGCGGGCGGGTCTGCTGGAGGAGGCGCACAAGGGCTCCTTGCTTCTCGACGAGATCACCGAGATGCCCGCGGACCTCCAGGCCAAGCTCCTCCGGGTCCTCGAGGATCGCTCCGTCCGGCGCCTGGGGGGCAGCCGCGCGCTGCCCGTGGACTTCCGGCTCATCTCCTCGACCAACCGCGAGCCCGAAGCTGCCGTGCGGGACGGCTCGCTCCGCCAGGATCTCTACTTCCGCATCAACACGGTGACGGTGGAGCTGCCTCCCCTCCGCGAGCGGACCCAGGACATCCCTCTCCTCGCCAAGGGCTTCCTGGAGCGCTTCGTCCTCAAGCACAACCGGCCCCTCGAAGCCATCGACCCCGAGGCCTTCCGCCGGCTCCTCGCCTACATGTGGCCGGGCAACGTGCGCGAGCTCGAGCACGTGATCGAGCGCGCCGTGCTCGTGGCGCGGGGCCGGGAGGTGACGGTGGCCGACCTGCCGGAGGCGCTCAATGCTGGCGGTCCCCTGCTGAGCTCGGCGCCGCCCTCGGGCTCCCTGGAGGAAATCGAGCGGCTCTCGATCGTGCGGGCGCTCGAGACGACGGGGTGGAACAAGCAGGCCGCGGCGGCGCTCCTCGGCCTGCGCCGTCCGACGCTCTACTCGAAAATGCGACGTCACGGGATTCCCCAGCGGCGGGGCTAGCCCGTGGTGTTCGATCGTGGACGGTGTCACGGCTTTCGTCCCGACCCTGACGCGCATTTTTGACGCTCCTCCCGTAAATCCCCGCCACATCGCGCCTCCCTTCCCGGCCGCCTGATTGCATCTGCAGCCCTCAGGAGGGCAAGCCATGACGAAGATGCTCCTCATTGACGACGATCCGGCGTGGCGCGCGCTGTACCGGATGGGTTTCGAAGGTGACTTCGAGGTGTTCGAAGCGGTGGATGGGCTCGACGCCCTGGCCGCGCTCGATCGTGTCCGTCCCGACATAATCGTCCTGGATCTCCGCATGCCGCATCTCGATGGCATGGGATTCCTCCGCCAGATGGAACGGCGCGGCTGCAAGATCCCAGTGGTCATCTGCTCGGGAACGTTCACGACGGATAGCCCGCCCGCGATCCCCGGCGTGTTCCCGGCGCAGAAGACGCCTGATCTCCGCAATGTCTGGTCGGCCATCGAAGCGGCCCTGCCGCAGCCGGTGGAGGCGGACAACAGCAAGGTCCGGCGCAGCGCCGAAGCGACGGTCTGGCGCGACTGACGGTTCGCTTCCCCTGACCCCGGCCCCTGCCTAGCGCCGAGGCACTTTCGAACATCTGCCTATCAAATGGGCAGACGTTTGCTTAATCGCTTCACCCGCCAGTCCTCAAGCAATTGATTTTGCTCGCCCGCACGGAGAGAGTCGCCCGGCACGACAGGTGCAAACCACCCCGCCCCGGGAGGAATCCATGAAGAAGATCGAGGCCATCATCAAGCCGTTCAAGCTCGACGACGTCAAGGAGGCTCTGACCGGCATAGGCGTGATCGGCATGACGGTGTCCGAGGTCCGCGGCTTCGGGAGGCAGAAGGGGCACACGGAGCTCTATCGGGGCGGCGAGTACACGGTGGACTTCCTTCCCAAGATCAAGATCGAAGTGGTGGTGCCGGACAGCCTGGTCGACAAGGTCGCCTCGGTGCTCGCCGGCGCCGCCAAGACCGGCAACATCGGCGATGGCAAGATCTTCGTTCACCCCGTGGACACCGCCGTCCGCATTCGCACCGGCGAGCGCGACGAGAGCGCACTGTGAGGACGCCGGTCAGGAAGGGGAGGCGGTAATGAGAGCGTGCCGGATCGTCGTGCTCACGCTGCTGGTGGGCTTCGTGGGGCTGTGCCTGGCGGGCGATCTCTGGGCTCAGGCGCCGCCCGCGTCGGCTCCCGCCGCTCCTGCTCCCGCCACCGCCCCAGCGCCCGTGCCGCCCAAGATCGACACGGGCGACACCGCGTGGGTGCTCATGTCGTCCGCGCTCGTGCTCCTCATGACCGCGCCGGGGCTGGCGCTCTTCTACGGCGGCATGGTGAGGCAGAAGAACGCGCTCGGGACCCTCATGCACAGCTTCATCATCCTCGCCCTCATCTCCGTGCAGTGGGTGCTGTGGGGCTATACGCTGGCCTTCGGTCCGGACAGGGGAGGCATCATCGGCGGCCTCGAGTGGGCAGGGTTGCGCGGGGTGGGAGTCGAGCCCAATCCCGCGTACGCCGCGACCATCCCGCATCAGGCCTTCATGCTGTTCCAGATGATGTTCGCGGTGATCACGCCCGCCCTTATCACGGGGGCCTTCGCCGAGCGCAAGAAGTTCTCCACCTTCATCATCTTCGTGCTGGCGTGGGCCACCTTCGTCTACGATCCGCTCGCCCATTGGGTGTGGGGTGATGGCGGCTGGCTCCACAAGCTGGGCGCCCTCGATTTCGCAGGCGGGACCGTGGTGCACATCTCCTCCGGTGTCTCTGCCCTGGCCGCCGTCCTCGTCATCGGCAAGCGCAAGGGCTATGGGCAGCAGCCCATGCCGCCGCACAACCTGCCCCTGACCGTCATGGGGGCGAGCCTGCTCTGGTTCGGCTGGTTCGGCTTCAACGCGGGCAGCGCGCTCGCCGCCAACGGGCTCGCCGTGCACGCCTTCACGACCACGAACACCGCGGCGGCCGCCGCCGCCCTCGGCTGGATGCTTACGGAGTGGAGCTCGCGCGGCAAGCCCACCGTGCTTGGCGCGGCTTCCGGCGCGGTGGCGGGCCTAGTCGCCGTCACTCCCGCCGCCGGCTTCGTCACGCCCATGGCCGCGCTGGTCATCGGCGCTCTCGCCGGCGTCCTCTGCTACACCGCGTGCAACCTCAAGACGAAGCTCGGCTACGACGACTCCCTCGACGTGGTAGGGGTGCACGGGGTGGGAGGGACGTGGGGTGCCCTCGCCACGGGGGTCTTCGCCACCAAGGCGGTGAACGAGGCGGGCGCCAACGGGCTCCTCTACGGCGATCCCGGCCAGCTCTGGAAGCAGATCGTGGCGGTGGCGGCCACCCTCGTGCTGGGCTTCGTGATGACCATCGTGATCCTGAAGGTACTGGATGCGGTCATGGGACTGCGCGTGACCGAGGACGACGAGATGGCCGGACTCGATCTCTCTCAGCACTCCGAGACGGCCTACTCGCTCGGCGGCTCCTCCTACGGCGAATACGGGATGAGTGGCGGGGGCAGCGCCTTCGCGGAAGCCATGAAAGCCGCGCAGGCGAAGCACACAGCCCATTGACCCCCCGAAGTTAAGCGCTTAGTGTAGCCAGCCGGCGGAGCATGGTGGCTCCTCCGGCGCGGCATTTTTCGTTCCACGTCATTTCAAAGGAGGCGGATGGCATGACCCCGAAGGATGTAGTGAAGATGGCCAAGGAGAAGGGCGCCCGCATCGTCGATGTACGCTTCATCGACCTCCCTGGCCTGTGGCAGCACTTCTCGATCCCGATCTCCGAGCTCAACGAAGGGATCTTCTCGGACGGCCTGGGGTTCGATGGCTCCTCGATCCGCGGCTTCCAGACCATCGACGAGTCGGACATGCTCCTCGTCCCCGACGCCTCCACCGCGCAGATGGATCCCTACACGGCGGTGCCCACCCTCGTGCTGATCTGCAACGTGAAAGACCCCATCACAGGCAAGCCCTACACGCGTGATCCGCGCTTCGTGGCCCAAAAGGCGGAGGCCTACGTGAAGAAGTCGGGGGTGGGCGACACCGTGTACATCGGGCCCGAGCTCGAGTTCTTCTTCTTCGACTCGGTCCGCTTCGACCAGACCTACAACCACGGCTACTACTTCATCGACTCCGAGGCGGGGGCCTGGAACACCGGGCGCGAGGGAACGATAGACCGCCCCAACCTCGGCTACAAGCCGCGCTACAAGCAGGGCTACTTCCCCGTGCCGCCCATGGATCACTTCCAGGACGTGCGCTCGGACATGGTCCTCGCCCTCGAGTCGGTGGGGATCCGGGTCGAAGTGCACCACCACGAGGTGGCCACAGGCGGGCAGACCGAGATCGACATGCGCTTCGACACCCTGACCAAGATGGCGGACAAGGTGTGCTGGTACAAGTACTGCGCCAAGAACACGGCCAAGAAGTGGGGAAAGACGGCCACCTTCATGCCCAAGCCACTGTTCCAGGACAACGGCTCGGGCATGCACACGCATCAGTCCATCTGGCGGAACGGCAAGAACCTCTTCTACGAGCGGGGCGGCTACGCGGACATCTCCAAGACGTGTCTCTACTACATCGGCGGCATCCTCAAGCACGCCCCAGCCCTCCTCGCCTTCATCGCGCCCAGCACCAACAGCTACAAGCGGCTGGTGCCCGGCTACGAGGCGCCCATCAACCTCGTGTACAGCCAGCGCAACCGCTCCGCGGCCATCCGCATCCCCATGTACTCCAAGGCCGAGGGGGCGAAGCGCATCGAGTTCCGCACGCCGGATCCGACCTGCAACCCGTACCTGAGCTTCGCCGCCTGTGTCATGGCGGGGCTCGACGGCGTGGCCAACAAGATCGATCCTGGCAAGCCGGTGGACAAGGATCTCTACGAGCTGCCCGCGGCCGAGCAGAAGAAGATCAAGCAACTCCCGGGCTCGCTCGACATTGTGCTCGACAACCTGGAGAAGGACCACGCCTTCCTGCTCAAGGGCGACGTGTTCACCCCGGACCTCATCGAGACGTGGGTCGAGTACAAGCGGAAGAACGAGGTGGATCCCGTCCGGCTGCGCCCGCATCCCTACGAGTTCGCCCTCTACTACGACATCTAGACCTTCCTGATACGCCCGCCGGCCCTCGGTGCCACGCGCGCCGGGGGTCGGCCTGTTTTTGAGGCCTATGCGGGCGGCGGCCCGGCAGCGCCCGCCGTCTCCCGTGAGCGGCTCCGCCGCGCGAAGAGCGCGTACACCGCGGGCAGGGCGAGGAGGGTGAGGGCGGTCGAGGAGACGAGACCGCCGATGACCACGCGAGCGAGCGGCTTCTGGATCTCCGAGCCGATGCCGTGACTCAGGGCGGCGGGCAGGAAGCCGATGACCGCCACGATGGCCGAGACCATGATGGGGCGGAAGCGGATCTCGCATCCCCGCACGATGGCCTCGCGCAGGGGCAGGCCCTCCGCGAAGGCCTGGCGGATGGACGAGACGAGGACGGTCCCGTTGAGCACGCTCACCCCGAAGACCGCGATGTAGCCCACGGCCGCCGAGATGTTGAAGTTGCTCTGCCAGAAGAAGAGGGCGAGGGTGCCGCCGATGAGGGCGAAGGGCAGATTGAGCATGATGAGGAGCGCGTCCCCCACCGAGTTGAAGGCGCCGAAAAGCAGGACGAAGATGATGAAGACGACGAGGGGCACGATCACGTAGAGGCGCGACAGGGCGCGCTGCTGGTCCTCGAAGCGCCCGCTCCACACCATGCGATAGCCGGGAGGCAGCTTGACCTGTGCCTCGACTTTCTGCATCGCTTCGAAGACCATGCTGCCCATGTCCCGCTCGCGCACGCTCCACTTGACGGACAGGCGCCGCACATTGTTCTCTCGGAAAATCTCCGCGAGGCCGTCCGTGCGCGTGAACTCCGCGAGCTGGCTCAGGGGAATGCGCTCGCCGGAGGGGGCGCTCACCGCCACGTCGCGTAGGCGGGCCGTGGGCTCCCCCGGCTGCCCCAGCTTCACCACGAGGTTGAAGCGGCGCTCCTGCTCGAAGATCTCGCTCACCGCGCGGCCCTTGGTGGCCGCCTCGATGGTGTCCTGGATGTCCTGCACGTTGATGCCGTAGCGGGCGGCCGCGCCGCGATCGATGGCGAGCTGGAGCTGCGGCTGCCCCACGAGGTGGTCGAAGTCGAGGTCGGCCACTCCTCGCACGTCCTTGAGCACGGCCATGATCTGGTGTGCGATGCCGTCCATGACGAAGATGTCGGGGCCGTAGAGCTTGATGGCCAGCTCGCCCTTCACCCCGGCCAGTGCCTCGTCCACGTTGTCCTTGATGGGCTGGGAGAAGTTGGTGGTGACACCGGGGATGTCGGCGAGGGCTGCCGTCATCTGCTCGATCAGCTTGTCCCGGTTCTTGTCCGGCCACTCCTCGCGCGGCTTGAGTCCCACGTAGAACTCGGAGTTGTCGGGCGCCTCGGGGTCGGTGCCGTCGTCGGGCGCCCCGAGCTGCGAGACGACCACCCGGACCTGGGGGAAGCGCAGGAGGCGCTCGCGGATCTCCCGCACGTAGGGGTTCACGCCCTCCAGCGACACGCCGATGGGGAACTGCACGCGCACCCACAGATCGCCCTCGTCGAGCTCCGGCAGGAACTCCTTCCCGAGCAGCGTGAAGGTCCACAGGGACAGCGCGAGGAGGAGACCCGCCCCCGCGATGGGCAGGAGGGGCCGCTGCACGCACCAGCGAAGGGTGGGGAGATAGGGCCGGCGCAGCAGGGCGAGGAGTGGGCTCTCCCGGTCGGAGGGTGGGCGGCGGAAGAGAAGGCTCGAGAGGACGGGAATCAGGGTCAGGGTGAGGATGAGAGCGCCGATCACCGCGAGGGAGATCGTGACGGCCATGGGACGGAAGAGCTTTCCCTCGATGCGCTCGAAGGTGAGGATGGGCACGTACACGGTCATGATGATGAGGACGGCGAAGGTGAGGGGACGCGCCACCTCCCCCGCGGCGTGCTGTACCTCCCGCACCACGCGACGGCCGCGCGGCTTGCGCTCCGAGAGGTGGCGCACGATGTTCTCGGTCATGATCACGGCGCCGTCCACGATGATCCCGAAGTCGATGGCGCCCAGGGAGAGCAGGTTGGCGGGGATGCTCCGGAGGTCCATGAAGATGAAGGCGAAGAGGAGCGACAGGGGAATGGTGAGGGCCACGATGAGGGCGGCGCGCACGTTGTAGAGGAAGAGGGAGAGCAGCACCACCACGAGCGCCGCCCCCTCGATCAGGTTGCGCATGACCGTGGTCACGGTGGCCCGCACCAGCCGGTCGCGGCTGTAGTAGTCGCGGAGCTCCACCCCCGCGGGCAGCGTCTTCTTGAGCTGGACGATCTTGGCCGCCACGCCCTTGATGACGGCGTCGGGGTTCTCGCCCTTGCGCATGAGCACGATGCCCTGCACGAGATCGTCCTCGTGGTCGCGGCCGAGGACGCCCAGGCGAATGGCCGTGCCCACCACCACCGTCCCGATGTCGCGCACGCGCACCGGGGTGCCCTTCTGCGCGCTCACCACGATGTTCTCGATGTCGCGGACGGTCTGGAGCAGCCCGAGGCCGCGCACGGTGACCCGGTACTCGCCCTGGGCGATGTAGCCCCCGCCCGAGTTCGAGTTGGCGTTGGCGGCGGCGTCGATGACCTGCTTCAGGGTGAGGTTGTAGGCGCGGAGACGGCCGGGATCCACGATGATCTCGTACTGCTTGGTGCCGCCGCCCCACGAGACCACGTCGGCCACCCCGGGGACCTGGCGAAACTCGCGCTCGAGCACCCAGTCCTGGAGGGCCTTCAGCTCCACGAGGGACATGGTCTTGGACTCGAGGGTGTAGCGGTACACCTCGCCGATCACGCTCGACAGCGGCCCGAGGCCGGGCTTGGCGTCGGAGGGGAGCTGGGCCTGGTTGATGCGCTCCTGCGCCTGCTGGCGCGCCCAGTAGTCGTCGGTCCCATCGGCGAAGATGACGCGGATGTTGGAGAGGCCGAAGAGGGTGTCGGAGCGGATGATGCTGACGCGCGCGATGCCGTTGAGCTCGTTCTCGAGCGGGATGGTGATGAGCCGCTCCACCTCCTCCGCGGCGTGGCCCGGCCACAGGGTGATCACCTCCGCCCGCACGTCGCCCACGTCCGGATAGGCCTCGATGGGCAGGTTGCGGAAAGAGACCACGCCCATCACGGTGAGGAGGAGGGCGAGGGCGAGGGTGATGAAGCGCTGGTGGAGGGCGAACGCGATGAGGCGTTCGATCATTTCGCGTGGCCCTTGAGGAGGACTCCTCCCGTGCGCTGGTGGAGGGCGAACGCGATGGGGCAGTCGATCATTTCGCGTGGCCCTTGAGGAGGACTCCTCCCGTGCGCTGGTGGAGGGCGAACGTGATGGGGCAGTCGATCATTTCGCGTCGCGCTTGAGGAGGACCCCTCCCGTGCTGACCACGCGGTCTTGCGGGGTGACTCCGTCGAGGATCTCCGTGAGGCCGTCGAAGTCCGGGCCGGTCTTCACGGGGCGCCGCTCGTACTCGCCCTTGCCCCGATCGAGGAGGACGAAGGTGGCTCCATCGGAGCGCTGGATGGCGCTCTGGGGCAAGGTGAGGGCGGAGGTGGAACCGGTCTCGATCGCCACCTTGACGAACATCTCGCCCTTGAGCACGCCGCCTGGATTCGGCACCGAGGCCCGGACCTTGAGGGTGCGGCTGTCCTTGTCCACCGCGGCCCCGATGTGGGTGATCTTGCCCTGATAGCGGTCCAGCGGGCAGCAGGGCAGGGTGATCCGCACCGTCTGCCCCAGGCGCACCTTGGGCACGTCGGGCTCGTACACGTCCGCCATCACCCACATCGTCGAAAGGTTGGCGATGACGAAGAGGCTCACCGGCGTGTCCGACTGGCCGTAGGCCACCACCTGGCCCGGGCTGATGTTGCGCTCCACGATCACGCCGCTGCGCGGGGCCCGCACCGTCACCGTGGTGGAGGCATCGGCGCGATTGGCGATCTCCGGGAGCTGATCGGGGCGAATGCCGAGGGTACGGAGGCGGGCGGCCGCACGATCGCGCTCGGCCACCGCCTTGTTGTAGTCGTTCTCCGCCTCGCGGATGTCCTTTTCCGCAATGGCCTTCAGCTCGAGGAGGTCCCGGGCGAGCTTTAGCGCCTTATCCGCGCGCGCGAGGTCGGAGATGGCCTTGGCGTAGTCGCTCTTGGCCTGGCCGAGATCGGGGCTGTCGAGGACGAAGAGGGGATGCCCGGTCTCCACCACCTGGCCGGGCCGGGCGAGGACTTCGGTCACCCGCCCGGTGACAGGCGCGTTCACGCGCACGAGCTCGTCCTCATTGAACTGCACCTTGCCGGTGGTCTCCAGCACGGCGGCCCGGGTGCGCATCTCCGGCTGCACGATGGTGACTGGATTCCTCGCGGGGGCGGGGACGGGCTGGGCGAGCTGCTCGGACTTGGAGTCACTGCATCCCGGGAGGAGGGCGACCAGAAGGATGAGTACCCAGGGACGCATGCTAGGGCTCCAGCTGGCCGCCCACGGCGGCCTCGAGCACATACACCGCCGTGCGGTAGTTGGCGACGGAGCGGAGATACTCGAGGGACTTCTCCCGGTAGCTCCGCTGGGCGTCCAGATAGTCGAGGAGGTTCACCCCGCCCCGCCGGTACGCGAACTCGATGGTCTCGCGCGCCTGCTTGATCTTGGGCAGGTAGTTGTCGCGAAGCAGGGTGGCCTTCTGGCGCTCGGCGGTGACGGAGGCCAGGGCCGTGTCGACCTCGGCGAGCGCCTGGGCCAGGAGAGCGTCCCGCGCCGCCTCCACGCGCTTGGCCTCCGCCTGGGCCCGGGTGATCTCGCCCTGGTTCCGGTCGAAGAGCTTGATGGGCAGGGCGAAGCCGAAGCCGATGGTGTTGTCGGGGCCGATGCGCTGGTACTCGATCTGCGGGGTCACGTCCCACCAGGCGTTGGCCTTGGCCAGATTGATGTCGGCAGCGGCCTTGTCGCGCGCGGCCTGCGCGGCGCGGAGATCGGGGCGCGCGTCGAGGGCCATGCGGTAGAGCTCGGACTTGCTCTTGGTGATCTCGGGGAAGGCGAGCTCGCCCACGGCGTCGACGTCCTCGGCCACCCGCTCCTGGCCCACCGCGGTGCGCAGGGCGATCCGGGCATTGCCGAGGGCCAGGCGGGCGTCGGTGGCGTCGCGCTCGAAGGCGAAGCGTTCGATCTCGAGGCGGAGGAGCTCGAGGCCTGAGATGTCGCCCTTCTCCGCGCGGAGCCGGTGCACCCGCTCGAGCTCGTCCAGGGTCATCAGGTTCTGCTCGGCAAGGGTGACGGACTCGCGGGCGACCAGGATGTCCGTGAAGGACTTCTTTACCTGGAAGATCACTTGGCGCTTCACGTCGGTCAGCTCGTAGTCGGTGATCCTGGTCGCCGCCTTCGCGCTGTCGATGCGCCGCTGCCGCTTGCCGCCGAGCTCGATGGGCTGTCCCACGTTGAATGTGTACTGGGTCACCGCCACGTTGCCGCTGCCGAACTGCTCGGCGAGGAAGGTCGCGGTGGGATTCGGGCGGAGGGCGGCCGTCACCTCGTTCGCTCCCACCGCCTGCACCTCGAACTCCTTGGCGCGGATGGTCGGGTTGGTGAGGCGGGCCAGGGTCAGCGCCTCGTCGAGCGTCAGCTTGGTCATGGGTGGCGGCGCCTGCGCCGTAGACGGGCTCGCGGCGCCCATGAGCGCCAGACAGCAGGTGATGGCAAGCATCCTGACCATAAACGTCCCCCTCGGTTGAGCGAAGTGAAGAGCGGGCAGGGAAGCGGCGGGTCAGGCGGAGACGGCGACGTCGGCGAGCGAAGCGCGGGGCAGCGACAGACGGAGGCGCCGGCGCCCGCGCAATCCGGACGGCGGGGGCACGCGCCGGCGCGTCTCGGGACCGCGCAGCCGCGCGCCTTCGAGGAGCACGATGACCACGGTCACGATGGCCCACATCTGCGCGCCCGCCGAGAAGAGCGAGCGCTTGATCTCATGGGCGGGCTCCGCGAGCTTGATGGGCGTGGCCAGGGTCGACGGCGGAGTGGGGAAGTCGGAGCCGTCGATGTCGAGCACCTCGAAGAGGATGAAGGAGCACACGAGGCCGATGCAGACGACGTACGTCGCCAGCCACACGGTCGCCATCAGCTTGACGGGGAGGCGGTGCTTCTTCACGGGCAGAGCATCCCACCGGGTCCCCGTGAAAGTCAACATCTGCTCAGGCAATGAGCGGTCGCCGTCGTGTGCCCGACGGCTAAGCATCGGCGCGGCGCCGCGCATCGTCTAATCGTCTGATTTCCCGAGCGAGACGCGTGGCATCCTCCTTGCTGCCCATCGCGGCATGACAACCCAACGGTGGCGAGTCCTCATCGTCGATGACCATGCTCAGTCCCGGGCCGCGGTGGCCGAAGTCGTCGGTCTCCAGGGGGGCACCGTAGTTGGCAACGGCAGTCGCGCCGAGGATGCCGTCCGGCTCGTGGACAAGCATCGGCCCGACGTGCTCCTCCTCGCCGTGGGACTTCCCGACGGCGACGGAGTGGACGCAGCGAGGCAGGTGATGTCGACGCGGGCGTGTCCCATCGTGCTCCTCACGAGTCACGCGGACACGGAGGTGGCCTCGCGCGCGGTGGAGGCGGGGGTGCTCGGCTTCCTCGTCAAGCCGCTCCGCGCGGAGGAGTTGGGTCCCGCCCTCGACGTGGCGGTCTCGCGCTTCCGCGAGCTCGTGGCGGTGCGGAAGGAGAACGAGGCGCTCAGGCAGAAGCTCGAGGCACGCAAGCTGGTGGACCGGGCCAAGGGCGTACTCATGACACGCCTGGGTCTGAGCGAGCCCGAGGCGTTCCGGCGGATCCAGAAGACGGCCATGGACACGCGCAAGACCATGGCCGAGGTCGCCCGCGCCCTGCTCCTGACAGATGGGCTGGGGCCTCTTCGCCCCGCTCGCTAAAGCTCTGCCGTTTTCTGAGGCACATCCAGGCGGCTGCCTACTCGATAGGCAGCCGCCTCGTGTTTGTTCGCAAGCTTCGTCTGTAATGCTTCGGAAATGTTGACCCGACTCCCGGGCATGACGCTTGCTCACGAAGGGTCGGCGCGCCGAGACAGCGGGGTCCGAGGCCGAGCGCCCGTTGATCAACGGAGGGTCCGACGGCGGACCCGACCACACAACGAAGTCATAGGAGGCAGGTATGCAAGATCTGTCGCGCAGGAACTTCCTCAAGACGACGGCGGCTGTTGGCCTCGGCGCTGCCGCGGGGATCGGCTTTCCTGCCGTGCTGCGGGCCCAGAGCTCGGGCACGGTCAAGGTGGGCGTTCTCCATTCGCTCTCCGGGACCATGGCCATCAGCGAGGTGTCGCTCCGCGACGTCTGCATGATGGCGTTCGAGGAGATCAACGCCAAGGGCGGGGTCATGGGCAAGAAGATCGAGCCCGTGGTCGTCGACCCGGCCTCGAACTGGGACCTCTTCGCGGAGAAGGCGAAGCAGCTCCTCCTCCAGGACAAGGTCGCCGTCACCTTCGGCTGCTGGACCTCGGTGAGCCGGAAGTCCGTCCTGCCCGTGTTCGAGAACAACGAGGGCCTGCTCTTCTATCCCGTGCAGTACGAAGGTGAGGAGTGCTCCAAGGCCGTCTTCTATACTGGGGCGACGCCGAACCAACAGCTCATCCCCGCCGCGGAGTACCTGATGTCGAAGGAAGGGGGCGGGTACAAGAAGTTCTACCTGCTCGGCACCGACTACGTGTTCCCGCGCACGGCCAACAAGATCCTGCGCGCGTTCCTCGTCGCCAAGGGCGTGCCCGCCGACAACATCGCGGAGGAGTACACCCCCTTCAACCATCAGGACTACCAGACCATCGTCGGCAAAATCAAGCGCTTCGCCTCGGGCGGCGGCGCCTGCGTGCTCTCCACCATCAACGGCGACAGCAACGTACCCTTCTACAAGGAGTTCGCCAACCAGGGTCTCCGCTCCGAGAATGCGCCCATCATGGCCTTCTCCGTGGCCGAGGACGAGCTGCGCGGCATGGACACTTCCGCGCTCGTCGGTCACCTCGCGGCCTGGAACTACTACCAGTCCGTGGACACCCCGCAGAACAAGCGCTTCATCCAGAACTTCAAGAACTACTGCGAGAAGAACAAGCTGCCCGGTGGCAGCAAGCGGGTGACGGACGACCCCATGGAGGCCGCGTACTTCGGCGTCTACGTGTGGAAGCAGGCGGTGGAGAAGGCCAAGTCCTTCGACGTGGCCGCCGTGCGCAAGGCCGTCTATGGCCAGAAGTTCCTCGCCCCCGGCGGCGAGATCAAAATGCACGACTTCAACCACCATACCTGGAAGCCCGTGCTCATCGGCGAGATCCTCAAGGACGGTCAGTTCAAGATCGTCTCCCGGTCGAAGGGGCTGGTGGAGCCGGAGCCGTGGAGCAAGTACACGAGCCCGGACAAGGGCTGCGACTGGGTCAAGCATCAGGGCACCTACCAGAAGTCATAACGGATCCACGTGATCACAACTCTCCTGCTGGCGCTCGCGCTGCTGTCGGGGCTCATCGCCCCGGCAGCCGCGCAGAGCCCGGCGCCCTCGCCGTCGCCGGAGGTCGCGAAGGCGATGGCGGAGGTTGCCTCGAGCGACGCCGCCGTTCAGGAGACGGCGGCCGTCGCCCTCGGCAAGACGGGCGACCGGAAGATCCTCCCCCTGCTGGAAGCGCTCCGCGAGGGCAGCGTCTATGTGCGCACCCTGCCGGGCGGCAAGAAGGAAACCGTCATCGTGGGGGACAAGGTCAACGAAGGCGACAAGACCCTCGTCCCTCTCTTCAGTGCCTACGGCCGCGAGCCGATCCAGGGCCCGGACGGCAAGCAGGTCCTCGCCGACCTGACCAAGCTCGAGGAGGTCTCCACGGGGCGGAGCCTGCGTATCGTGCTCCGCCCGCTCATCGATGCCTTCTCTGGACAGACCCAGCTCGCCGACCCCGACTGGACCGTGCGCCAGGCCGCCGCCGTGAAGATGGGCAACAGCGGCGATCCCGCCGCGCTGCCCGCACTCACTGAGACCCTCGCCAAGGAGAAGGACCGCTGGGTGCGCTACGCGCTGGAGGAGGCCATCGCCCTCATCCAGCTCAAGTCGGGCACGGCCCCTGAGCGCGTGATCGCCGCCACGCGGCTCGGCGCCCTGGGGAGCAGCGACGGCGCCGAGCGCCTCCGCGAGGTGGCGGTCGCCTCCGACTCCCCGTCCGACCTCAAGGAAGCGGCGGCCGCCTCCGTGAAGCGCATCGAGCGATGGGCGCTCCTCACCCAGGGCATCCAGGTCGCGTTCCAGGGCGTCTCGCTCTCCTCGATCCTGCTCCTGATGGCCCTCGGGCTCGCCATCATCTTCGGCCTCATGGGTGTGATCAACATGGCCCACGGTGAGCTCATGGCGCTCGGGGCCTACACCACCTTCGTGACGCAGGGCTGGTTCCAGGGCCACGCCCCCAACGCCTTCGAGTACTACTTCCTGGTGGCGCTGCCGCTGTCCTTCCTGGTGGCGGGCGTGGCGGGCTTCGTCCTCGAGCGCGGCGTGATCCGCTTCCTCTACGGCCGGCCGCTCGAGACGCTGCTCCTGACTTGGGGCATCAGCCTGATGATCCAGCAGGGCCTGCGCCTCTGGTTCGGGGCCGCCAACGTCGATGTCATCTCGCCCAAGTGGCTGTCGGGTGGCGTGCCAGTGATGGTCGGGATCCAGCTCCCCTACAACCGGCTCTTCATCATTGGCCTCGCCACCGTGGCGGTGGCCGCCATGTACCTCCTGCTCTTCAAGACGGACGCCGGGCTGCGCATCCGCGCGGTGACCCAGAACCGCGGGATGGCCGCCTGCCTCGGCGTCCGCTCGCGACGGGTGGACGCACTGACCTTCGCCTTCGGGGCCGGGCTGGCGGGCATCGCCGGCTGTGCCCTGACCCAGATCGGCAACGTGGGGCCGGAGCTCGGCCAGAACTACATCGTGGATTCCTTCATGGTGGTCGTCACGGGCGGAGTGGGGAAGCTCCTTGGCACCATCCTGGCCGCCCTCGGCATCGGTGGGCTCAACAAGATCATCGAGCCCGGACTGGGCGCGGTGTTCGGCAAGGTTGCCATCCTGGTCGCGGTCATCCTCTTCATCCAGCGGCGTCCGTCCGGGCTCTTCGCGGCGAAGGGACGCTATGCGGAGTCGTGAGCGCTGCCTGCTCCTCGCGGGCGCCGTGCTGCTCGTGGTGGTATTGCCCGCGCTGAATACGCTGCCCCAGAGCTCGCCGTTCCGCGTCTCCAACTTCACCTTGAATCTTTTCGGCAAGTTCCTGACCTACGCCATCCTCGCCCTCGGCATCGATCTGATCTGGGGGTACACGGGCGTGCTCTCCCTGGGCCACGGCGTGTTCTTCGGCCTGGGCGCGTACGCCATGGGCATGCGCCTGATGCTGGAGATCGGGGCCAAGGGTGTATACCAGAACGTGCTGCCCGACTTCATGGTGTGGAACCGCGTGACGGAGCTGCCGCTCTTCTGGAAGCCGTTCTATAGCGCCGCCTTCACCCTGGCTGCCGTGGTCATCGTGCCGGGCGTGGTCGCCCTCGTCTTCGGCTTCCTCACCTTCCGGAGCCGGATCCGCGGGGTCTACTTCTCGATCATCACCCAGGCCCTCGCCCTCTGCGCCTGGCTCACCTTCAACCGCAACGCCATGAACCTGGGCGGCACCAACGGGCTGTCCGGGTTCAAGACCATGTTCGGCTTCCCCCTCAACGAGCCCGCGACCCAGCGGGGGCTGTACGTGGTCACCGCCCTCTGCCTGTGCGGGGCGTACCTGCTCTGCCGCTATATCGTCCACACGCCGGCCGGCAAGGTGCTGGTGGCCATCCGCGACAGCGAGACGCGCGTGCTCTTCTGCGGCTACTCGCCCGCTGCCTTCAAGCTGTTCGTGTTCACGGTCTCCGCGTGCCTGGCCGGGGTGGCGGGCGCGCTCTACGTGGGCCAGGTCGGCATCATCACCCCGGCGCGGATCGGCGTGCTGCCCTCCATCGAGATGATCATCTGGGTCGCGGTGGGCGGCCGGGGCACGCTGGTCGGCCCGGTCGTGGGCGCTTTCGGTGTGAACTGGCTCCAGAGCACCCTCACCACCCACTATCCCGATCTCTGGATCCTCGTCCTGGGTGGGCTCTTCGTGGGCGTGGTGCTCTTCTTCCCCGAGGGCCTGGTGGGCACCGCGCAGAGGCTGCTCGCCCGGTTCGCGGGCTCGAGCAAGCCGGTCTCGACGCCGTCGGCGCCCACGCCGCGCCCGAGCCCGCTCCGCAAGGAAGAGCACGAGGTGGCGCCGTGACAGTGAGCGCGTCCCCCGGCGGCTCGATCATCTACCTCGAAGACGTCACCGTGGAGTACGACGGCTTCAAGGCCCTCAACGGCCTCAACTTCTTCATGGACTACAAGGAGCTGCGCGTGGTCATCGGGCCCAACGGCGCGGGCAAGACCACGCTCCTCGACGTGATCTCCGGCAAAACGCAGCCCACCGTGGGGCGCGTGATCTTCGGGCGGGGCACCGATCTGGTGGGCCGGCGCGAGAACGACATCGCCTCCCTGGGAGTGGGACGCAAGTTCCAGACACCGTCCATCTTCGCCAACCTCACCGTGCGCGAGAATCTCGAGCTCGCGCTGGCCCGGCGGAGCAAGGGTGTGTTCGCCACGCTGCAGGCGCGCCTCAGCGGGGAGCAGCGCGATCGCATCGCGAGCACGCTCGAGACCATCGGCCTCGCCGCCCACGCGGGCGAGCGGGCGGGGGGGCTTTCCCACGGCGAGAAGCAGTGGCTCGAGATCGGCATGGTCATCGTGCAGGACGCTGAGCTCCTCTTGGTCGACGAGCCGGTGGCGGGCATGACCGACGAGGAGACGGAGAAGACCGGGCGCCTCCTCCAGGGCGTCGCCCAGGAACGCGCGGTGCTCGTCATCGAGCACGACATGGAGTTCGTGCGCAGCATCGCCCGCACCGTCACCGTGCTCCACGAGGGCAGCGTGCTGTGCGAGGGGCCGGTGGACCAGATCCAGAGCGACGAGCGGGTCATGGAGGTCTACCTGGGCCGGAGCCGCGACAGCGATGGCTGAGGGCGCCCATGCTTGAGATCCGCGACCTCAACGTGGCCTACGGCGAGAGCCAGGTGCTCTGGGACGTCTCCCTCGACGTGCCCGCAGGCGGCGTGGTGTGCCTCATGGGCCGGAACGGCGTGGGCAAGACCACGCTGCTCAAGACGATCATGGGCCTCCTTCCCGCGCGGTCTGGGCGCATCACCCTCGACGGCGTGGACGTGGGCGCCTTGAGACCCGAGGAGCGGGCGGCCTGCGGGATCGGCTACGTGCCCCAGGGCCGCGAGATCTTCCCGAACCTGAGCGTCTCCGAGAACCTCCGCGTGGGGTTCCTCGGCCGGCCCAAGGCGGCGGGCAACGGACGTGCCGCCCAGCAGGACATCGAGCAGATCTTCGAGCTGTTTCCCAAGCTCAGACAGCTCCTCTCGCGCAAGGGCGGCGTGCTGTCCGGCGGCGAGCAGCAGCAGCTCGCCATCGCCCGCGTGCTCCTCGCCCGGCCCAAGCTCCTCCTCATGGACGAGCCGACGGAGGGCATCCAGCCCAACGTGATCTTCCAGATCGAGGGCGCCATCGAGCGCATCAAGGAGCGCGGCATAGCCGTCCTCCTCGTGGAGCAGTACCTCGAGTTCGCCTGGCGCCTCGCCGGCTCCTACGCCATCATGCGCAAGGGCTCCATCGTCTCGAGTGGGGCCACCGCCGACCTGCGCCACGACGTGGTGAGACAGCATCTGACCGTTTGACGTAGAATCTCCGCCCATGCACCTGACACCGCGCGAGCAGGACAAGCTGCTGATCTTCACGGCCGCCGAGGTGGCGCGCCGCCGCCGGGCGCGCGGGCTCAAGCTGAACTACCCCGAGGCGCTCGCCTACATCACGGCCGAGGTGCTGGAGGGCATCCGCGACGGGCGCAGCGTGTCCGACCTGATGGCCTTCGGGGTGACCATCCTCTCCCGCGGCGACGTGATGGAGGGCGTGCCGGAAATGCTCGACGAGGTCCAGGTCGAGGGCACGTTCCCAGACGGGACCAAGCTCGTCACCATCCACCATCCGATCCGATGACCCCTCTCCCTCTCCCCGATGGGAGAGGGCAGGGCGAGGGGGAAAGGGAATGATTCCAGGCGAGTACATCCTCGGCGATGGCGACATCGAGGCCAACGCGGGTCGCCGTACCGTCGAGCTCACCGTGGCTAACACCGCCGACCGGCCCATCCAGGTCGGTTCGCACTTCCACTTCTTCGAGGCCAATCGCGCGCTCCGCTTCGATCGGAGCCGGGCGTGGGGGATGCGGCTCAACATCCCCGCAGGCACCGCGGTGCGCTTCGAGCCCGGTGACGAGAAGGTGGTGACCTTGGTCGAGCTCGCCGGGCTGCGCGAGGTCTACGGGCTCAACGCCCTGAGCGAGGGCAAGGTGGACGACGCGCGCCGGGGCGCCGGCGTCGAGAAGGCGGGCCGGGCCGGGTTCCAGGGAGCGGGCTCGTGAGTTTGCGGCTCCCGCGGCGGCAGTACGCCGATCTCTACGGACCGACGGTGGGCGATCGCGTCCGCCTCGCCGACACGGACATCCTCATCGAGGTCGAGCGGGACTTCACCGTCTACGGCGACGAAGTCAAGTTCGGCGGGGGCAAGGTGATCCGCGACGGCATGGGCCAGTCTGCGCGCGCCACCGCCGCCGACGGCGTGCTCGATCTCGTCATCACCAATGCGCTCGTCCTGGACCACTGGGGCATCGTGAAGGCGGACCTGGGCGTCCGCGGCGGGCGCATCGTGGGCGTGGGCAAAGCGGGCAATCCCGACATCCAGCCCGGCGTCACCCCCGGCATGGTCGTGGGCGCCTCCACCGAGGTGATCGCGGGGGAGGGGCGCATCGTCACCGCGGGGGGCATCGACGCGCACATCCACTTCATCTGCCCGCAGCTCGTGGACGAGGCGCTCTCCGCCGGCTTGACCACGCTGATCGGCGGTGGTACCGGCCCCGCCACCGGGACCAACGCCACGACGTGCACGGCGGGAGCGTGGAACATGTATCGGATGCTGGAGGCCTCGGATGGCCTGCCCATCAACCTGGGCTTCCTCGGAAAGGGGAACGCGTCCAGGCCGGATCCGCTCCGCGAGCAGGTGGCGGCGGGGGCCATCGGCCTCAAGCTCCACGAGGACTGGGGCACCACGCCCGCGGCCATCGACGCGAGCCTGTCCGTGGCGGAGGAGATGGACGTCCAGGTCGCCATCCACACGGACACGCTCAACGAAGCGGGATTCGTGGAGGACTCGATCCGGGCGTTCAAGGACCGGACCATCCACACCTATCACACCGAGGGCGCGGGGGGCGGACATGCCCCCGATATCATCAAGGTGTGCGGCGAGCCCAACTGTCTCCCCTCGTCGACGAACCCGACCATGCCGTTCACGGTCAACACCATGGACGAGCATCTCGACATGCTCATGGTCTGCCACCACCTGAACCCGAAGATCCCCGAGGACCTCGCCTTTGCGGAGTCGCGCATCCGCGCCGAGACCATCGCCGCCGAGGACGTGCTGCACGACCTGGGCGCCATCAGCATGCTCTCCTCGGACTCCCAGGCCATGGGGCGCATCGCGGAGGTGATCACCCGTACCTGGCAGACCGCGGACAAGATGAAGAAGCAGCGCGGCGCCCTGCCCGGCGACGGCCGCGCCGACAACGTGCGCGCCAAGCGCTACGTGGCCAAGTACACGATCAATCCCGCGCTCTCCCACGGTATCGCCCATGAGGTCGGGTCCGTCGAGCCGGGCAAGCTCGCCGACCTCGTGATCTGGAAGCCCGCCTTCTTCGGCGTGAAGCCGGAGATGGTCTTGAAGGGCGGGATGATCGTGACGGCGGCCATGGGCGATCCGAACGCATCCATCCCCACGCCCCAGCCGGTGCGCCATCGGCCCATGTTCGCCTCCTACGGTGGCGCCGTGTTCTCGACCTCCGTGACCTTCGTATCGAGGGCCGCCCGCGAGGACGGGGTGCCGGCGCGGCTCGGCCTGCGCAAGATGGTGTCCGCAGTGACCGGCTGCCGCGGGGTGCGCAAGGCCAGCATGGTGAACAACAGCTACTGCCCGCGGATTGAGGTCGACCCGGAGACTTATGAGGTGCGCGCCGACGGCCAGCTCCTCACCTGCGAGCCGGTGCGGGTGCTGCCGATGGCGCAGCGCTACTACCTCTTCTAGTGCCGGGCCAACTTGACTTCGCCAGATCGACTCAGCCCTCGCCTCGCCGCAGAGCGGCTCAGCTCGAACTGCCACGTTCTCGGTCGGCCGCAGCCCTCAACGTACGATCTACTCAGGCCTCGCCTCACGGCTTCGCCCTTCGGCTCGAACGGCCACGTACGCCTCGGGCTGCGGCCTCCCTCGGGCCTCGTCGGGCTCGCAATTTGGCCCGGCACTCTGCTTGGCCACATGGCGTGTAGCCAATACGCGTTGGAGGCGCACTAGGCGAGTCATGGTCAGCGAGGAGCGACTCTGGGCCCCGGTGACGGGCCGTTCGCCGCTCGCCACGCGCCTGGGGGGTGCGGCGTGGTCGTGATCACCGAGCCGGCCTCGCCGGTAACCTCGGGCGATCTCGAGGGCCGGCGACGCGAGACCCTCTGCCTCACCTGGGAGGAGCGCCGGTGGACGCGGCGCCGCGTCGTCACGTCCTCGGGGAGGGAAGTGGCGCTCGCCCTCCCCACCGGGTCGGTGCTCCAGCCGGGCGACGTCGTGGCGGTGGAGGCGGACTGGTACCTGCAGATCGAGGCCAGGCCCGAGTCCGTGCTCGCGGTAACGCCGCGGAATCGCGAGGAGGCGATACGCGTCGCCTTCGACGTCGGCAACCGGCACTTTCCCATGGCCATCGACGGCGGAGATCTCCTCGTGCCGGACGACACGGCCATGGAGCAGCTCCTCGTTCGCCTCGGACTCGTCTGGCGTCGCTGCACGGCGGTCTTCGCGCCACTGGGGGCGTCGACGCACGATCACGGCCGGAGCGCGCTCGACGGTCACAGCCACAACCATCCGCACGTCCACCAGCACCGTGACTGACCCGCGGCTCCTCTCGCTGCTCCACTTCGGCGACAGCGCCTTTCCCACGGGCGGCTACGCGCACTCCTTCGGTCTCGAGACCTACTGCCAGTTCGGCGTCGTACGCGCACGCGTGGACCTGGAGCGCTTCCTCGTCGCCCAGCTCGAGGGCCAGAGTGGCCCCTGTGACGCCACCGCAGCCGTGGGCGTGCTCGGAGCCGCCGCCTCTGGCGACCTCGCGGCATGCCGCGCGGTGGACGACACCCTGGAGGCGATGAAGGCGGTGCGCGAGTTCCGCGAGGCGAGCCGCCAGATGGGTCGCCAGACCTTGCGCGTGGCCGCGGCGCTCACCGAGGACGCGCGGCTCGTCGCTTACGCGAGCGACGTGGAGAGAGCGCTCGCTCCCGGGCACCACGCGGTGGCGTACGGTCTGGCCGCCGCCGCCCTCGGCTGGACGGCCGAGGCCACCGCCACGGCCTATCTCTACTCTGCCACCGCCCTCCTGGTCGGCGCCGCGCTCCGGCTCCTGCCCATGGGCCAGCTCGAGGGCCAGCGCGTCCTCTGGGCGCTTCATCCCGTGATCGAGCGCGTGGCGCGCGAGGCGGCGCTCCGCGACGTGGCCGATCTGTGGAGCTTCGCGCCCGGCCTCGAGCTGGCGGGCATCCGGCACGCCTCGCTCGAGATGCGGCTCTTCCGCTCATGAGCGCGGCCAGGGGGATCCCCAAGCCGCTCCGCGTCGGGGTGGGCGGGCCCGTGGGCTCGGGCAAGACCGCGCTCGTGGAGACGCTGTGCCTGCGCATGCGCGATCGCTACGATCTCGCCGTCATCACCAACGACATCTACACGCAGGAAGACGCGCAGTTCCTGATCCGCCGCGGCGCCCTGCCGCCGGAGCGGGTGCTCGGGGTGGAGACGGGCGGCTGCCCGCACACGGCCATCCGCGAGGATGCCTCCGTGAATCTGGAGGCGGTGCACCAGCTCATCAACCGCTTCCCCGGGCTCGAGATCCTCCTCGTGGAGAGCGGCGGAGACAACCTCGCGGCAACCTTCAGCCCCGAGCTGGTCGACGCCACCATCTACGTCATCGACGTCGCCGAGGGGGAGAAGATCCCGCGCAAGGGTGGGCCCGGCATCACTCGATCCGACCTGCTCGTCATCAACAAGATCGACCTCGCTCCCCACGTCGGGGCCGATCTCGGCGTGATGGAGCGTGACTCCAAGCGCATGAGAGGAGAGCGTCCCTTTGTCTTCACCAACCTCCGGGACGGGACAGGCGCCGACGTCGTGGTGGACTGGATCCGGCGCGAGCTGCTCTTCGAGTCCTGAGCCGGCGCGTCCCGCTCGCACGGGACGGGACGGTGTCCTCCATCTCGCCTTCCATCGGCGCGAGGGCCGGACCGTCCTCACAAGGCGGCGCTTCACCCTGCCGCTCCAGGCCCTCGAGCCCGTGGATCTCGACGGTACGGGAGCCGCCACGATGTTCCTGCTCAATCCCACGGGCGGGGTGCTCGGCGGCGACCAGCTCGAGACCGCGGTCGAGCTCGGTCCGGGAAGCCACGTCTGCCTGTCGACGCCAAGCGCGACCCGCGTCTACCGGAGCACCGGCGTGCCCGCCACCCAGCGCACGACGATCCGGGTCGGCGAGGGCGCCCGGCTCGAGTACACGCCCGATCACGTGATCCTCTCGCCGGGAGCGAGGCTGGTGCAGCGTCTCGACGTTGAGCTGGAGGCGGGCGCCTCGGCCATCATCGTCGACGAGTGGGCCGTCGGCCGCGTGGCGCGCGGCGAGGCGTGGCGCTTCGATCTCCTCGACAGTGGCATCGTGGCTCGTGACCCGGAAGGCCTGCTCTTCAAGGATCGCCTCGTCCTCCAGGGTAAGCCGGGCTGGGGTGGGCTCGGCGGCACCGAGGGCATGGCCTACGTAGCGACAATGTTGTGCGTGGGCCCGGCCCATCCAGCCCTGGGCGATCTCGAGCGAGCGATCGCCTGGAGCCTGACCTCGCCGACCGCCGAGGCTGCGGTGGGCGTGACGGCGCTCGCCCGGGGCGGCGTGGTCGCCCGCATCCTCGCCGCGACGGCGCCCGCCATGCAGGCGCGGGTGGCTCGCGCCTGGGCCGCAGGCCGGGCGGAGCTCTGGGCGCTGCCGCCTCAGCTCTTGCGGAAGATGTAGCTGGTCGCGACCACGTCGGCGAAGCGCGGCCTACCCAAACCCACGATCTCGATGTCACTTCCTGGCCGAGGGCGCGCTCGTGATGTAGGTCTCTACACGCAGCCCCTATCCTTCATCGGCCTGCCCGTCGTCTCGGTGCCCGTGGCCGGGGGCGGCCTGCTCCCCGTGGGCGTGCAGCTCGTGGCCGCGCCCTGGCAGGAGGCGGGGCTCTTCCGCGTCGCGGCCGCCCTCGAGCGCGACGGCATCATCGCCGCCCGCATCGTTCCCTGAAACCGGAGCTCAGAAGGAGGGGAGTGGCGTGGAGATCGACCTGCCCGAGGTGGTGGCCGAGGTGCGCGCGGCCTTCGAGCGCTACGAGAAGGCGCTCAACGCCAACGACGTGGACGTGCTCGATGCGAGCTTCTGGAACGACCCGCGCACCATCCGCTACTCGCTCACGGACAACGGCTACGGCTTCGCAGCGATCCACGCCTCGCGCCTCGCTCGTCCCCGGACCGACATGACCCGCACCATCATGCGCACCGTGATCACCACCTTCGGCCGCGACCTGGCCACCGCGAACACGGAGTTCCAGCGGGTGGAGTCCGGCTGGCGCGGGCGGCAGAGCGAGACCTGGGTGCGCATGCTCGACGGTTGGCGGGTGGTGAGCGCGCACGTCTCGTTCCTGCCCACGACGTAGGCACAGATCGGCCGCAGCGACTGCTCACGACGCAGGCGCGTTTGCTCACGTCGTGGGCAACCCTGAAGCCCCCTCGCCCTTTCTTCAGGCCAACCTCCTGATTTTATTGAGTCTACCTAGAGGCATAGGCCTTGCTCTGCTCTGTGCCGGCGTAATGGCTATGCAGGGAGGAGCACGCGA
>JBKOVG010000046.1:0-24582 GCA_046723845.1 Candidatus Methylomirabilota bacterium | reverse complement strand
ACTTGAGCCCTTCGGGATGGCCCCTCTGGAAGGGAACGCATGCGGCTTACTCGTCATCGCCGTTGCCGAAGGAGGGATCCGCGAAACGATTGTCGACGGCATGAACGGGCTTCTCGTCGATGCCGATCCGGAAGCGATGGCCCGCGCGATCCGGCATTTGCTCGACGACGACAAGCATGCTCGGGCGCTCGGCGAGGCGGGGGTGCGCCTCGTCAACGCACGATGGTCCTTAGGGGCGGCCGAACAGCGCCTCGAAGAACACCTGGAAAGAGTTGTGCCCTCTTCGCGACGCTGAAGAGGGGCCCCGTTGCTAGTAGGTGGCGCGGCCTCCAGAGAGGTCGTGCACGGCACCCGTGGTAAAGGAGCAGGCGTCGGAGGCGAGCCACGCGACCAGCGCGGCCACCTCCTCGGGGCGGCCCACCCGTCCCATGGGAATCCTCGAGACGAGGAGATCCACCGTGCTCTGCTCCATCTGCTGGAGGAGCTCCGTGCCGATGACGGCGGGAGCGACGGCGTGGACGAGGATGCCGCGCGTGCACACCTCTTTGGCGAGCGCCTTGGTCAGGCCGATCACTCCGGCCTTGGCCGCGGAGTAGGGCACGAGGGTGGGGTTGCCTTCCTTCCCGGCGATGGAGGCGATGTTGACGATGCGCCCGCTCCCCTGCTCCAGCATCACGCGGATGGCCGACCGGCAGCAGTAGAAGACGCTGGTGAGATCCACGTCGATGACCCGGCGCCAGTCCTCGTCGGAGAGCTCCCAGATGGGAAAGGAACGCCCGGTGATGCCTGCATTGTTCACGAGAATGTCGAGGCGGCCGAAGGCCGCGACCACCTGACGCACCGCCGCGTCCACCTCGCCGGCCACCGTCACGTCGGCGGTGACGGCCAGGGCGGAGGCGCCGATGCGCGCCGCCGCCTCCCGGGCCGCCTTGGCGTCCAGGTCGAGCACGGCGACGCGGGCGCCGTCCGCGGCGAGACGGGCGGCGATGGCGTAGCCGATGCCGCGCGCCGCCCCCGTGACGAGGGCGGTCTTCGCCTCCAGTGGCAGGGGACTCACGTGGTCTCCTCCGGCGTGATGGATGCGCTGCGGGCCCAGGCCTGGGTGCGCGCGGTCACCCCGCGCATGGCGAGCCAGTAGAGGCTCCGCACCACGAGACCGGTGGCCACGATGAGGACGGACATGGCGGCGGCCTGCGCGGTGTCCCCCGCGTCGTCCATGAGGAGCACAGCCACCGCGGCGAGCTCGGTGCCGGGGGCCACGATGAAGATGACCGCGGACAGGGTGACCATGGCGTTCAGGAAGAAGTACATGCTGATGGCCACGATGGACGGCAAGGCGATGGGCACGGTCACCCGCCAGAAGGTCCGGTAGAAGGGCACGCCGAGGGAGGCGCCCACGTTCTCGAACTCCGCGTCCATCTGCTTCAGCGCGGTGGTGGCGGTGAGGAAGCCCACCGTGAAGTAGTGGATCACGTTCGAAATGATCAGGATAGCCAGCGTCCCGTAGAGCGCGTTGAGGGGGCTGCCGGGAGCGTTGAAGGTGAAGATGTAGGCGAGGCCCAGCACCATGCCGGGCACGGACACGGGCAGTACGGACAGGAGATAGAGCGGGCCCGCCGCCGCCGTCCGGCACTTCTCCACCACGTAGCCGCCCACGAAGGTGAGCACGGTGCCCACCACGGCGGTGAGGGCGGCCACGCGGATGCTGTTCCAGAGTGAGTGGTAGCCCCCCGCGGTGTCGAAGTCATAGTGCTTGAAGGTCAGGGTGAAGTTGTAGGGCCAGCGTTGCACGAGGGAGGAGACGAGGATCACCGCATAGACGGCGACCATGAAGCCTGCGATGAGCCCGCAGTAGAGGAGCAGCGAGCCATCCTTCCAAGGATGGCGCTCGGGGACGAGGGGCCGGGAGGACGAGGTGACGAGTGCGTACTGGCGGCGCTGGATCACGCGGTCCACGAGGAAGGCGAGGACGGCGGGGATGAGGAGGACGACCGACACGGTGGCCCCCATGCTGAAGTTCTGCTGGCCAGAGACCTGGTTGTAGATCTCAGTGGCCATCACGGAGAACTTGCCGCCGATGGCCTTGGGAGCGCCGAAGTCCGTGATGGCCAGCGTGAAGACCACGAAGCACGCGCTCACCAGCCCGTACTTGACCCCGGGAAGAGTGACGGTGAGGAAGGTCTTGAGCGGACTCGCGCCCAGCGTCCGCGCCGCATCGTAGAGGCGCGCGTCGGTGGCGCTGAGCGCGGCGGCCAGGATGAGGAGCGCATGGGGAAAGCAGTAGAAGACCTCGGCGAGGACGATGCCCTTGGCACCGTAGATGCCCACGTTGAAGCCGGTGGTGCGCGTGATGAGCCCGTTGTTGCCGAAGACGTAGATGAGGCCGAGAGCCTGCACGAGGGAGGGGGCGAAGAGCGGCAGCATGGCCGCCACCCGGAACAGCCCGCGCGCGGGCATGAGGGTTCGCGTGAGGGCGTAGGCGTAGCCGAAGGCCAGGCTCACCGTGAGGAGCATGGAAAGAGCCGACACGAAGAGGCTGTTGGTGATGGAGGCGGCGATGGCCGGCGTGGAGAAGTAGCGGACATAGTTCGCGGCACCGACGAAGCGGCCGTCGCCGTCGAGGAGGCTCCGCCACAGGACCTGGGCGAGCGGATAGAGGAGGAAGAGGCCGAGCACCACCGCGAAGACGGCGACCAGGCTCCAGCGGATGGCGTCCTCGCCGCTCATCCGGTGCCGGATCACCCGATCGGGCAGATCGACGGCCGCTCGGGCGGGGGTGCTCACGACGCCGCCGGAAAGGCCCGGAGCGCCTCGGGGGCGAGCGCGATGGGCACCAGCGCCCCCTCGCCCACCTTGAGGGCGGCGAAGGCGGTGGCCGCCACATCGCATTCCAGGATCGCGTCGCCGTCGCCCTCCATGGCGAGGGCGAGGCGCGTGAAGGGCCCGAGGAACTGCACGCCTGCGATGCGGGCGGTGAGTGCGTTGGCCGCGCCCTGCGCGGACGGCCCCACCGCGATCTCCTCGGGCCTGATGGCCAGCGTCACCGCGGTGTCCGGCGCCGCCTCGAAGCCCGGCTGGTGCCGGAGCTCGGCCGATCCCACCCGCGCCCATCCGCCGCGCGCCGAAGCGACGGCGCGGAGGAAGTTCATCTGGCCGACGAAGCGCGCCACGAACGGCGTGCGCGGCTCGCGGTAGACCTCGGCGGGTCCGCCCACCTGCTCCACCTGCCCCGCGTTCATCACCACGATGCGGTCGGCCATGGCGAGCGCCTCTTCCTGATCGTGGGTGACCATGATGGTGGTGACACCGAGCCGCCGCTGGAGTCCACGGATCTCATGGCGCAGCGACTGCCTCACCCGCGCGTCCAGCGCCGACAGTGGCTCGTCGAGGAGGAGGAGGGCGGGCGCGGGCGCCAGCGCTCGGGCCAGCGCCACGCGCTGCTGCTCGCCGCCCGAGAGCTGGGCGGGATACTTGTCGCGGTGGCGGGCCAGCCCCACGAGGGCGAGGAGCTCGTCGACCCGGCGGGCGATGGCGGCCGCGTCCATGCGGCGGGTCTCGAGCCCGTAGGCGACGTTCCGGCTCACCGTGAGGTTCGGGAAGAGCGCGTAGGACTGGAAGACGATGCCGTAGTTCCGGAGCGCGGGAGGCAGGTTTGACACGTCGCGTCCCGCCATGCTCACCGTGCCCGCGTTCTGCCGCTCCAGCCCCGCGATGATGCGCAGCAGCGTGGTCTTGCCGCAGCCGGAGGGGCCGAGGAAGCAGATGAACTCGCCGGAGGCGATGGAGAGCGAGATGCCGCGGAGGGCGACGAACTCGCTGAACTTCTTGGCGATGCCCTCGAGGGCGACCGCGGGCGGCGACGCACCGGGCGTGCTCACGGGCGCCCGGCCTCCGCGACTACGCGCAGCACGGCCGCTCCGTAGCGCTCCGCCTTGTGGCGGCCGATCCCGTAGGCGAGGGCCAGCTCGTCGGGCGTGCGCGGGCGCAGGCGCGCGATGTCGCGGAGGGTGCGGTCGGAGGCGACCATGAACGGCGCCATGCCGGCCTCGCGCGCCACCCCGAGGCGCCACGCGCGAAGCGCCTCGAAGAGACGCTGGCCGCCCGCGTCGAGCTCGTCGGCGTCCGGAGCCCGCCTGGCCGGACGAGGCGCGGCGGCCGTTCCACGCGCCGTGGTGACGGCGGGGAGAAGCAGCCGCGCGGGGCGCTCGCCCTTCATCACCTCACGGCCTTCCTCGGTCAGGATCACCACGGGGCGATCGCCCCCGCTGAAGCTGACCCACCCCGCGGTGACGCAGCGGCGAAAGAGCCGGGTCAGCCACTCGCGCGAGTGCTCGCGGAGATTGCCGAAGGTCGGCGTGGCGGTGAGACCCGCGCGCTCGAGGCGATCGTCGGGATCGCCGTGCACGAGGGCCACCGCGGTTTGCAGGCCGAATCGCGTGTGGACACGCGCCACTCCCGACAACGCCTTGCGCGCGATGAGCCGCACCGCCTCCGGATCCTGGGCGCCCGTCTCGCCGCCCAGGGCGAGACACACGTCGCAACGCCCGCACCCGTCGAGGGTCTCCGCCTCGTCGCCGAAGTAGCGCAGGATGGCGTCGTGGCGACACGTGCCGCCCTCGGCCCAGCGCACCAGCTCGAGGAACAGCCCCCACTTGTGCTCGATCACGGCAGGCGCGGGAGGGTCGCCCTCGGCCCCGCGCTCGATGAGGGCGCGGCGGAGCGGCAGGTCGCGCGCGGAGATCAGGAGGAGGCCGAGAGCATCGGCGCCGTCGCGGCCCGCGCGCCCCACTTCCTGGTAATAGGCCTCGAGCGAGCTTGGCGGTCCCAGGTGAATCACCGCTCGCACGTCCGCCCGGTCGATGCCCATCCCGAAGGCGTTGGTGGCGACCACCACCTCCGCGACGCTGTCGGCGAACTCGCGCTGGGCCTGGGCGCGCTCGGCGGGAGCGAGACCGGCGTGGTAGACGCGGGCCCGCCAGCCTTCGGCCACGAGCCGCTCCCCTTCCTCCTCGGCGGCGCGCCGCGTGGGCGCGTAGACGATGGCGGCACCGCGCCGTGCCCCCGGCCTGCCCAGGGCTTCGGCGAGAGCGGCGTCCACGAGGCCGGCCCGCGCACGCCGGCCTTCCACCTCGACCACGCGCAGCGAGAGATTGGGGCGCGCGAAGCCCTGGACGAGCTGGGGCGTGTCGGCGGGCAGGCCGAGGCGGCTCAGGATTTCGTCGCGGACAACGGGCGTCGCGGTGGCGGTGCACGCGAGGACACGTGCTGCGGGCACCTCACGCAGGAGCGCGCCGATCTCGAGATACTCCGGACGGAAGTCGTGCCCCCACTCGCTGATGCAATGCGCCTCGTCGATGGCCACCAGCGGACAGGCGAGCTCGGCGAGGAGACCGCGGAAGCCCGGGAAGCCCAGCCGCTCGGGCGCGACGTAGACGAGCTTGTAGCCGCCCTTGGCCATGGTCGCCATGCGGCGGCGCATCTCGGCGCCGTCCACGGTGGAGGCGAGATAGGTCGCGGGGACGCCGCGGGCGGTGAGGGCGTCGACCTGATCGTGCATCAGGGCGATGAGCGGCGAGATGACGAGGGTGGTGCCGTCGAGGAGGGTGGCGGGGAGCTGATAGATGAGGCTCTTGCCGCCCCCGGTGGGCGCCACCAGGAGGAGCCGGCCCCTGGCGAGGAGCGTCTCCATCGCCGGGAGCTGGCCGGGACGAAAGGCGGCGTAGCCCAGTCGCGACAGCCCCGCGTCGAGATCGAGCCCCGACGGGGAGGCGGGCTGGGCCACGCCGCGCGCCATCACCTCACTTCGCGTAGCGCTTCTGCCACTCCGCGAGGATGCGGTCGCGATTCTTGGCCGACCACTCGAAGTCGTTCGGGTACACGACCTTGGTGATGTCCTTGGGCAGCCCTTCGGGCACGGGCAGCCCGGCCACCGCCACCGCGGCGAAGTACTTCGCGTAGAGCGCCATGGCCTCGTCGCTCGCTGCCCAGTCGAGGAACTGCTTGGCCGCGGGATTCTTCGCGCCCTTCTTGGTCAGCGCGTTGGCCTCCATCTCGTAGCCGGAGCCCTCCTTGGGCAGCACCATCTCCACAGGGCTCCCCTTCTTCTTCATCTCGAGGGCCACGTACTCGAACGACACGCCGATGCCGCGCTCCCCCGCCGCCGCGTCCTTGCAGGGCTTGGAGCCGGACTTCGTGTACTCCGCGATGTTCTTGTCGAGGGCGTCGAGGTACTTCCAGCCCTCCGCCTCGCCCATGCGCTGGAGGATGGAGGCCACGGAGAGATAGCCGGTGCCGGAGGAGGCGGGGTTGGGCATCACGATCTGCCCCTTGTAGACGGGCTTGGTCAGGTCCGCCCACGAGGTCGGCATGGGCAGGTTGTGCTTCTTCGCGACCTCGGTGTTGACGCAGAAGGCCGACATGTAGATGTCGATGCCGATCCACGAGGGCGGGTTGGCCTTGTCGCGGAAGAGCCCCTGGATCTTGTCGAGGCCCTTGGGCGCGTAGGGCTCGAGCAGCCCCGCATTCTTGAAGATGAGCATGTTGGTGGCGCCCACGCCCCAGATGGCGTCCGCCTGCATGTTGTCCTTCTCCGCCATGAAGCGGGCCGAGATGTCGCCCGTGGAGAGGCGGAGCATCTTCACTTCGAGGTTGGGCAGGGTCTTGTTGAGCGACTTCATGTAGTCGGCGATCTGCTCGTTCTCGATCGCCGTGTATACGACGACCGTCTGCTTCTGGGCCAGGGCGGGCGCCGTGCCCAGGGCCACCGCACAGAGCGTCAGGCATGCGGTCCGGAGCATCCGTGTCAGCATGAGAGCCTCCAGCGTACGGGTCAGGGTTATTGGGCCATGAAGCCGCCGTCGACGATCATCTCGGCCCCGGTCATGAAGGACGACTCCTCCGACGCGAGGAAGAGCGCGGCGTAGGCGATGTCGCGCGGCTGGCCGATGCGTCCCAGCGGAATGCCCGTCTTGAACTCGGCTCTGAGCTCGGGCGTGAGATACGGCGCCTGCAGCGGGGTCTCGACGATCCCCGGGTGGATCACGTTGGAGCGGATGCGGTCCTTGGCGAACTGGATGGCCAGCGACTTGTTCAGCGAGATGAGCGCGCCCTTGGCCGCGGTGTAGGCGTCCTGGGCGCGGGTGAACCCGGCCAGCGCCGACACGCTGCCCACGAGGATGATGGAGCCGCCGCCCGCCTTTTGGAGATGGGGGATCCCGTGCTTGGTTACCCAGAACACGCTCTTGAGGTTGATACCCATGACGCGGTCCCACTGGGCGCCGTCCGTCTCGAGCACCGACCGGTCCCTGTCCTTCCAGAGGACGCCCGCGTTGTTGTAGAGGACGTGGAGGGCGCCGAAGCGGCGCGCGCCCTCCTCGACCATCCGCCTCACGTCGTCCTCGAGGGCGACGTCGCCCACCGCGGACATGGCCTGGCCGCCCGCCTTCTCGACGAGGGCCACCGTCTCGTCCGCCGCCTGCTTGTTGATGTCGCACACTACGATGCGCGCGCCCTCTTCGGCGAAGAGCACCGAGGCCTCGCGGCCCATCCCCATCCCCGCGCCGGTGATCAGCGCGACCTTGTCCTTGAGCCGGTGTCCCATGCCGATCCGTCTTCTCCTTGACTTCTCCCTCTCCCCTGAGGGGGCGAGGGCCGGGGTGAGGGGCGGCCCCGCGCCCCGTCAGATCCGCTCGAACAGCCTCACGAGCTCCCAGTCCGTCACGGACTGGTCGAAGGCCTGCTGCTCCAGCCGCCCATGGCGCAGGTAGTGCTTCACCACCGTGTCGCCGAACGCCTCGCGCGCCACCCGGGAGCGCTCCAGCTCGTCCACCGCCTCGCGCAGCGTCTTGGGCACCTGGGCCAGCGTGGCGTCCTCGTAGGCGTTGCCGTCGTAGTACTTCGGCGGCTTGAGCTTCTTGTCCACGCCGTGGAGCCCGGCCGCGATGGTGGCGGCGAAGGCGAGATACGGGTTCGCGTCCGCGCCGGGGATGCGGTTCTCCACGCGAAAGCCTCTCTCCTCGCCGCACAGCCGGAAGCCGCACGTGCGGTTGTCCCAGCCGCAGGCGATGCGGGTAGGAGCGAAGGAGCCCGCCTGGTAGCGCTTGTAGGCGTTGATGGTAGGCGCGTAGAAGTACGCGAACTCGCGCGCCATGGCCATCTGTCCGGCCAGCCACTGCTGGAAGAGCAGGGTGCCCTTGCGGTCGGCGGAGGCGAACAGGTTCTTCTTACCCGCGCGATCCCACACCGAGGAGTGGAGATGGAAGGAGGAGCCCGCCGCCCCCATGTCGTACTTGGCCATGAAGGTGACCGACGATCCCTGCTGCCCGGCGATCTCCTTCACCCCGTGCTTGTAGAGCACGTGCCGATCGGCCATCTCGAGGGCGGGAGCGTAGCGGAGGTTGATCTCCTCCTGTCCCTTGCCCCATTCCCCCTTGGAGAACTCCACGGGCACCCGCGCCTCCTCCATGTGATTGCGGATGGCCCGCACGAGCGGCTCTTCCCGGGAGGTCTGGAGGATGTGGTAGTCCTCGAGGTAGCTCGAGACGGGGGTGAGCCGCTGGTAGCGCTTGGCCCGCGCCTCGTCGAAGGACTCGCGGAAGAGATAGAGCTCGAGCTCGGAGGCCGTCTGCACCTGCCAGCCGCGCTTGCGCGCCCGCTCGAGCTGCCGCTTGAGCACCCAGCGCGGCGCCTCCTCGATGGGCTGGCCCTCCTCCGTGTAAACGTCGCAGAAGACGAGGGCGGTCTTGGGCAGCCACGGGATGCGCCGCCACGTGGAGAGGTCCGGCACCATCTTCATGTCGCCGTAGCCCCGCTCCCACGACGTGAGGGCGAAGCCGGGGAGCGGCTCCATCTCCATGTCCACTGTGAAGAGGTAAATGCAGGCGTGCACGCCGTCCTCGAGGACGTGATCGAGGAAGTAGCGGCCGACCACGCGCTTGCCCATGAGCCGGCCCATCCCGTCGGGGAACACGGTGAGGACGGTGTCGACCTCGCCCGAGCGGATGAGCGACTCGAGCGCTTGGGGATCTGCCTGGTCGGGCACCGACGGTCTCCTCTCGTGCCTGAACGCGGATGGGGCGCGAGGCTGACGAATCTTAGCGGGGAACCGGCCCCGAGGCAATAGCGGGCCGGGCGTGTGACGTTACTGTATCGCGACGGGAACGGGCGGGATGAGGAGGACGAGGAGAATGAGACAGAGCACGCCCACCGCGTAGCGACCGGGAGACAGCGGCGAGAGATCGTCGAGGGGTGGCTGATGCTGGAATCCCATGACGAAGAGGAGGAGGAACGCCCACACGAACCAGTTGGCGGAGCCGGTGAGGGCGCCGAGGGCCAGGAGGCCGAGGAAGGTGGCGATCGAGACCTGACGGTGCCGCGATCCGAAGAGGGCGTAGGCGATGCGCCCCCCGTCGAGCTGGCCCACGGGGATGAGGTTGAGGGCGGTGACGAAGAGGCCGACCCAGGAGGCCAGGGCCACCGGGTGCACGAACACGTCGTGATGGGGGGGCAGCTGACCGAAGGCCAGCCACGTCATGAAGCGCATGAGGAGCGAGTCGCCTAACACCACTCTGCCTCCCGCGGGCAGCTCGGCGACCTTCGACCAGCCGAGCCCGATCCACAAGGCGGGGAGGGCGACGACGAGCCCCGCGATGGGCCCGGCCGCCGCGATGTCGAAGAGCGAGTTGCGATCACGCGCGGGTGAGCGCATTCGGATGATGGCGCCGAGGGTGCCGAAGAGGAAGGGGGGCGGCGCGGGAATGAAGTACGGCAGGCTGACCGAGGCGCCATAGGCGCGGGCCATGAAGTAGTGCCCGAACTCGTGGGTGCCCAGGATGGCGAGCAGGGTGAAGGCGAAGGGCACGCCGTCGAGGATGCGCGCGGGCTCGGTGAGCGGATTGAAGGCCAGGAAGGCCCCCGATCCCGCCATGATGGTCGACACCACGGTGAGGACGAAGAGCAGGACGTTGATGCGCGGCTTCGAGGGCACCTGCACGTCCACGAACGGCAAGGCGCGGACCCACGTCCGGCCCGCCACGCCTTCCTGCAGGAATGGCGTGTAGCCCAGGGGGCGAAAGCGCTCCAGCAGCTCGGTCAGGGCGGAGGACGGCGGCAGGAGGAGCCGGCCGCCGAAGCCGAGGGCGTGTCCTTCCGCTGTCACCTGCTCCACGTCGAGCACGCCGCCCAGGCGCGGCGCGAGCTCGGCGATGGCATAGCCCGAGGAGCCCGCGGAGCTGTCGGCGACACGACGGCGGAAGGGCCAGAAGCGCATGCGCTCACCTTACCACGAGGCCAGAGTGGCCACGGCCCGGCGAGCCGCCTCGAGGCCGCCTTCCAGATAGACGACGCCGAGCACCGCCTCCAGAGCGGTGGCAAGGAGCGAGTCCTTCTCGCGCCCGCCCATCAGCGCCTCCCCCCGCCCGAGCCGCAGGCACGACCCCAGCTCCACGGCCGCGGCCCAGCGCGCGAGATTGGTTCCCGAGACGAGGCCCGCCCTCCGAGGCGTGAGCTGGCCTTCCGCCTCTTCGGGATGCTCGCGCCAGACGTGCTCGCCCACCACGAGGGCGAGCACGGCATCGCCGAGGAAGGCGAGGGCGCCGTTGTCGCGCTCGCCGGGATGCTCGTTGGCGTAGGAGCGGTGGGTCAGGGCCTGCTGGAGGAGCGCGGTGTCGCGGAAGAGATGGCCGAGCCGGGGGCCCAGGCGGGCTGCCGCGTCGAGGTCCGACGTCACCTAGGACCGGAACTTGCGGAAGGCCAGCGTGGCGTTCGTGCCGCCGAAGCCGAACGCGTTGCTGAGCGCGACCTCCACTTCCTGCTTGCGCGCGTGATTGGGCACGTAGTCGAGATCACAGTCCGGGTCCGGCTTCTCGTAGTTGATGGTCGGGGGGAGCATGCCGTGGTAGATGGCGAAGGTAGTGGCGACGGCTTCGATGCCTCCCGCGGCGCCGAGGAGGTGCCCGGTCATCGACTTGGTGGAGGAGACCGCGAGCTTGCGCGCGTGGTCGCCGAACACGCGCTTGATGGCAAGGGTCTCGAACTTGTCGTTGTAGGGAGTGGACGTCCCGTGGGCATTGATGTAGCCCACCACCGACGGCTCGAGCCCCGCGTCACGCAGGGCGCCCGCCATGGCCCGCACCGCACCGTCGCCCTCGGGATCCGGCGCCGTCATGTGGTGGGCGTCCCCCGTCATGCCGTAGCCGACCACTTCCGCGTAGATACGCGCATCGCGCTCGCGGGCGTGCTCGAGGGATTCCAGCACCAGGAGCCCCGCCCCCTCCCCGCACACGAAGCCGTCACGCTCGGCGTCGAAGGGCCGCGAGGCGTGGGCGGGATCGTCGTTGCGGGTGGACATGGCCTTCATCTGGGCGAAACCCGCGATGGCGAGGGGGATGATGATGGCCTCCGCCCCGCCCGCGATCATCACGTCGGCGTCCCCCCGCTCGATGATCTTGGCGGCATCGCCGATGGCATGGTTGCCCGTGGCGCAGGCCGTGACCACCGCGGAGTTGGGGCCCTTGGCCCCCATCCGCATGGAGATCACGCCCGAGGCCATGTTCACGATGAGCATGGGGATGAGGAAGGGCGAGACGCGATCCGGCCCCTTGGTGCGCAGGGCCTCGTAGTTGCCGAGGAGAGTCTCCAGCCCGCCGATGCCCGATCCCACGAGAACGCCGAAGCGCGTGGCGTCCACCTTCTCCGTGTCGAGGGCGGCGTCCTCCACGGCCATGGCGGCGCACGCCACCGCGTACTTGAGGAAGGGATCGAACTTCCGGTCGTCCTTCTTGTCGATGTGCTTGAGGGGGTCGAACCCCTTGAGCTCGCCCGCGATGCGCGTGTCGAATCCCGTGGTGTCGAACCGCGTGATGGGGCCGATGCCCGAGCGGCCCTCGAGGAGAGCCTGCCAGAACTCCTCCGCGGTATTGCCCACGGGGGTGACCGCGCCCACCCCGGTGATCACGACCCGGCGCTTGTCCATGGCGAGTGAGCGGGGAAACGGCCCCGGCTTACTGGTTCTCCTTGATGTAGCTGATGGCGTCGCCCACCGTGGTGATCTTCTCCGCGTCCTCGTCGGGGATCTCGAGGTCGAACTCCTCCTCGAAGGCCATCACCAGCTCGACGGTGTCGAGCGAGTCGGCGCCCAGGTCCTCGATGAACTTGGCGTTGGGGTTGACGTCATCCTCCTCCACTCCGAGCTGCTCGACGATGATCTCCTTCACCCGCTCCTCGACCGGCTTTGCCATGAACACCTCCCACTCCTGCGTGAATTGAGCTCACTCCATCGAGACCGGCAGTGACGACGGACCTTCCTACATGTACAGGCCGCCGTTCACGTGAATGGTCTGCCCCGTGATATAGGCGGCGCCGTCGCCGGCCAGGAATCGTACCACCTCCGCCACCTCCCGCGCCCCTCCCATCCGCTTGAGGGGCACCTGCCGGAGCAGTCCGTCCCGCGCCTCCTCGGACAGGCCGGACGTCATGTCCGTCTCGATGAGCCCGGGGGCCACCGCGTTGACGAGAATGTTCCAGTGCGCGAGCTCGCGCGCGGCCGCCTTGGTCATCCCGATGACGCCCGCCTTGGCCGCCGAGTAGTTGACCTGGCCGGGATTGCCCATGACTCCGGCAGTGGAGGTGATGTTGATGATGCGACCGCTCTTCTGCCGCATCATGGACTTGGCCGCCGCCCGGGTCATCAGGAACACGCCCCGAAGGTTCGTGTCCATGACTTGGTCCCAGTCGTCGTCTTTCATCCGCACCAGGAGCTGGTCGCGCGTGATCCCGGCGTTGTTGACCAGCACGTCGATGCGTCCGAATCGCTCCTTGGCCGCCTCCACCAGCCGATCGCAGTCCTCGCGCTTCGACTGATCGGCGGCCACCGCCAGCGCGGCGCCGCCCACTGCCTCGATCTCTCTGGTGGCGGATTCGAGCCGGGTCGCGTCGCGGCCAGAGACTACCACGGAGGCGCCGGCTTCCGCCAGCGCGCGGGCGATGGCGAGCCCGATGCCGCGCGTGCCGCCCGTCACCACCACGGTGCGGTCGGCGAGGGCCTTGCCGTCCGTCACGCCGTGCCGCCTGTGCCGAGGGCCGCCGCCGCCTCGTCGAGCGACTCCGGATCCTCCACGGCGTGGCCGCGCGCGCCCTCCACCGTCCGCTTGAGCAAGCCCGAGAGCACGCGGCCCGGCCCGACCTCGAGCCACGCCGTCGTCCCCTCGCCCGCGAGGGTCTGTAGACAGTCCGTCCACCGCACGGGGCTCGCCACCTGGCGCACGAGGAAGGGCTTGACGTCGTCCGCCACCGTGGTCAGCCCCGCGTCGACGTTGCGGGCCACGGGGACGCGCGGCGCGTGCGCGCCGACGCGCTCGAGCTCGGCGGCAAGCCGGTCCGCCGCCGGCTTCATGAGCGCCGAGTGGAAGGGCGCGCTCACGGGAAGGAGCACGCTCTTCTTCCCGCCGAGGGCCGCCGCGGCCTTGACCGCGCGCTCCACGGCACCCCGGTGCCCCGCGATCACGATCTGTCCCGGCGAGTTGATGTTGGCCACGTTGACCACCTCGCCCTGGGCCGCCTCCGCGCAGGCGTGCTCCGCCGTGCCGAGCTCGAGCCCGAGGAGCGCGGCCATGGCCCCCGTGCCCACCGGCACCGCCTCCTGCATGAACTCGCCGCGCTTGCGCACGAGCCGCACGGCGTCGACGAAGCCGAGCGCCCCCGTCACCACGAGGGCGGAATACTCGCCGAGGCTGTGGCCGGCGCACAGGTCCGGGCTGATCCCGCGCTCCGACAACGCCGCCGCCGCCGCCACGCTCGCGGTGAGGATGGCGGGCTGCGTGTTCGCGGTGAGGGCAAGCTCCTCCTCGGGGCCCTCGAAGCAGAGGCGCGACAGGGGGAAGCCGAGGGCGTCGTCGGCGCAACTCCACACCGCGCGGGCAGCCGCCGAGTCCTGCGCGAGGGCCCGCCCCATGCCGACGGACTGCGAGCCCTGCCCGGGGAAGAGGAAGGCGATCTTCATCGGGCTACCAGCGCATGAGGGCGGCGCCCCAGGTGAAGCCGCCGCCGAAGGCCGCCATGAGCACGAGGTCGCCAGTGTGGAGACGGCCGCCCGCCCACGCTTCCTCGAGGGCCACGTACACGGAGGCCGCTCCCGTGTTGCCGTAGCGATCCACGTTCACGATCACCCGCTCCATGGGCACCTTGAGCCGCTTCACCGCCGCCTCGATGATGCGGAGGTTCGCCTGGTGCGGGACGAAGAGGGCGAGGTCGGCGGCGGTGAAGCCGTTCTTGGCGAGGATGCGCTCGGCGCAGTCGCCGAACATGCGCACGGCGACCTTGAAGACCTCGTTGCCCTTCATCTTGCAGTAGTGCAGACGCTGCTCCACCGTCTCGTGGGTGGCGGGATTGCGCGCGCCGCCCCCGGGCTGGATGAGCAGATCGCCGTAGCGCCCGTCCGAGTAGAGATCGGTGTCGATGATGCCCGAGGCGCCGTCAGTGGCGCGGAGCACGGCCGCCCCCGCCGCGTCGGCGAGGAGGATGCAGGTGCCGCGGTCCGTGTAGTCGGTGATGCGCGAGAGGCTCTCCGCCCCGATGCACAGCACCGTGCGGTACTTGCCGCTCTCCACGTACTGGGAGCCGACGGACAGGCTGTAGATGGAGCCCGAGCACGCGGCGTAGACGTCCATGGAGCCAGCGTTCCGGCAGCCGAGCTGATGCTGCACGATGTTGGCGGTGGTGGGGAAGGCCATGTCGCCCGTGGTGGTGCCCACCACGATCAGATCGAGCTCCTCCGGCTCCACGGCGGCCCGCTCCAGCGCCTGCTGAGCCGCCTTGATGGCGAGGTCGGAGGTCGCCTCGTTCTCATCGACCACGTGGCGCTCGCGGATGCCCGTGCGCTGGACGATCCACTCGCTGGAGGTCTCGACCATCCGCTCCAGGTCCTCGTTGGTCAGGACGCGCTTCGGAGCATAGGCGCCGATGCCGATGATCTGAGCTCTGGTCATTCGCGGCCTCCCTCACGTCCCTCGGCCAGCTCCAACTCTGCATCGAGGGCAGTGGTGATATGCTCGTTGACCCCGCTCTTCACCCATTCCGCGGCCACGCGCACGGCGTTCTTGATAGCCTTCACGGGCGAGGCCCCGTGACAGATGATGGTCGCTCCGCTGATCCCCAGGAGCGGCGCGCCCCCCATCTCCGTGTAGTCCACGCGGCGCTTCATGCGCGCGAAGGCCCGCTTGGACAGCGCGGCCCCCGCCAGCGAGAAGACGTCGCGCCCGACCTCCTGCCGGATCATCTCCGTGAGCATCTCGGCCAGGCTCTCCGACACCTTGAGGCAGACGTTGCCCGTGAAGCCGTCCGTGACCACCACGTCGCAGCGGCCATTGTAGATGTCCCGCCCCTCGATGTTGCCGATGAAGTTGATAGAAGAGTGGCGCAGCTTTTCGTACGTCTCCTTGGTCAGCTCGTTGCCTTTGCCTTCCTCTTCCCCCACGGAGAGCAGGCCCACACGCGGGTTGTCCTTGCCCACGATGTCCCGGGAGTACACGTGGCCCATGACGGCGAACTGGAAGAGGTGGCGCGGCTTGGGGTCGACGTTGGCCCCCGCGTCGATCAGGATCGTGTAGCCGGAGAGGCTGGGAAGGGCGGCCGCGATGGCGGGCCGCTCCACCCCGGGGAGCAGGCCCATCACGTACATGCCGATGGCCATAGCCGCCCCGGTGTTGCCCGCGGAGACCAGGGCCTGGCACTCGCCCTCCTTGCAGAGCTCGGCGGCGACCCGCAGGGAGGAATCGCGCTTGCGACGCAGCGCGTGCGATGGCGGCTCCGCCATCCCCACCACCTGGCTCGCAGGGCGGACAGTAATGGGGAGGTCCTGCGCCCGGAGGCGGACGATCTCGCGCTCGACGGCAGAGCGGTCGCCCACCAGGATCGAGGCGAGACCGAATTCGCGGGCCGCCGCGACTGCTCCCTCGACGACGACGGCGGGGCCGAAGTCCCCGCCCATGGCATCTACCGCGATCTTCATCGCTCGCGGTCCGCGCGCCCCGTCGTTACTCGCCCTCGACGGAGAGAACTTCCCGCCCCTTGTAGAAGCCGCACTTGGGGCAGATCTGATGCGGCATCTTCACTTCCCGGCACTGCGGGCACACCGAGCGAGTCGGCGCGGACATCTTGTAGTGCGTGCGGCGCTTGCGGCCCCGCGTCTTCGAATGGCGTCGCTTGGGCAGCGGCATCGTGTGGTGGCTCCCCGGCTGGGCGCAGCGGCCCGGCCCTCGATCTATGTGGACGATTTCGATAGACGTTCGGCCAGCCCCTTGAGCGGCGACCAGCGCGGATCCACGGCGGGCGTGCAGCTGCACGGGGCGCCGTTGCGGCTCGCCCCGCAGCTCGGGCAGAGGCCGCGGCATCCCTCGCGGCACAGGGGCTTCATGGGCAGGCCGAGGGTCGTTTCCGTCTCGATGAGCGCGTTGAGATCGATCTGATCGTGGTCGTAGACGTCGGTCTCAAGGTCGTCGGCGCCCAGCTCCCGCTCCTCTCCCCGCGCGGCGGGGGCGGGCACGAGACGCGTGTCCACTGCCGTCTCGACCATCGCCTCATACGACTCGAGGCAGCGCGCGCAGACCTGTGGCACGCGCGAGCGAAGATGGCCGGTGACGAAGACGGTGTCACCGTCCTTCTCCACGCCGAGCTCCACGTCCTCCAAGCGCCAGCTTCGGTCCTGGAAGGGCTCGGGGAAGGCCTGGGGGCCTTCCAGCCTGAGCCCCTCCTCGGGTATTTCCGAGACCTTGATGATCATGTTCGACTCTGGCTAACCCTCGACAGAACCAGTAGATTTTGTTGAAATCGAGCCAGTGTACGGGCCGGTCTCCCCGCTTGTCAACCTGAAAGGCCCACCGACACCCGTGGGCATGAGATGGGAATGTGGGGTGACCCGTATACTACGGGGGCCGTGCATACCGTCTATCTCGGAGACAACCTCGACGTGCTGCGCCGCCATGTGCCGGACGGCGCCGCCGCCCTCGTCTACATCGATCCGCCGTTCAACACCGGCCGCGCGCAGGCCCGCACGCGGATCAAGACGGTGCGCAGCGTCTCCGGTGATCGCGTGGGTTTCAAGGGACAGCGCTACGACACCGTGAAGATGGGCTCGCGCGCCTATCCCGATCGCTTCGACGACTATCTCGCCTTCCTGGAGCCACGGCTCCGCGAGGCGTATCGCACCCTCGCCCCCGACGGCACGCTCTACTTCCACATCGACTATCGCGAGGTGCACTATTGCAAGGTGCTGCTCGACAGCATCTTCGGACGCGAGTGCTTCCTCAACGAGATCATCTGGGCCTACGACTACGGGGGGCGCCCCACCCGGCGCTGGCCGCCCAAGCACGACAACATCCTCGTCTACGTGAAGGATCCCCTCCATTACGTCTTCGAGACCGCCGCGGTGGAGCGGATCCCCTATATGGCCCCCGGGCTCGTGGGCCCGGAGAAGGCGGCGCGGGGCAAGCTCCCCACCGACACGTGGTGGCACACCATCGTGCCGACCCAGGGGAAGGAGCGCACCGGCTATCCGACCCAGAAACCGCTCGGCGTGCTCCGACGCATCGTGCAGGCCTCGTCGCGACCGGGCGACCTCGTGCTCGACTTCTTCGCGGGCAGCGGCACCACAGGCGTCGCCTGTATCGAGTCGAAGCGGCGCTTTCTCCTCGTGGACTCCAACCCGGAAGCTCTCGAGGTGATGGCGCGGCGCTTCCGCGGCGTGCGCGGCATCCGCTGGGTCGGCTTCGACCCGCGCGCGGCGATGGAGCGCCGCGACGCCGCCGGCCCCGTTGCTTGACGCTCTCCGAGGTGGCTGCTAGCATTCGCGAGGAGGCCCCCCGCGATGGGTAATCTGATCAAGACCGGCTTCCTTCTCGTCGTCCTCACCTGCCTGCTCGTCCTCATCGGCGGCGCGGTGGGCGGACGGCAGGGCATGGCCATCGCCTTCGTGCTGGCCCTGGTCATGAACGTGGGATCCTACTGGTTCTCGGACAAGATCGTCCTTGCGAGCTACGGGGCCCAGCCGGTGACGGAAGCGGAGGCGCCGCAGCTCTATCGCGTCGTCCGCCAGCTCGCGGCGGAGGCCCGCATCCCCGTGCCGCCGATCTACATCATCCAGGACGACTCGCCCAACGCCTTCGCCACGGGCCGCAACCCGCAACACGCGGCGGTGGCGGTGACCGAGGGCATCCTGCGCATCATGAACGAGGAGGAGCTCCGCGGCGTGCTCGCCCACGAACTCTCCCACGTGAAGAACCGCGACACCCTCATCATGACCATTGCCGCCACCATCGCAGGCGCCATCACCTATCTCGCCCAGATGGCCCAGTGGGCGGCCATCTTCGGCGGCGGACGACGCAGTGACGAGAACGGCGGCGGGGGCAGCGCCATTGGCGCTCTTCTCATGGCCATCCTCGCCCCCTTCGCGGCCATGCTCATCCAGATGGCCATCTCGCGTTCGCGCGAGTACCAGGCCGACGCCTCCGGCGCCCAGCTGTGCCACCGGTCCTCCGGTCTCGCCCAGGCGCTCCAGAAGCTCGACATGGCCTCACGGCAGGTGCCCATGGAGGCGACGCCGGCCACCGCGCACCTCTTCATCGTCAACCCGCTCACCGCGGGCGGCCTCGCCACCTTGTTCTCGACGCACCCGCCGATCGAGGAGCGCATCGCGCGTCTGAGAGCGATGAGGCTTTGATCGCACCGCCGCTGACCGCTTCCGGGCTCGTGGTGGAGGCGGCGCACCTTCGCAAGACCTACGGTCCCACGCCCGCCCTCGAGGACGTCTCGCTCTCGCTCGAGGCGGGCCAGGGTCTCACCCTTCTGGGACCGAACGGCACGGGCAAGACCACGCTCCTCCGTATCCTCGCCACCCTCCTGCGGCCGACCTCGGGCTCGCTGCGCATCGTGGGCCTGGACGCGCTGAAGGAACCCCTGGTGGTGCGCGGCGCCATCGACATGATCGGGCACGGCACGTGGATCTACGAGGATCTGACCGCGATCGAGAACCTGCGCTTCTGGTCGGTGATGGGCGGGCACGACGCTGCCCGCTCCCGTCTCCACGCCGCCCTCGAATCGGTGGAGCTCGACACGGTGGCGGAGCGGCGCGCGCGCACCTTCTCGGCGGGTATGAAGCGGCGGCTCGCCCTCGCCCGCGTGCTCCTCGGACGGGGTCGGCTCCTCCTCCTCGACGAGCCATTCACCGGGCTCGATCGCGCGGGGCGGAAGTGGCTCGGCGAGTTCCTCGTGGCCTTCAAGGCGCGCGGCGGGGCCCTCGTAGTCGCCACCCACAGCTTCGACGCGGGCCTCGGCGTGGCGGATCGGATAGCTATCCTCGCGGGCGGGCGTCTCGTGCTCGACCGTCCCACCGCCGAGCTCGGCCACGACGACCTGCGCCGGCTCTACGACGACCTCGCCCTCGGCTCGGGGATCGCGTCGTGAGCGGCTACGTGCGTCGGGCGTGGATCGTGGTGTGGAAGGACGTGCTGAGCGAGCGGCGGAGCAAGGAGAGCCTCAACGCGCTCGTGTTCTTCTCCCTCCTTCTCCTCTTCGTGTTCCAGTTCGCCCTGGGGCCGGAACGCGCGCGGGTGGAGACGGCGCTGCCCGGACTGCTCTGGCTCGGCTTCATCCTCGCCGGGCTCCTCGCCTTCGGCCGCACCTTCCTCGTGGAGCGCGAGAACGACTGCTGGGAAGGGCTGGTCCTCGCCCCCGGCGACAAGTCCGCCATCTACCTCGGCAAGCTGGCGGGCAACGTGCTGCTCATGGCGGTGGTGGAAGCCGTGCTCGTGCTCCTCTTCGCGCTCTTCTTCAGCCTCGACTTCACGAGCGTGCTGCCCGGGCTCGTGCTCGTCCTCGCCCTCGGCACCCTGGGGCTCGCCGCGGTGGGCACGCTCTTCGGCGCCATCACCGCCCAGCTCCGTGCCCGCGAGCTGCTCTTCCCCGTGCTCCTGCTCCCCGCCGTCGTCCCCGTGCTGCTCGCCGCGGTGAGCGCGACGCAGACCGTGCTCCTCGGCGAGCCGCTCGGGGAGGCGGCGGCGTGGCTCAAGCTGCTCGCCGCGGCGGATCTCGTGTACCTCGTCGTGGGCGTGCTCACCTTCGAGTTCGTGCTGGAGGGCTGATGGCCGTCCGCATCCTCGGCTGGCTCGCCGTGCTCGGCCTCGTGGCCGGCCTCGTCGCCGCCTTCGGGTATGCGCCGCGGGAGGTCGTGCAGGGCAACGTCCAGCGCATCATGTACCTCCACGTGCCCGCCGTCCTCACCGCCTATCTCGCCTTCGCCCTCGTCTTCATCGGCAGCGTGGGCTACCTGCTCACGCGGAGAGCGGGCTGGGACCGTCTCGCCCTCGCAGCGGCCGAGCCCGGCGTGATCTTCACCGGCATCACCATCGCCTCTGGCTCCATCTGGGGCAAGCCGACGTGGGGCACGTGGTGGACGTGGGATGCCCGGCTCACCTCCACCGCCGTGCTCTTCCTCGTCTACCTCGGCTATCTCCTGCTCCGCGGGATGATCGACGAGCCCGATCGCCGGGCGCGCGCCGCCGCCGTGGTGGGCATCCTGGGCGCGGCCAACATTCCCATCGTGCACTTCTCGGTGAAGTGGTGGCGCGCGCTTCATCAGCCCGCCACCATTCTGGGCCCCGAGCCGTCGCCCATCGCGGCTCCGATCGCCCTCACTCTTTTCGTGAACTGGCTCGCCTTCACGCTGCTCTTCCTCTATCTGCTCGCCAAGCGCACGGAGATCGCCCGCCTCGAGGAGCAGCATGCCGAATAACTGGAGCTACGTCTTCGGCGCCTATGGCCTCGCCGCCGTCGTGCTCCTCGTCTACTGGCGCCGACTGGCCGGCCGCGCGAAGGCGCTGACGAGCCGGCGATCGCGCGGGGGCGCATGAGCCGCCGGGGCAAGTTCATCGCGGGCGGGCTCGTCATCGTGGCGGCCATCGCCTATCTGATCTGGGCGGGGGTGAGCCAGAGCGTGGTGTACTTCGTCACCCCCACCGAGCTCCTCGCCGCTCCCGTTCCCAGCAAGACCTATCGCCTGGGCGGGCTCGTGATGCCCGGCTCGCTCAAGTGGGAATCGAAGAGCCTCGATCTCTCCTTCACGCTTTCCGACGGCAAGTCGAGCGTGCCGGTGAAACACAAGGGCGCGCCGCCCGATCTCTTCGCGGAAGGCCGCGGAGCAGTGGTGGAGGGCGCGTGGACGCGCGACGGCTACTTCAAGGCCTCGCTCATCCTCGCCAAGCACTCCGAGGAGTACAAGGCGCCGCACGACGGCGCCGATCCCGGCTACAAGGAATTGATGAAGAGCCTGCGCGGCGAGGGCCGATGATCCCCGAACTGGGCTACGGCGCCACCGTCGCCGCTCTCGCCCTCGCCCTGTGGGGGATGTTCGCCACGGCGGCGGGCGGACGCACGGGCCGGCTCGACCTGCTGCGCTCCGGCGAGCGGGCGGCCATCGGTGTGTGGATCCTCATCACCGCCTGCATCGCCCTCATGCTCTACGCCTTCCTCACCTTCGACTTCTCCGTCCGCTACGTCGCCTTCAACACCAATCGGGGCACGCCCTTCTACTATCGCGTGACCGCGCTGTGGGGCGCCCTCGAGGGCTCCATCATCCTCTGGTCGTGGATGCTCTCCATCTACACCCTCATCGTGGTCGTGCAGTACCGGCGCCGGCAGCCCGAGCTCTACCCGTGGGTGCTCTCGGTGATGCTGGGCATCCTCGCCTTCTTCCTCCTCATCATGACGGTGCCCGCTCCGCCCTTCGAGCGCCTCCAGCCCATTCCCCCGGACGGCCGCGGCCTCAACCCGCTCCTCGAGGACTCGGGGATGATCACGCATCCCGTGGCCCTCTACCTGGGCTTCACGGGCTTCACCGTGCCCTATGCCTTCGCCATGGCCGCCCTCATCGTGGGGCGCACCGGCGAAGAGTGGATCACCATCACGCGCCGCTGGACCATCATCGCCTGGTACTTCCTCTCCTTGGGCCTCCTCATCGGCGGCTGGTGGAGCTATCACGTGCTCGGCTGGGGCGGGTACTGGGCGTGGGATCCCGTGGAGAACTCGGCCTTCATGCCGTGGCTCACCGCCACTGCCTTTCTGCATTCCGTGATGATCCAGGAGCGGCGGCGCATGCTGAAGCTCTGGAACCTCTCCCTCATCATCCTCACCTTCGGGCTCACGCTCTTCGGCACCTTCCTCACCCGCTCCGGCATCATCGGCTCCGTCCACGCCTTCACCCAGGGCGCGATCGGCGTCTTCTTCCTCGCCTTCCTCGCCCTCGTGCTCGTGGGATCGTTCGCCCTCCTCGCCTCGCGCATGGAGCGGCTGCGCGGCCAGGGTGAGCTCGACTCCGTGGTCTCGCGCGAGTCCGCCTTCCTCCTGAACAACCTCCTCCTGGTCGCCGCCACCTTCACCGTCTTCTTCGGCACGGTGTTCCCCCTCTTGTCCGAGGCGATGCGGGGCGTCAAGGTGAGCGTGGGCGCCCCCTTCTTCAACCTCGTGAACATTCCCATCTTCCTGGGCCTCCTCTTCCTCATGGGGGTGGGCCCACTCATCGCGTGGCGGCGCGCCTCCGCGGACAACCTCCGGCGCAACTTCCTCAAGCCCGTCCTCGCGGGCATCGTGGCCGCGGCCGCCTTCCGTCTCCTGGGCGTCGGCAACGCCATCGTGCTCATCGCCCTCGGCCTGGTGGTCTTCGTCGCGGGCACCATCGTCCTCGACTACGTGCGCGCGGTGCGGGCGCGCCGGCGGAGCGGAGACGACTGGGGCGCCGCCACCTGGGGACTCCTGCGCCGCCAGAACCGGCGCTACGGCGGCTTCGTGGTGCACCTGGGCATTCTCGTGATCGCCCTCGGCGTGGCGGGCTCGCAGGCGTGGTCGATCGAGACGGAGACCACGCTCGCCAAGGGCCAGAGCGTCGAGCTCGGCGGCTATCGCGTGCGCTTCGAGGGGCTCGAGGCCTCTGAGGAGTCGAATCACTTCAAGGTCACGGGCGCCTTCACCATGACCAACGGTGGCCGCGCGCCCGCCATGCTCCACCCCGCGCGCAAGTTCTACCCGCAGGAGCAGACGCCCATCGCCGCCGTCGACTACCGGCTCGGCCTCATGAAGGACGTGTACCTGGTCCTGGGCGACTTCGCGCGCGACGGCTCGCAGGCCACGGTGAAGCTCAAGATCAACTGGATGGTCTCGTGGCTGTGGATCGGCGGCCTCGTGCTCACCCTGGGCGGCGCGCTCGCCATCCTGCCCGAGCGCCGGAGAGCCGCGTGAGCGCACGCTGGCTCCGCTTCAGCATCCCGCTCGCCGTGGTGCCCGTGCTCCTCCTCTTGGCCTACGGCTTCTGGACCAACCCACGCGAGATTCCCTCGCCCCTCATCGGCAAGCCGGCGGCGAAGTTCACCCTGACCAGCTTTACCGGCGATCCCGTGAGCCTCGAGCGCTACCGCGGCCGCGTGGTGATGCTGAACTTCTGGGCCTCGTGGTGCCGGCCCGCCTGCTACGAGGAGGCGCCGGTCATCGAGCGAACCTGGCAGGCGTACCGGGACAAGGGCGTGGTCGTCCTGGGCGTCGACGTGCAGGACCAGGACGAGGCGGCGCGGAAATTCATCGAGCAGTTCCAGCACACCTTCCCGAACGCGCCCGATCCCGGCGGCCACGTCGCGGTGGACTACGGGGTCTACGGGGTGCCCGAGACCTTCTTCATCGACCGGCAGGGCCACGTGCGCTTCAAGCAGGTGGGCGAGCTCACCGACGACATCGCCCGCGCGCGCCTCGAGACCCTGCTCGCCGAGAAGCCGTGACGCGCCTGTCCGCCGCCTTCGCCCTGCTCCTCCTCGCGGTGACGTCGGCCAGGGCGGCCAGCCCCGCCCCGGTGAACGAGGAGACCGTGCACGAGATCGCCTCGCAGCTCCGCTGCGTCGTCTGCCAGAGCCTCTCCGTGGCGGACTCGCCCTCGGAGACGGCGAACCAGATGCGCGGCATCATACGCGAGCGGCTGGCCGCGGGCGAGACGCCTGCCCAGGTGCGCGACTACTTCGTCGAGAAGTACGGGCCGTGGATCCTCCTCTCGCCGCCTCGCCGCGGCTTCGATCTCCTCGTGTGGGTGGCGCCCTTCCTCGTTCTCGGCGTCGGGCTCGTGGTGGTGGCCGTGGTGCTACGACGCTGGCGGCGCGCGCCGTCGCCCGTGCGGCCGCCCGCGCTCGAGCCTGCCGTGCGCGAGCGCATCCGGCGCGAGATGGAGGAGCTCGACCGGTGAGGCGGAACACCCGGTCATGAGCGCAGCGCAATGGCTCGCCATCGTCGTCATCGGTGTGCCCGCTCTCGTCCTCGTCTTGTGGCCTCTGGTGCGCGGCGCCGGTCGTGACGGAGCGGCAGGACGCGATGCCGGGCCGGACCGCCGGCTCGAGCTGATGGAGGAAAAGGCCACGGTGTATCGCTCCCTGAAGGAGCTGGTCTTCGATCACGAGGCGGGTCATCTCTCCGACGACGACTACCAGGAGCTGCGGGACCGATACGAGGCGCGCGCTGCGCTGCTCATCTCGCAGCTCGACGCCCTCGGCCCTGCCCCGCCCGCGC
>JBKOVG010000367.1:0-7013 GCA_046723845.1 Candidatus Methylomirabilota bacterium | reverse complement strand
CGCCAGCGCCGGCCGGCAAGAGCGGGGCGCCGCCTGCCGCGCCGGCTCCGCCCGCTGCACCAGCGCCGGCGGAGCCGCCGAAGACCGCGCAGGCGCCGTCGACTCCCGCGACGCCCCCTGATCGTCCCGTGGGAACGGCGCCGCTGCCGTCGGCGCCGGCTCCGAGCGCACCCGCGACCAAGTCCGCACCGGCGGCAAAGGCGGAGACGCCGAAGGCCGAGGCGAAGGCCAGCGCCAAGCGGAGCGCTCCCGCGGAGGACGGCTCCTCGAGCGGCGGATACTGGGTGCAGGTGGGCGCCTTCGTCGAGGAGAAGAACGCCGAGGCCCTCTGGAAGCAGCTCAAGGGGGAGAACTTCCCGGTGACGATCAGCCGCATCTCGCGCGGAGGCAGCGCGGCGGCTCCCGCGGCGGCGCCGGCCAAGCCGGCGGATGCCGGAGGGCAGAACCAGCTCTTCATCACCGGCTCCACCGCCGACGCGGTGAACGCGGCGCTCAAGGGCAAGGGCACCGCGCAGCCGGTGAAGGGCGGGCTCGTCGTCAATCCCTCCTACGATCTCGAAACGGCCATGTCGCTCTCCTCCGCCCTCAAGAAGGAAGGTTTCAAGGTCGTGATCAGGCGCGCGAAGGCCACGCCGGCCGCGGCGCCCGCCCCGAGCGGCGGAGGCGGCGGAACGGTCTATCACGTCGTCCGCGTGGGCGGCTATCCCGATCGCACCAAGGCGCTCCAGGTGCGCGGCGAGCTCGAGGCGAAGGGACATCCGGGCTTTCTCGCCCAGGGCGCCGCCCGCTGATGAGCGACACCCGAGGCGATTCGCAGTCGATGCGGCGACCGATCCGGACCGAGGGGAGGTGACAGCGCTGACGAAGAACGATCTGATCAATGCGGTAGCGGCCCACGGGCTGTCGAAGCGGCAGTCGGCCTCCGTGGTGGAATCGCTGTTTGACATCATCTTCCGCTGCTTCGAGAAGAGCGAGGACGTGAAGATCGTCGGCTTCGGACACTTCCGCATCCGGCGGAAGGCTTCACGGCGCGGACGCAATCCCCAAACTGGGGACAGCATCGAGATCACCGCACGCAAGGTGCTGACGTTCAAGCCGAGCAAGGGTCTCAAGCAGCGGATCAACCAGCAGACGACGACGTGAGGTCGACGGCGTGAGCGGCGGCGGCCCGGTGGAGAGCGGGGAAGGGCAGGGCGACGTGGCGATCCCGGACAAGCTCTACTACCGGATCGGCGAGGTCGAGGCCCTCACGGAGGTGCCCGCCTATGTCCTTCGCTACTGGGAGTCGGAGTTCCGTCTCCTCCGGCCGAAGAAGAATCCCGCGGGCCAGCGCCTGTACCGGCGGCGCGATCTCGACCTGGTCCTGCGCATCAAGACCCTGCTCTACGACGAGCGGCTCACCCTCGAGGGCGCGAAGAAGCGACTGCTCATCGAGAGCCGCGGCCCCGCCCAGCTCGACCTGGGCGTGCGCAGCACGGCGCTCGAAGGGGCGCTGCGCCGTCTGCGCGATCAGCTGCGGGCGATCCGGGACCGCCTGAACCCTCCGAAAAGCTGACGCCGTATTGTCTTTCGCGTCATCCCTCCGTACAATGACGCCTTGGGTCGGGGCGTGGCGCAGCCCGGTAGCGCACTTGACTGGGGGTCAAGGGGTCGCTGGTTCAAATCCAGTCGCCCCGACCATTTTAGAGGGAGCGACCATGGCAGATTCTCGGATCTGCCATCTCTTTTTTTCGACGAACGGTGAGCGGCGATGCCGGCGGTGATCCTGGTCACCAACGACGACGGCGTGCACGCGGCGGGGCTGGCCGCGCTCGCCGCCGCCCTCGAGGACCTGGGCGACGTGTACGTGGTGGCTCCCGATCGTGAGCAGAGCGCGGTCGGGCACGCGCTGACCCTGCATCGCCCCCTCCGCGTCACCCAGATGGGTGAGCGCCGCTTCGCGGTCAACGGCACCCCGTCGGATTGCGTGAACCTCGCCGTGCTCGGCCTCCTCCCCGAGCGGCCCGTGCTCGTCGCCTCGGGCATCAATCACGGCTCGAACCTCGGCGACGACGTGACGTACTCGGGCACGGTCTCCGCCGCCATGGAGGGCACGCTGCTGGGGGTGCCGTCCATGGCCGTGTCGCGAGGCGACGCGGCGGACGCGGGCTTCGAGAGCGCGGGCGCGGTGGCGCGGCTGGTGGCGAGCCGCGTCCTGGTGGAAGGGCTGCCCGCCAAGACGCTCCTGAACGTGAACGTGCCGTCGGGCCCGGCGAGCGGCATCAAGATGACGCGGCTCGGCCATCGCGTGTACCGGGAGAAGGTGGTGCGGGAGACGGATCCGCGCGGGGTGCCCTACTACTGGATCGGAGCGGGGCCTCCGGAATGGAACGAGGACCAGGGTTCGGACATGGCTGCGGTGAATCGCGGGCTGGCCAGCGTGACGCCATTGCACCTCGACCTGACGCACTACGGAGCCCTCGAGCGCATGGCCGACTGGGAGTCGGGCCTCAACTCGCTGCTGAAGAAGCGGCCGCGGTGATCGGAGCGCGGCGCGGGCCGGGCGCGGTGGCCACGGGCGAGCAGCGATACGGGCGAGAGCGCGAGCGCATGGTCGCCGAGCAGCTCGTGAAGCGGGGCATCAGCGACCCCGCGGTGCTGGAGGCGATGCGGAGCGTGCCGCGGCACCTCTTCGTGGACGAGGCGCTGCGCGATCGGGCCTACGGCGATCATCCGCTCCCCATCGGCGAGGCGCAGACCATCTCGCAGCCCTTCATGGTGGCGCGCATGACCGAGCTGCTGCGCCTCACGGGACGCGAGAAGGTGCTGGAGATCGGGACGGGTAGCGGCTACCAGGCCGCCGTCCTCTCCCGCCTGGCCGCGCGCGTGTGCACCATCGAGCGGATCCCCAAGCTCGCGGCGCGCGCGCGACAGACCCTGGAGTTGATCGGGGCGACCAACGTGTGGGTGCGTGCAGCCGACGGCACCATGGGCTGGGCCGACGAGGCGCCGTTCGATCGCATCGTCGTGGCGGCGGGCGGGCCCAGCGTGCCGCCGCCCCTCGTGGACCAGCTGGCCGAGGGTGGCCGGCTCGTGATGCCCGTGGGGCCAGAGGATGCCCAACGGCTCAAAATACTGGACAAGCAGGGCGGGCAGACGCGGGAGAGCGAGGACTCGAGCTGCGTGTTCGTGAAGTTGATCGGCAAGTACGCGTGGGAAGCGTAGAATGGCGTCAGGGACGGGGCGTAGCGCAGCTTGGTAGCGCGCCTGCTTCGGGAGCAGGAGGTCGCTGGTTCAAATCCAGTCGCCCCGACCATTTTTCACCCGTACCGCATGCCATGAGCAGGCCCCGGCCGCAGAGTGCAGCGGAGATCATCGTGGGGGGACATGTGCAGGGTGTGGGATATCGGAACTTCGCGCAGCGAAAGGCCGCGCAGCTCGGGCTGCGGGGCTACGTGATGAACCTCAGGGACGGGAGGGTTCGCGTGCGCGTGGAGGGTGGCCGCGAGGTGATCGAAGAGCTCGCGCGCGATCTTCACAAGGGCCCTCCGCTCGCCCACGTCGAGACCCTGTCGGTGGCCTGGCGTCCGCCCACCGGGCGCTTCACGTCCTTCGAGGTGCGCTTCGCGGAGTTCGATTCGTGAAGCGACCGCGCTGCCGGCAGGCCATCGGGCTGGGCCTGCTCCTTCCGGGACTCTTCCTTGCTCATCCCGGCCTGCCCGAGGCGGCGGCGCCACCCAAAAAAGCCTCACCGCGGCCCCACAGCTCGCCGAAGACGCATCCCATGTCGAAGACGCATCCCGTGCCGGAGCGGACGACACGCGAGAGCAAGCCTAACGTGCCCGCGGGCCGCACCGTGCACGTGGTGCGTTCGGGCGAGAGCCTGAGCCGCATCGCCGCCCGTCACGGCGTGAGCCGGAAAGCCCTCATCGACACCAACCATCTCGCGCGCCCCGAGCAGCTCCGGGTCGGCCAGCGCCTCGTGGTGCCGAGCGCGAAGATGGCGGCGAACGAGGCGCCCGTGCGACTGATCGACGCCGTGCTCGCCAACGGCGACGTGCTCCTCGTGCGGGCGGGGCCGCGCCGCGTCCCCACGCGCTTCTACATGGCCGAGCCGGGCCTCGAGAACGGGATCGAGTTCGTGTGGCCCGTGGAGGGTCAGGTCGTCTCTCCCTTCGGGCGCCGCCGCCTCGGCTGGCATGCGGGCATGGACATCAAGGCGGAGATCGGGGCGCCCATCCTCGCCGCCGCTCCCGGCACGGTGATCTCGAGCGGCCAGGAGCGAGCATACGGTCGGGTGATCCGGGTGGAGCACGAGGGCGGCTTCGTGACGGTCTACGCGCACAACCTCGAGAATCTGGTCGAGGTGGGTGACCGAGTGTCGACGGGCACCATCATCGGCACCGTGGGACGCTCCGGCCGCGCCACGGGTCCGCATCTGCACTTCGAAATCCGCCACGACGGCATGGTCTACAACCCCATCCATCTCCTGCCCACGCGCGATGTGGTCGACGTGAAGGTGGACGAGGCACCGGACATGCCCACGGACTCGGCGCGCGTGCACCCGATGGACGGCGACGAGGATGAGTGAGCCCCAGGCCGACACCCTCGACCTGGAGGACAGCGGTGAGCCCCTCGAGACGCTCCTCGAGCGCGATCCCCTCGAGCTGGCCGGCGACAAGGACAAGCCGGATGCCGCCGCTCGTGGCCGCGAGCTCCTCAGCATCTACCTCAGCGACATCGCCAAGGTGCCCCTCCTCACGCCGGACGAAGAGCAGGAGCTCGCCCGGCGCGTCCAGAAGGGCGATGCCGACGCCGAGCGGCGTCTCACCGAAGCCAACCTGCGCCTCGTGGTGCGGGTGTCCCGCCGCTATCTGAACCGCGGCCTGTCCCTGCTCGACCTCATCGAGGAGGGCAATCTCGGGCTCCTCCACGCCGTGAAGAAGTTCCAGCCCGGGCGGGGCACGCGCTTCTCCACCTACGCGGTGTGGTGGATTCGCCAGTCTCTCTCGCGCGCTCTTGCCAACCAGGCGCGTACCATCCGCCTTCCCGTGCACATCGAGCTGCTCCTCGGCCGCTTCACCAAGAAGAAGTCGGAGCTGACCCAGCTTCTCGGACGCGTCCCCACCACCGAGGAGATCGCCAAGGCCCTCGATCATCCTCTGGAGGAGATCGAGCACATCGAGCGCATGAGCCAGCGCCCCCTCTCCCTCGACGCGCCGCCCGTCCCCGGCGGCACCGGCTCCGTGGAGGACGCGGTAGCGGACACCGAGCCTCCGCCCGGGGCGGGGCTGGCCGCCGCCCTCCAGGCGAGGGAGGACCTGGCCGAGGTGCTCCGCGATTTGCCCGACTCGGAGCGCAACGTCCTTGGCTGGCGCTTCGGCCTCACCGGCGAGGAGCCCATGACCCTCGAGGCCATCGGCCGCAAGCTCGGCGTGACGCGCGAGCGCGTGCGTCAGATCGAGTCTGCCGCCCTGGAGCGCCTCCGCCGCCTCATGGCCGCGCGCGGGATGCAGGCGCAGGACCTGTTCTGAGCGGTGCTAGAATGCGGCCAGCGTGTTGATTGTCGATCTCGCGTGGCCACGCCCCCGTAGCTCAGGTGGATAGAGCAGCAGTTTCCTAAACTGCGGGCCGGGTGTTCGAGTCACCCCGGGGGCACCATTTTCTGTGACTCGGGATTCTGGGTCGGGTTGATTCGGCCCAGAACCTCGCGGATTCCTTGCTCAATGAACCGCCCCTGGCCCTTGAATGTCCACCCGCCGTCGGGGTCCGGGGAGACGACTAGCGGGGCCGGGAGACAAACGCGGAGGATGCGCCGTGCTCCCTCCGCGAACCGCGAGCGCTGGTCGGCCGTTGCCTCCTCGGGCGGTAGGCTGCCGCGTGACATGTGGGTCTTGATCTGATCGAGCAGCTCGGTCTGCTCGTGCATCCACTCCGCAAGGTCGAATCCCTCCGCCGCCTTCTGGATCCCGTCGAGGTGCTCCAGCTTGGCCGTGATCACGTCCTTCTCCCGCTCCTTGCCCTTCAAGGCCTGCCCAAGGGCTTTCACGTCGCCAGCAGTGCCCTCGAAGATGCACTCGACGCCCCTGGCGATCTCCTGCTCGAGCTTGGCGAGATCACGGCGCAGGCCCTCGATCTCCGCCTTCACCGCGTCCGGCTCCTCGGCCCGTCGCCGGAGCTCCTCTTGCACCATGATGGCGAGCGCCTTCGGATGGAAGATGGTCTCGTTGAACGTCGTGATCACTGCGGCGGTCAGCTCCTCGTACGGGATGCCTCTCCCGTTGGGGCAGATGTCCTTGCCGCGGTGGTGCGAGACCGTGCAGACCCAATACCGCTTGACGCCCCCGCGACCGGGCCGCGTGATGACGGTCAGGTTGCCGCCGCAGGAGCACCGCAGGAAGCCAGAGAGCAAGTACTGGCTCACGAGGCCGGCCTCACGCCGGCCCTGGAGCTCGCCGCGCTTCCCGCGACCTGGGAACGTTTCGCGCGTGAGCTCCTGCCGATCCTGCACCGCCTTCCAGAGCTTGTCGGAGATGATCCGCAACTCGGGGGCGGGGACGCGACGCCACTCCTTCCCTGGCACGGCGACCTTGAACTTCCCACCGTCGCGCCACTCCCACCGGGTCTTGCCGTACACGCTGATGCCGCGGTAGAGATCGCGCTTCAGCATCTCGCGGACGCCGGTGGTGGCCCACCCTCGGCCGGTGGGGGAGGGGATCTTCTCGCCGTTCAGGATCTTCACTATCTTCAGGAGACCGCGACCGTCGGCACTCAGCTCGAAGATCCGCTTCACGACGGCGGCTTCTTTCGGCACGATCTCACGACGGCGTTGCTTCGGGTCGCCGACGTTACGGTACCCGTACACCTTCCCGTCCACGTTGGCGGTCGTCGCGTAGCGGCTGAGCTATCTGGGTCCCGGTTCAGCAGCCTTTCCCCCGAAAGCCCGTGAGACGTTCCTTCAGGGTCTCCGCGATCTTGGGTACGTCGAGGGTCGAGATTTCGTCATGGAGTACCGGTTTGCGGAAGGACAGCCC